>NZ_JAFCTN010000015.1:0-116235 GCF_049896045.1 Pseudomonas sp. PWP3-1b2
TTGCTAAGTGGCAATCACGCACACATCCGGCGTTGGCGTTTACAGCAGTCCCTTGGTCGGACCTATGAACGACGCGCCGATCTTCTGGAAAGCCGCTCGCTTTCTGGAGAAGAGAAGAAGCTGCTCGAGGAATACATCCTCGGGCGGGACGATAGTTAACAACGTATCGATGGTAGGTCCATTGACTTACCTTAGGAGCACAGCATGACTAACAAAATCATCCTTGCACTCGAAGCAGAGCAGATGACCAAAGAAATCCCTACCTTTGCCCCGGGCGACACTATTGTCGTTCAGGTGAAAGTGAAGGAAGGCGACCGTTCGCGTCTGCAAGCGTTCGAAGGCGTTGTAATTGCCAAGCGTAACCGTGGTGTGAACAGTGCTTTCACTGTTCGTAAAATCTCCAACGGTGTTGGCGTAGAGCGTACTTTCCAGACCTACAGCCCGCAAATCGACAGCATGGCCGTTAAACGTCGCGGTGACGTACGTAAAGCCAAGCTGTACTACCTGCGTGACCTGTCCGGTAAAGCAGCTCGCATCAAGGAAAAACTGGCTTAAGTCCAGCTTCCCGATGCAGAAAAAAGCAGCCTACGGGCTGCTTTTTTGTGCCTGAAATTTGTCTATTTGCCGGTACTTGTCCATGACCACCCGCCTCGAAGAAATCCAGCGCCGCACTGATTTGTCCGTCACCCATGTGACCAAGGCTGTGTTCCCGCCGACCACCAACCATCACAACACCTTGTTTGGTGGCACTGCATTGGCGTGGATGGACGAAGTGTCGTTTATCACCGCCACGCGTTTCTGCCGCCTGCCACTGGTAACGGTTTCTACTGATCGCATCGACTTTAATCATGCGATCCCCGCCGGTTCCATTGTTGAGCTGATTGGTCGTGTGATCAAAGTCGGCAATACCAGCCTCAAGGTTGAGGTGGAAGTGTTTGTGGAAAGCATGAGCGCTGATGGTCGTGAGCGGGCGATCCAGGGTGTGTTCAGCTTTGTGGCAATCGATGCCGATAAACGTCCGGTGCCGGTGCTACCAGGGTTTGTTGACTGATCCTGAACCGAGTTGCGGCTATCGCAGGCAAGCCAGCTCCCACATTAGATTGTTGTTGATCACAAACTAATGTGGGAGCTGGCTTGCCTGCGATAGGATCTACCAGTACCCCCAATAATCAGCTTGAGCCCCCATGCCCGCCATTGACCACCCTCTGATCGACCGCTTCCTCGACGCCCTGTGGCTGGAAAAGGGCCTGTCAGACAACACCCGCCAGGCCTATCGCAGTGACCTGGCCCTGTTCAACGGCTGGCTGCAGGAAAAAAACCTCGAACTGATCAACGCCGGTCGCGAACTGATTCTTGACCATTTGGCCTGGCGGCTGGAGCAGAACTACAAACCCCGCTCCACAGCGCGATTCCTCTCGGGTGTGCGTGGCTTTTATCGCTACTTGCTGCGGGAAAAACTGATCACGCTCGACCCGACCCTGCAAGTCGACATGCCGCAACTCGGCAGGCCGTTGCCCAAATCCCTGTCGGAAGCTGACGTGGACGCGTTGCTCGCTGCCCCCGACTTGAGCGAAGCCATCGGCCAGCGTGACCGTGCCATGCTTGAAGTGCTTTACGCCTGCGGCCTGCGCGTGACCGAACTGATCAGCCTGACCCTGGAGCAGGTCAATCTGCGCCAGGGTGTGCTGCGGGTGATGGGCAAAGGCAGCAAGGAGCGGCTGGTGCCGATGGGGGAGGAGGCGATTGTATGGGTCGAGCGCTACATGCGCGACGCCCGCAGTGAATTGCTCGGTGGGCGGCCCAGCGATGTGCTGTTTCCGAGCCTGCGCGGTGAGCAGATGACTCGCCAGACGTTCTGGCATCGGATCAAGCATCAGGCAAAGGTCGCAGGCATCGGCAAGAGCCTGTCGCCGCACACGTTGCGCCATGCGTTTGCCACCCATTTGCTCAACCACGGTGCGGATTTGCGCGTGGTGCAAATGTTGCTCGGCCACAGTGATTTATCCACAACCCAGATCTACACCCATGTGGCGCGGGCACGCTTGCAGGATATGCACGCCAAGCATCACCCACGGGGCTGAAAACATCCGGTAAAAGGTCAAATTAGCCCGCCACAGGCTGCCCCTGCGCCCAACTGTGGTAGGCTTTGCCGGTTAGCAAAGGGGACGGTCCTGGCCTGTGTTTCCAAGCGGTGTTCCTTCCCGTCCCTGCATCTGCCTTCAGGAGTTCCCATGCGCTTGACCCAGATTATTGCCGCCGCAGCGATTGCGTTGGTTTCCACCTTTGTTGTCGCTGATGACGCCGCCGAGCAGACCATCCGCAAGAGCCTGGCCGCCCTGCAGCTCGATACCCCGATCGAGAGCATCAGCGCCAGCCCGATGGCCGGCCTGTATGAAGTCAAACTCAAGGGCAGCCGTGTGCTTTACGCCAGCGCCGACGGCCAGTACATCGTTCAGGGTTACCTGTTTCAATTGAAAGACGGCAAGCCGGTCAACCTGACCGAGAAGGCGGAGCGCCTGGGCGTGTCGAAGCTGATCAATGGTATCCCCGTGGCTGAAACCGTGGTGTACCCGGCCATCGGCGAAACCAAGACCCACATCACCGTGTTCACCGACACCACTTGCCCGTATTGCCACAAGCTGCACGCCGAAGTGCCTGCGCTGAACAAGCTCGGCGTTGAAGTACGCTACGTAGCGTTCCCGCGCCAGGGCCTCGGTTCGCCGGGTGACGAGCAGTTGCAAGCCGTATGGTGCTCGGCCGACAAGAAAGCCGCCATGGACAAGATGGTCGATGGCAAGGAAATCAAGGCCGCCAAGTGCGCCAATCCGGTTTCCAAGCAGTTCGCCCTCGGCCAGTCCATTGGCGTGAACGGTACACCGGCCATCGTTTTGGCTGACGGCCAGGTGATTCCGGGCTACCAGCCGGCACCACAAGTTGCCAAACTGGCGCTGAGTGCCAAATAAACCAGCATCGTCGAAGCTTTGACGATCATGGCCCGCTGAACAGTCGACGGGCCATTAATTGAAAGCCGCAGTTGTGCGGCTGTTTTCCACGGCCGACCTAGCGTCGGCCGTTTCATGGGGAGTTCTTCAGTGAAACCGGTCAAAGTAGGCATCTGTGGGTTAGGGACCGTCGGTGGCGGCACCTTTAACGTACTTCAGCGTAATGCTGAAGAAATTTCCCGCCGCGCAGGCCGTGGGATTGAAGTGGCGCAAATTGCCACGCGTTCGCCAAAGCCTCAGTTCCAAACGACCGGTATTGCGATTATCAACGATGTCTTCGAAGTAGCAACCAACCCTGAAATCGATATCGTCATCGAGCTGGTCGGCGGCTACACCGTGGCCCGCGAGCTGGTGCTCAAGGCCATCGAGAACGGCAAACATGTGGTCACCGCGAACAAGGCGCTGATCGCCGTGCACGGCAACGAGATCTTCGCCAAGGCGCGCGAGAAGGGCGTGATCGTGGCGTTCGAAGCGGCGGTTGCTGGCGGTATCCCGGTGATCAAGGCGATTCGTGAAGGCCTGTCCGCCAACCGCATCAACTGGGTGGCCGGCATCATCAATGGCACCGGTAACTTCATCCTCACCGAAATGCGCGAGAAGGGCCGTACCTTCGAAGACGTGCTGGCCGAAGCCCAGGCGCTGGGTTACGCCGAAGCCGACCCGACATTCGACGTGGAAGGCATCGACGCAGCGCACAAGCTGACCATCCTGGCGTCCATCGCCTTTGGTATCCCGCTGCAGTTCGACAAGGCCTACACCGAAGGCATCACCAAACTCACCACTGCTGACGTGAACTACGCCGAAGCTCTGGGCTACCGCATCAAGCACCTCGGTGTTGCGCGCAGCACCCCGGCCGGTATCGAGTTGCGTGTGCACCCGACGCTGATCCCGGCTGACCGCCTGATCGCCAACGTCAATGGCGTGATGAACGCGGTAATGGTCAACGGTGATGCTGCCGGTTCGACCCTGTTCTACGGTGCCGGTGCCGGCATGGAGCCGACCGCGTCGTCGGTAATCGCCGACCTCGTTGACGTGGTTCGCGCCATGACCAGCGACCCGGAAAACCGCGTGCCGCACCTGGCCTTCCAGCCGGATTCGCTGTCGGCCCACCCGATCCTGCCGATCGAAGCCTGTGAAAGCGCTTACTACTTGCGCATTCAGGCCCAGGACCATCCGGGCGTGTTGGCGCAGGTGGCGAGCATCCTTTCGGAGCGCGGTATTAACATCGAATCGATCATGCAGAAGGAAGTCGAGGAGCAAAACGGCCAGGTGCCGATGATCCTGCTGACCCACCGCGTGCTTGAACAGCACATGAACGACGCCATCGCCGCCCTCGAAGCCTTGCAAGGCGTGGTCGGCCCGGTGGTGCGTATCCGCGTCGAGCACTTGAACTAACCGATCTGTTCCAGAGGCCCCGTGCGTGCGGCGGCATCTGTTCGAGAATGTTTTAGAGGAGCCAGTCATGCGTTACATCAGCACCCGCGGCCAGGCACCGGCCCTGAATTTCGAAGACGTTTTGCTGGCAGGCCTTGCCACTGACGGCGGCCTGTACGTGCCGGAAAACCTGCCACGTTTTACCCAGGAGGAAATCGCTTCCTGGGCTGGCCTGCCTTACCACGAGCTGGCGTTCCGGGTGATGCGCCCGTTCGTCACCGGCAGCATTCCGGATGCAGACTTCAAAAAAATTCTGGAAGAAACCTACGGCGTGTTTTCCCACAACGCCATTGCCCCATTGCGCCAACTGAACGGTAACGAATGGGTCCTGGAGCTGTTTCACGGCCCGACCCTGGCGTTCAAGGACTTCGCCCTGCAACTGCTGGGTCGCTTGCTCGATTACGTGCTGCAAAAGCGCGGCGAGCGCGTGGTGATCATGGGCGCCACCTCCGGTGACACCGGCTCGGCGGCCATCGAAGGCTGCAAGCACTGTGAAAACGTCGACATTTTCATTTTGCACCCGCACAAGCGTGTGTCGGAAGTGCAGCGTCGCCAGATGACCACCATTTTTGGTGAAAACATCCACAACATCGCCATCGAAGGCAACTTCGATGACTGCCAGGAAATGGTCAAGAACAGCTTCGCCGACCAGAGCTTCCTCAAAGGCACGCGTCTGGTCGCGGTGAACTCGATCAACTGGGCGCGAATCATGGCCCAGATCGTCTACTACTTCCACGCCTCGCTGCAGCTGGGCGGCCCGGCGCGCTCGGTGTCGTTCTCGGTGCCGACCGGCAACTTCGGCGATATCTTCGCCGGTTACCTGGCACGCAACATGGGCCTGCCGATCAACCAGTTGATCGTCGCCACCAACCGTAACGACATCCTGCACCGCTTCATGAGCGGCAATGGGTACGTGAAGGAAACCCTGCACGCCACCCTGTCGCCGTCGATGGACATCATGGTCTCGTCGAACTTCGAACGCCTGCTCTTCGACATGCACGGTCGCAACGGTGCGGCCATTGCCGGCTTGATGGATAACTTCAAGAGCGGTGGCGGTTTCAGCGTTGATGAAGAGCGCTGGACCGAAACCCGCAAGTTGTTCGACTCCCTGGCCGTCGACGATGCGCAAACCTGCGAAACCATCGCTGAGGTCTACGCCCAGACCGGCGAGCTGCTCGACCCGCACACTGCCATCGGCGTGAAGGCCGCGCGCGAATGCCGTCGCAGCCTGGATATCCCGATGGTGATTCTCGGTACCGCCCACCCGGTCAAATTCCCGGAAGCGGTGGAGAAAGCGGGTGTTGGCAAAGCGCTGGAGTTGCCGGAGCATTTGGCTGATCTGTTCGAGCGCGAAGAGCGTTGCACAGTACTGGCCAATGACCTTAAAGCTGTGCAGGCGTTTGTGAGCCAGCATGGCAATCGGGGTAAGCCTTTGTAAGGCAAACCGTATAGATAAAAACGCCGCTTTCCCTTCCCTGGGTCAGCGGCGTTTTTTGTTTTTGGCCGGCCCGATCGAGTGTTACGAGAACAGCTTCTGCACGACCACTATCACGGTGCCGACAGCGGCATAGAAACCTGTCGCGATAGCCACCGGGTACCAGAACGTCTCGCAGTTTATCTTCAAGGATTCCGATTTGAGTTTGTCTTGTTCAGCCTGCATGCGTGATATCTCGGCATAAATGCGCCATACATCAGCATTCATTTTCTCCATCGTTGCCTGTTGCTCTTTGTTTTCCACCATCATCGTCCTCCTTCGCAATTAGGGCCATTTGACAGGCGCTCATCTCTGCCTGGCAGCATGACCAGCACTCACCGAGTATAGGAGTCACACTCGGCCGCGGCCTCCAACAACCCCCAAAACCGTCGCCCATTGAGTAAGCAGTTATGTGCGCCGTTTTTTGGTTGTCATGTTGCAAGCGCATGCTGGATTACGTCACCCCCTGACGAACCCATAAAGACGATAAAGCGAACTTTCCTACGTCAGAACCAGTCACTTAGGATAGAAGCAGCTCCCGTTGAAACGATTGTTCCCGAACTATTGAGTGGTGATCGAGATGGAAAGTATCAGCCTATTGCTCGAAGAAGCACTGAGCCCTTATCAGGTTACGCTGACCACCTCCGGCGTGCGGGGCGAGTGCCTGGTGACCGTGAAGAGTCCCGCTGGCGCTATCGTGGTCGAACGTGAAGTCGACCAGGCGCAATTGATGGATAAACGCGTATTGGTGGATGTGGTGGATTGCCTGCTGCGCGATTTGAAAATTGCCGAAGGGCGCCTGGAACCCTCGGTTATTGCGGCACTGCGCAACGCTGCCCTGACCCGCAGCGCAGCGAGCGCGTGAAGAATTATTTAGTCTCGGAAACTTCCTACAGCATGGCCGGTCAGATTTTTTAACAGCAAGAGCAAACATTGTGCTCCGGTGATTGTGGCTTGCTGTACTGGTCTTTGTTGGCCACGTTTAACCCCGAAGTGTCTCCCCACTCTTCGGGGTTTCTTTTGCCTGGGATTTGTCACGGCTCTGCAGCGTCCCTGAATAAGGTCGGGTTGTCGCGCAGATAGCGCTCGCGCATCACCGGGTCCAGCCATGCCCCGTAGGCTTGCTGCAACTGTTGTTGCGGGATGTCGCGCAGCGCCCGGTCGATTCGCTGCAAGGCCTGGCGGCCTTCAGGCGTGTTCGAGCAACCGATGTGCGTGCGCTGGTAAGGCGCTGTTCCCTTGATGGGATAGAACGCCAGGTCGGCTGTGTCGATGCCTTGTTGCAAAGCGTGATAGCGAATTTCGGGCGCATAACCCAATACCGCCTCCAGGCGCCCAAGTCGCTGCATTTGCAGCAGGCTGCCAAGGGCGTCATTGCCATAATGCAAGGCCAGTGTGCGTGGGTCGGCGTGCTTGAGCTGCTCATCGATCACCGGGCCGTAGCTGCGTTCAGCGGTTGCACCAACCCGCGCAGTGTGGGCGCGCAGAAAGGCTTGCAGGTCAAACTGGCCCTCGTCAATAAACGGTGCCATGGTCGCTTGATCCCTGCGTCGCAGACTCACCCCATTACTGGCCACGGCGAATGCCTGAGTGGAAAAAATCACGTACTTGGCGCGTTCCTCCGTCCACAGCAGCGAAGGGTCGCACGTCAGGGACGCGGCACGCAGCATCTGAATGCCACGGGCGCGATTGACGTGCATCACTTCGTGGCGGTACTCCGGCAAGTGCGCGCTGAGTATCGGTAACAGCTGGTCGAGCACTCCCTGGCCTTTTTGCGGGCCTTCGACGATGGTGACCGGCGGTAGGTCGCGCACCAACCAGATCAGCGTTGGCTGGGCATTTGCCGACAGCGGCCAGCCTCCTGCCATCACGGTGGCAATACACAGCTCAATCAACCAGCGGCGGGTACGACGAGCCCTCAAATCGCGCCATCCTCGCGCAAGCGGGTGATGGCTGCCGTGTCGTAGCCCAACGCATTGAGCACCACTGCGTTGTGTTCGCCCAATTGCGGCCCGACCCATTCACAGCTGCCGGGCGTGTCCGAGAGTTTGGGCACAATCCCCGGCATCTTGAAGTCCTTGCCACCCGGCAGTTGTGCTTTGAGGAACATCTCACGGGCCAGAAACTGCGGGTCGCCCAGCATGTCTTCGGCGCTGTAGATGCGGCTGGCGGGGACTTCGGCTTTATTCAGTGCCTCGATCACTTGATCCAGCGACAGCGAGTTCACCCAGCGATCAATCACGCCGTATAACTCATCACGACGACTGTCGCGCCCGTCATTGCTGGCAAGTACAGGGTCGTTGGCCAAGTCCTCGCGGTTGATGGCGAGCATGAATCGCTTGAAGATCGCGTCGCCATTTGCCCCGATTTGCACGTGTTTGCCGTCGGCGCTGGTATGGATCGATGACGGCGTAATGCCCGGCATGATGTTGCCGGTGCGCTCGCGAATAAAACCGAACACATCGAACTCGGGGATCATGCTTTCCATCATCGCGAAGATGGCTTCGTACAGCGCCACATCCACCACTTGGCCAAGCCCGCCGTTAACTTCGCGGTGACGCAGCGCCATCAGCGCGCCGATGACTGCCCACAACGCCGCAATCGAGTCGCCGATGGAAATCCCGGTGCGCACCGGCGGGCGGTCTTCGAAACCGGTGATATAGCGCAAGCCGCCCATGGACTCACCCACCGCGCCGAAGCCCGGCTGGTCCTTCATCGGCCCGGTCTGGCCGAAGCCCGACAGGCGCACCATCACCAGCTTGGGGTTCAGCGCGTGCAGGGTTTCCCAGCTCAGGCCGAGTTTTTCCAGCACGCCGGGCCGAAAGTTCTCGATCAGGATGTCGGCGTCCGCCAGCAGCTGCTTGAGAATCGCCAAACCGTCCGGGTGCTTGAGGTTCAGGGTCAGCGATTTCTTGTTGCGCGCCTGCACGAACCACCACAGTGACGTGCCTTCATACAACTTGCGCCACTTGCGCAATGGGTCGCCGCCGTCCGGGGATTCGACCTTGACTACCTCGGCACCGAATTCGGCGCAGATGCGTGACGCAAAAGGGCCGGCGATCAGGGTGCCCAGTTCGATGACTTTCAGGCCGGCAAGCGGTTTGGCGTTAAACGACATGAGGATCCTTGGTGAGAGCAGGGCAGTGGTGGATGCCTTTTAACATAGGCGAGACGTCCAGGGATAAGGATGATGCAGCGCAGTATTCGTTGAATGCCCTCGCCATCGGTTAGACTGGCCGCCTTTCCCTGTCTTTAGAAGCCCGTTCATGGCCCAGCCGTCCACGACCTACAAGTTTGAACTCAACCTTACCGACCTCGACCGTTCGGTGTACGAGAGCGTCAAACAGACCATCGCCCGCCATCCTTCGGAAACCGAAGAGCGCATGACGGTGCGTCTGCTGGCTTACGCCCTGTTTTACAACGAGCAACTGGCGTTCGGTCGTGGTCTGTCAGATGTAGACGAACCAGCCCTGTGGGAAAAAAGCCTGGATGATCGGGTGCTGCACTGGATCGAAGTCGGCCAGCCCGACGCCGACCGCCTGACCTGGTGCTCGCGCCGTACCGAGCGCACCAGCCTGTTGGCGTATGGCAGCTTGCGCGTGTGGGAAGGCAAAGTAGTGCCGGTCGCGAATAACCTGAAGAACGTGCACATCGCCGCGGTGCCGCAGGAAATCCTCGAGACCCTGGCCAAGGATATGCCGCGGGTTATCAAGTGGGACGTGATGATCAGTGAAGGCACGATTTTCGTCACCGACGACCGTGGCCAGCATGAAGTGCAGTTGCAGTGGCTGGTCGGCGAGCGCGATTAAAGCCGTAGGAATTAGTGTGTGTGGGAGCTGGCTTGTCTGCTCCCACAGTTGATCTGTGTTGTGTGCAGAATTTGTGTTTAACCGCCTCATCAGAAGAGAAGCTTTCGTCACCCCATGCGTATCGATCCTCGCCCGTTGCCTGCTGTCCTGCCGTTTCTTGGTGAATTGCCGCCGCTGTTGACCCGTCTTTACGCCGCACGCGGGGTGCAGTCCGAAGCCGAGCTGGACAAGAGCTTGGCGCGGCTGATTCCTTACCAGCAGCTCAAGGGTATCGATGCGGCGGTGGACCTTTTGGTGACGGCCCTGGAACAGCGCCAGCGCATCCTGATCGTTGGTGACTTCGACGCCGATGGCGCCACAGCCAGCACCGTGGGCACCCTGGGCCTGCGTTTGCTCGGCGCGGCGCATGTCGACTATCTGGTGCCCAACCGGTTCGAATATGGCTACGGCCTGACCCCGGAAATCGTCGCGGTGGCGCTGCAACGAGAGCCGCAGTTGCTGATCACCGTGGACAACGGTATCTCCAGCGTCGAAGGCGTGGCGGCGGCGAAGGCGGCGGGGCTGCAAGTGCTGGTCACCGACCACCACTTGCCCGGCGACGAGTTGCCGGCCGCAGATGCCATCGTCAACCCGAACCAACCTGGCTGTGCATTCCCAAGCAAGGCACTGGCCGGCGTGGGCGTGATCTTTTACGTGCTGATGGCCCTGCGCGCGCGGTTGCGCAGCCTCGGTTGGTACGAGAACACGCCGCAGCCGAACATCGGCGAGTTGCTCGACCTGGTCGCCCTGGGCAGCGTTGCCGACGTGGTGCCTCTGGACGCCAACAACCGCATCCTGGTCCATCAAGGCCTGGAGCGTATTCGCGCCGGTCGTGCGCGGCCCGGGATCAAGGCGATCCTCGAAGTCGCCAAGCGCGACCACGCACGTATCACCTCCACCGACCTCGGCTTTATCCTCGGGCCAAGGCTCAACGCTGCCGGGCGCCTGGATGACATGAGCCTGGGCATCGAATGCCTGCTCACCACCGACGTTGCCGCCGCGCGGGAAATGGCTGCACAACTGGATGGCATGAACCAGGACCGAAAATCCATCGAGCAGGGCATGCAGCGCGAAGCGCTTGCCCAGCTCAAGGACTTGCCGGTGGAATCGATGCCGTACGGTTTGTGCCTGTTCGACCCGGAATGGCACCAGGGCGTTATCGGGATTCTGGCGTCGCGCATGAAAGAGCGTTATTTCCGTCCGACCATCGCCTTTGCCGACGCCGGTGATGGCTTGCTCAAGGGCTCAGGACGCTCTGTGCAGGGTTTTCACATCCGTGATGCCCTGGCGGTGGTCGCGAGCCAGCATCCCAACCTGATCGCCAAGTACGGCGGTCACGCCATGGCAGCCGGCCTCACATTGCCCGAGGAAAATTTCCCGCTGTTTGCTGAGGCCTTTGATGCCGAAGTGCGTCGGCAGCTGCGCGAAGAGGACCTCACCGGGCGGTTGCTGACCGATGGCACGTTGGCAGTCGAAGAGTTTCACCTGGAACTGGCGCGCGCATTGCGACATGCCGGGCCGTGGGGGCAGCACTTTCCCGAGCCGTTGTTTCACGGGGTGTTTCAGTTGGTGGAGCAGCGTGTGGTGGGCGAGCGGCACTTGAAGGTGGTGCTCAAGAGCGAATGCGGGTCGGTGAAGCTGGATGGCATTGCGTTTGGGGTGGACCGCGAGGTGTGGCCGAACCCGACGGTGAAGTGGGTGGAATTGGCCTACAAACTGGACGTGAACGAGTTTCGAGGCAATGAAACCGTGCAGTTGATGATTGCGCACATCGAACCGCGCTAGCTCTTAACCACACCACAAAAGCAAATGTGGGAGCTGGCTTGCCTGCGATAGCAACACCTCGGTTTAACTGAAAAACCGAGGTGTCGCTATCGCAGGCAAGCCAGCTCCCACACAAGCCAGCTCCCATGGAGGCCCACATTTTTTGTGTGGGTGGCTGGGAATTACTCGGCTTTATCCTTGGCCTGATGCTTCACAATGATGTCCACCAACCGCTGTGCCAGCGCCGGGTAGTTCTCATCAAAGTGATGCCCGCCGGGCAGCTTCACCGCCTCACCAACGGCGGTTTTGTCGGTGCAACCGCTCTCGTCGACTTCTTCGGCGCCATAGATGCACACCACTTTGTCAGCTGGCAGCTTGGCCATTTCCGGGCCGGTGGCGGCTTCTTTGCCCGCGTTGCCCAACCAGCCTTCCACTTCGATCTCAAAGCTGCCGGTGCGTGCAAACGCCAGTAAAATGATCGCGTCTACGCGCTGTTGTTCGCTGTCCGGCAGGCGGTTGTAAATAGCCGGCAGTACGTCGGCGCCGAAAGAGTAACCGGTCAGTACGAAGCGTTTGGTGCCCCATTTCTGACGGTAGTGCTGCATCAGCTCGGTAAGGTCCTTGGCGCTTTGTTCCGGGGTCTTGTGCTGCCAGTAGTAGCGCAGGGTGTCGATGCCGACCACCGGGTAACCGATCTTGGCCATTTCACCGGCCACGTCGCGGTCCAGGTCACGCCAGCCGCCGTCACCGGAGAGGAACAGGGTGACGGTGTCCTTGGCTTGGCCCGCCGGCACTTCAACCACCGGAATCGCCAGACCGCCGTTGTCCGAACCCACCAACTGCTTGCGCAGTTCGTTGTTCAGCACTTGCGGGTAATGAATGTCGTAGTCGCTGATGCTGGTCGTCGCGCGCGGTGTGTCGCGTACGAAACTGGCACTTTCATCGTCAGGGTTATCGTTCCACGCCACCAGCCAGTTGCCGTGGGCGGAGGTCTTCGGCAGCGGGTCCTTGCAGCCTTCCTGTGTCAGTGCAAAGCCTACCGAGATGGCATTGGCCTTGTCGTCGTTCTGGGTGGCCAGCCAGCGCCAGGCGAGCGCAGCGCCAGGGCCGATGCCGCTGACCAGGGTCGCCGGGCCTTTCAGCTGGGCCAGGGCGCTTTGCAGCGCTTGTTCCTGCAGCTTGCAGTCATCCTTTGGCAGGATCACTTGAACGATTTGCGCCGAGCCGCCCTGGCTCAGGGCAATCAGCTGGCTGTCGGTCAGGGTTTCATCGGCCATGACGGCAACTGCCACGCGGGCTTTGGCCGAGCCGTCAGGCGTTACACGGGTCATCACTGAGCCATCGGCCTGGGGCAATTGCTCCAGGGTCGGCTGCGGGGCAGGGCGGTTCCAGTACCAAAAGCCACCACCCGCGATCAGCGCGAGCAGCACTACAAAGGCCAATACATACCGCCAGGAGCGTCGAATCATCAGCGTTTCACCAATCCAGTCAAGCCGCCCGCGATCAGGGCGGCGGTGTCGGCCAGTGCCACCAGCGGATCAAGTCCTGCGGGCACGG
This sequence comes from Pseudomonas sp. PWP3-1b2, assembly GCF_049896045.1. Classification (NCBI taxonomy): domain Bacteria; kingdom Pseudomonadati; phylum Pseudomonadota; class Gammaproteobacteria; order Pseudomonadales; family Pseudomonadaceae; genus Pseudomonas; species Pseudomonas sp. PWP3-1b2. Next base: position 13,080 of record NZ_JAFCTN010000015.1, read on the forward strand.
CCATATAACGGGGTTCCCAGTCAGGCTGGAACTTGTCTTTGAAGCGGCGCAAACCTTGGAAGTTATACAGTTGCTCGCCACGGCGGAACACCATCGAGCCCAGGCGTTGGGTCAGCGGTGCACCACGGCGTGGTTGCAGGCCCGACAACGGCACCATGCCGAGGCTGAAGCGGGCGTAGTCGTGGTTCTTATAATGTTGAATCAGGCCAACCATCATGAATTCCATGGTCAGCTTGGGCGCGTCCGGGTGTGCGCGCATCAGGTCTAGACTGGCCAGGTCATGGTTGTAGGTCTCGAGCAGGTTGGCGAAGGCCACCGTGCGCCCTTCAAAGCGAATGATCGCGATGCGAAAGTGCTTGAGGTAGTCGTCGCTGAAACGGCCCAGGGAGAAGCCCTTTTCCCGCACGTTCTTGCCGGTCAGCCAAGCGTCGGAGATGACTTTGAGTTCATCCATCGGTGCCTGGCCCGGTTCGAAGATCTCCAGGGACAAACCGTCCCGGGTGCCACGGTTCCAGGTGTAGCGCAAATCCTTCATCTCTTTGCCCTTGGCTTCCAGGTCAAAGCGTTTCAGGTCCACACGGGCTTCTTCGCCCAGTTTGATCGCGGTCAGGCCGATGTCCATGTAGTACGGCAAGTTCTCGGCGCGTACCTGATAGAACACCGGGCGCGCGTGATGGATGTCGCACAGGTCGCGGAACTGCCAGATCATCTCGGCGCGCGGTTGGGTCGGGCCGATCGGGTCGTACAAGGCCACCAGGCTGCGCCCGCGGCGGGCGTACATCAGGAAGGCTTCGTCATTGGGGTGGAACAGCAGCGCCTTGTCACCGGTCAGCGCCAGGCCGCCGTCGGGCTGGGACGAAGCCATCAGGATCTTGGTGGCGCGCTCCAGCTCATCCGGTGTCGGCAAGTGAATGATCGGGCGCGCGGTGCGCAGCAGCCAGGTCAGCGACACGATCACCAGCAACACGGCAGCACCCAGCAACGAGCGCAGGCCGCGCGGGGCGTTGGCGTCGAGGGTGAACTGCCACCACAGTTGGTGGCTGTACGGCACGTCCTGATAAGCAAACAGCAGCAACCAGATCGAGGCACCCAGCACGCACACGCTGGCCACCAGGTACAGCGGCGAGAATGGCAGCTCGGTCAGGCGGCTGGCGCGGTAGAACGAGCGACGGAAAATCGCCAGCAGCACCGCAGTCATGATCATCAGGCTGGCTTCTTCCCAGTCAAAACCCTTAAGCAGCGAGAGAAGGGCGCCGGTCAGCAGCAGCACCATGGTCAGCATCCAGGCCGCCGACAAACGTCGACGCAGGCCCTGGGCCAGCAGCAGGCACAGCACGCCGATCAGGCTGGCGCCGAAGTGCGAAGCATCAATCAGGCGGTGGGGAATCAGAAAGCCGATGTTTTCCAGGCGTGAGTCGATTTCTGGCGTGGCGCCGGAAAACAGCAGGACCACGCCGGACAAAAAAACCAGTACGGCCAGCACCGGTGCTGCCAGGCCTGACGCAACCCGCAGACTCTGCTGAGTCTGAAACAGGCGCTGGGCTTCGTTGACCAGCAGGAATACACAAGCGATCAGCAGCGGCAGCACCACGTAGATCATCCGGTACAGTAGCAGTGCAGCGGCCAGTGGCGCGGCGCCGAGCTTGTCGGCGAAGGCGGCCAGCAGAATCGCTTCGAACACACCGACACCGCCGGGTACATGGCTGAGTACGCCCGCGGCCAGGGCCAGCAGGTACACCAGCAGGAACGGGCCAAAGGGCGGCGCTTCCGGCAGCAGCATATACAGGACGGTGGCAGCAGCAGCCACGTCCAGGGCGGTGATGATCAGTTGCAGGAACGTCAGGCGGCGGCCTGGCAGGCGCAGGGTACGGCGCCCGGCCTTGACCAGCAGGTTATCCGGGTAAGGTTGGTCCGGCAGACGACGGCGATAAATGCCGATGCACAGTGCGACCGACAACAGCAGCACCGCGCCTGCAATGCCACCGAGTAACCCTTGGGATAAATGCAGGTAAGTGGACGCGGCCGGCAAGTTGCTCAGCGTGGCCAATGCAGCCAGCGGCGGCAGGGCAGTGCCCAGGGCCAGGCTGGCAAATACGGTCATGTGGGCCACTTCCGAAGCCCCGATGCCATGGCGTGCGTATAAACGGTAACGCACCGAACCGCCCGAGAGCATCGACAAGCCAATGGCGTTGCCGATTGCAAAGGCGGTAAAACCACCCATTGCCAGGGTCTTGGCCGGCAGCTTCACCCCGGCGTAACGCGCGCCGGAGAATTCATAACCCAACAGGATAATAAAACCGACCACAGCAGCGCCAAACGCACCGAGCAGGGCTGGCTTGGGCACTTCCAGGATCGAGTCATGGAGGGCGTACAGGTCCAGTTCCAGCAGCAGGTGTCGGCAGGCGATCAGGGCGATTGCGAACAGCAACAGCGTTACGGCCAGCCCGATCGGCTGCCGGTATTTGCTCAACAGATCCAGCCAGCGCAAACGGGTGGGAGGGATCGGTTGTGTCGCTGTGACGGTGTCGTGTGGTTCAGACGAGTTGGCGCGCATCAATCACCTCGTGGATTGTGCGCGACAGGATGGAGGTATCGAGCCAAGTTACCAATCCCTATGGACAAAATAATTACAAATATTAACGCGTATCGCCGGGTGCGGCGACTGCGGCCATTGGTCGTAAAGGGTAGCGCTTGAGCATTCAGCATAGCTTGCAATGAAATGGACTCAACAAACCGCATTGGGTTTCATGAAAGATGCCATGTCATTGTTTCAGATGAACTTTTTCATCAGATACAAAAAAGGCCACTCTTTCGAGTAGCCTTTTTTGATGTTTGGTTGCGGGAGCCGGATTTGAACCGACGACCTTCGGGTTATGAGCCCGACGAGCTACCAGACTGCTCCATCCCGCGTCTGTGGGCGGCATTCTACAGCCCAGCGGCGAGGTGTCAACCGTTAATAGGCTGATGGGTCAAATAAGTGTGAATTTGCCACTTTTTGTCCTCCATGCGCGGTAAGTGCACGAAGGCTAAAGATTTTTTTGTCTTACAATTTTTGTGCAGCGGTAAAACAGGCGCGCACAAAAAAGGCCACTCTTTCGAGTAGCCTTTTTTGATGGTTGGTTGCGGGAGCCGGATTTGAACCGACGACCTTCGGGTTATGAGCCCGACGAGCTACCAGACTGCTCCATCCCGCGTCTGTGTGTCGGCATTCTACAGAGGATCGCAGGTGTGTCAACCTGTGAATTGAAGAAAAGCGCTTGTGGTTCAATTGGTTAGCTCTCCAAGATGGGCTGGAGGAGGGCGCCAGGCCAGTCTGGCCAAGGGTTGTAGCTCTATCGGCAGGCCATTTTCGATTAAGAAAATAAATTCATCGCGGAATTTTCCTCCCGCTCAAACGGAAGATTCAAACTACTGGTGCTATATACAGGGGTGAGTGCGATACTGGTTTCCCGTTGGATTACACCCTCTGTTTATATGACGCAGCGCAAAATCATCCACGTTGACTGTGATTGTTTCTACGCCGCTATCGAGATGCGCGACGACCCGAACCTGGCTCAAAAGCCTTTGGCGGTCGGCGGCTCTGCCGATCGCCGTGGGGTGATCGCCACCTGCAATTACGAGGCGCGGGCCTATGGCGTGCGCTCGGCCATGTCATCGCGCCACGCCTTAAAGCTCTGCCCGGACCTGACCATCGTCAAGCCGCGTATGGACGCCTATAAAGAAGCATCGAAAGAAATCCAGACGATATTTCGCGATTACACCGATTTGATCGAGCCGTTGTCGCTGGATGAAGCCTTTCTCGACGTGTCCGACAGCCCGCATTTTGGCGGCAGTGCCACACGTATCGCTCAGGACATCCGCCGCCGCGTTTCCAACCAGCTGCATATCACCGTGTCTGCCGGCGTCGCGCCCAACAAGTTTTTGGCCAAGATCGCCAGTGACTGGAAAAAGCCCAACGGCCTGTTTGTGATTACTCCGGACCAGGTTGAGGATTTTGTCTCGCAGCTGCGGGTGAACAAGTTGCACGGCGTGGGCAAGGTGACCGCAGACAAGCTGGCGCGCCTGGGCATTGAAGACTGCCTGCAACTGCGCGAGTGGAACAAGTTGGCGCTGGTGCGCGAATTCGGCAGTTTTGGCGAGCGACTCTGGAGCCTGGCCCGTGGGATTGATGACCGTGCGGTACAGAACGACAGCCGCCGGCAGTCCATCAGTGTGGAAAATACCTACGACGTAGACCTGCCGGATCTATCAAGTTGTTTGGCTAAACTGCCTGAGCTGATGGAAACCCTCGCCGGGCGCATGGCACGCATCGACAGCAGTTACCGTGCGGGTAAGCCGTTTGTGAAAGTGAAGTTTCATGACTTTACCCAGACAACGTTGGAGCAAGCCGGGGCAGGGCGGGACCTTGAGAGTTATCAACAGCTGTTGACGCAGGCGTTTAATCGCGGCGGGAAGCCGGTCAGGTTGCTGGGGATTGGGGTGAGGTTGCTGGATCTGAGCAGCGGTAATGAGCAGCTCCAATTTCCCTGGTAAAAACCGGGAGCCAACTGTGGGAGCTGGCAAGCCAGCTCCCACAGTTAGATCTTCATCTGGTCAGGGCTCTCAGCGAGCGCCTGGGTCCGCCACGAGTCGCCCTGCATCCTTGGCCAGCGCTTGCAGAAATTCCTGCTGCAGCTCCGGATCATTGCGCGTCAATTCAATCAGGCTTTGTTCCAGTTCGCTGGCTTCTTCTTCCAGCCCCAGCTCCGACAGACGCTTGACCCGGTGCACCCACTGGTTGACTTCATCGTCTTCCAAATCGTCGTAGATCAAGCCGTGCGCTTCCAGCAACTTGCCGCGCAAGGTGTTGCTGATCGCCAGGGTTGAGTCCGAATGCACGTCGTCCTGGCCATCTTCCACGCTGATTTTCAAGGTGGTGATGCCGTTCAGGTCTTGCTCGGCAAATGGGCTGTCCAACAGGTTCAGGCGCAGCACGCCATTGCGGTCGGTGGTCAGCTCATGGGTCTGCTTGCCAGCGGTGACTTGTACCGGGCGTTCACTCCAGGGCAGGCTCGAATACTCGGTGCGCTTGTCGCGCTGGACTTCATCAATGCCCGCCAGGTTCTGTTGCGCACGGCCGTGGCTTTGCACGTTCATGAACGGGTTGATGCCGTCCACGCCATAGCTCAGCCAGTCGCGTGTCATGCTGGTGGGCAAGTTGCCGAGGGCGAAGATGTTGGCCACGTTAGCCCCCGCGCCCGCCACGAGGGCGACCGCACCCAGGGGCATCTCATAGAGTTTGCGCCAGGGCTGGTAAGGGGTGTAACGATCGTAACGGCGGGTGACTTCGAATTCAGTGACCTCAAAGGTCTTCTGCTCGTGAATGCGCACCCGGCGTTGCGGCAGTTCCAGCACTTTGGGTTCGCCTACGTCGATCTGCAGGCTGTGGTCGAGCAACTTACGCTCGACCCGCTCCTCGTGCTCACTGCGTTGCGACATCTGGTTGGCGCAGCCGCTGACCAGCAGGGCGCCGCACAAGGCGGCGCCCCCCAGGGCTCTGGTGTTTCGCTTGAACATGACTTCTCTTGATCTGGTTTTTCAGCGACGAATACGCGCCTGGAGGAAAGACAGCACGTCAGCCACCGGTAACGGTTGGGCTTCGGCTTCGGTCCGGCTCTTGTATTCCAGATTGCCATCGGCCAGGCCGCGGTCACTGACCACGATCCGGTGCGGGATGCCAATCAGTTCCATGTCGGCGAACTTGATGCCCGGGCTGGTTTTCTTGTCCCGGTCATCCAGCAACACTTCAAAACCGGCAGCCGTCAGTTCGGCATACAGTTTGTCGGTGGCTTCGCGCACTTGCTCGGTTTCATAACGCAGCGGTACCAGGGCGACCTGGAACGGTGCCAGGGCGTCGCTCCAGATGATGCCGTTCGCGTCGTTGTTCTGCTCGATGGCAGCGGCAACCACACGGGATACGCCAATGCCGTAGCAGCCCATTTCGAGGATGACCGGCTTGCCGTTCTCGCCCAGCACCTTGCAGTTCATCGCCTGGCTGTACTTGTTGCCCAGCTGGAAGATGTGCCCGACTTCGATGCCGCGTTTGATTTCCAGAGTGCCCTTGCCATCCGGGCTCGGGTCGCCTGCGACTACGTTGCGCAGGTCGGCCACGGTTGGAACCGGCAGATCCCGCTCCCAGTTCACGCCGAAGTAGTGTTTGTCATCGATGTTCGCGCCGATCCCGAAGTCGCTCATCAGCTCAACCGAACGGTCGATGATGATTGGCAGCGGCAGGTTCAGCGGGCCGAGGGAACCGGCACCGGCGCCAATGGCGTCACGCAGTTCGGCATCGCTGGCCATGACCAGCGGGCTGGCCACGCCTGGCTGCTGGGCGGCCTTGATTTCATTGAGCTCGTGGTCGCCACGGATCACCAGGGCGATCAGCTTGCCTTCTTCTTCGGCGCGCACGATCAGGGTCTTGATGGTCTTTTCAATCGGCAGATTGAATTTTTCCACCAGGGCCGCGATGGTCTTGGTTTCTGGCGTGTCCACCAGGCGCAGCTCTTCAGTCGGCGCGGCGCGGGAAGTTTCCCGTGGCACGGCTTCGGCTTTCTCGATGTTCGCTGCGTAGTCGGAACCGTTGCTGAACACAATGTCGTCTTCGCCGGACTCGGCCAACACGTGGAACTCGTGGGAACCGGCACCGCCGATGGAGCCGTTGTCTGCTTCAACCGGGCGGAATTTCAGGCCCAGACGCGTGAACACGTTGCAATAGGCCTGGTGCATGCGGTCGTAAGTGACCTGCAGCGACGCCTGGTCCGCGTGGAAAGAATACGCGTCCTTCATGATGAATTCGCGGCCACGCATCAAACCGAAGCGCGGGCGGATTTCGTCACGGAATTTGGTCTGGATCTGATACAGGTTCAGCGGCAACTGTTTATAGCTGCTCAGCTCGTTGCGCATCAGGTCGGTGATCACTTCTTCGTGGGTCGGGCCAGCGCAGAAATCGCGGCCGTGACGGTCCTTGAAGCGCAGCAACTCAGGGCCGTACTCTTCCCAGCGCCCGGATTCCTGCCACAGTTCAGCCGGTTGAGTGCTCGGCATCAACACTTCCAGAGAGCCGGCGGCGTTCATTTCTTCACGAACGATGGCTTCGACCTTGCGCATCACCTTCAAGCCCATGGGCAGCCAGGTGTACAGGCCGGAGGCCAGTTTGCGGATCATGCCGGCGCGCAGCATCAGCTGGTGGCTGATCACGACCGCGTCGGAAGGCGTTTCTTTCTGTGTGGCGAGCAAATATTGACTGGTGCGCATGGTAGGCCGTTGTCGGTTGCTTGGACTTGAAATGACTCTGGATTGTACGGGCGTGGGCTGCCGGAGTACAGGTATCAGAATGCAGAGGGGTCTGCGGGAGCTGGCTTGCCTGCGATAGCGAGGGTGAATCCAACGCCGCTATCGCAGGCAAGCCAGCTCCCACATTGATCGAGTCGTATCAGTCTTCTTGCGGAGGATTCAATCGAATCCGCCGATTCTCCTGAAACCAATGCAACGCAATCAACAGCAAGGTCGGCACACCCAGCGCACAGGTGATCAGGAAGAAGGTGTGATACCCGAACTTCTCCACCATCACCCCTGAATACCCGCCAATCAGCCGCGGCAGCAGCAACATGATCGAACTGAGCAATGCATATTGGGTCGCGGAGAACTTGAGGTTGGTCAGGCTCGACAGGTACGCCACAAACGCCGACGTCGCCAAGCCCGAGCTGAAGTTATCCAGGGAGATGGTGAAAATCAGCATCTGCAGATCCGGGCCCATGTCGGCGAGCATCACGAACAACAGGTTGGTCGCCGCCGAGGTCACGCCGCCGATGAACAGGATCGGCAAAATACCGAACCGCACAATCAACAGGCCGCCCATACCGGCACCGAGCAGGGTCATGATCAGGCCAAAGATCTTGCTGACCCCGGCAATCTGATCCTTGGTAAAACCCTGGTCGATGTAAAACACGTTGGCCATCACGCCCATCACCGTGTCAGACATGCGATAGGTCGCAATCAGCCCGAGCAGCAGCAAGGCCTGCCAGCGGTAGCGCAGGATAAAGTCGTTGACTGGCGTCAGGACCGGCGCCAGGCCACGACGGCCCATGGCTGACAGGCACAGCGTGGTCAGGATGATATAGAGGATGGCGCGCAGGAAGGCGCGATCTTCCATTAGCAGTTCCCACAGGCTCACACCCTGAAACAGCACGCTGGCGAAGTCGGTGTTGTAGAGCTGGGTGAACATCGCCGGAACCGACACCAGCAACACGATCAGCACAAATACCGAGACAAGCTGATGCGCAAAGCTATAACGCCCAGCCTGCAGTTGGGTGCGCAGTGGCACGTTGGGTTCGCGCATGAACAGGGTGGTCAGCAGCGCGGGAATCATCAGCAGGCCGAACAGCACATAAGTGCCGGTCCACGCCGAGTGCTTATAGTTGAAGCCGGTTGAGCCGAAGCCTTCGGCAAAAAACAGCGCACCGGCGGTCGCGAGCAGGGCAGCGATGCGGTAACCGGACATATAGCTGGCGGCCAGGGCAGCCTGGCGGCTGTCGTCGGCGATTTCCAGGCGATAGGCGTCTACGGCGATATCCTGGGTGGCCGAAGCGAATGCGACAATCACAGCAATGGCGATCAGCCAGGACAGGTGCTTTTGCGGGTCGCAGAAGCCCATGCCGATCAACCCGAGGATCACCAGCGTTTGGGCGAGTACCAGCCAGGAACGACGACGCCCCAGTTTACCGAGCAGCGGCAGGCGCCATTGGTCAAGCAGCGGCGACCAGACCCATTTAAAGGCGTAGGCCAGGCCGATCAAGCTCGCATAACCGATGGTCTCGCGGGCCACACCGGCCTCGCGCAACCAGACGGAAAGCGTCGAGAACACCAACATGTAAGGCAAGCCGGCGGCGAAACCGAGCAACAACAGTACTAACGTCGAGGGGCTGGCATAGGCGGCGAGCGCGGCGCGCCAGGTTTTACGGGGCATGGGCTGGAGTCTGCCTCAGGTTTGCGAAAACAAAGCGCGCACTCTAACCGCTGTGCTCTACCGGGCGCCAGCCATGGCGCTGAATATCAACACGATTGTTCAGGATACTGACACCTTCACTGCGTAAACGCGCACGTTGTTCGTCACCTGAGGCACTGCCCACTGGCAGACTTATCCGACCACCGGCACCCAGTACGCGATGCCAGGGCAACGTGGTGCCCTCCGGCAGTTGACTCAGTGTGCGCCCGACCCAACGGGCCGCGCGGCCTAGCCCGGCCAGGTGAGCCAATTCGCCGTAACTTACCACGCAGCCCGCGGGCACTTGCGCCAACGTCAGGTACAGCGCCGTACGGCGCATTTCAGCGGGGCTTTGCGGTATATCGGCGGGTTGATTCACTGTGGGCACATCCGTTTGGATCGTCGGCATTTTTGTCGGAAACGTCTTTAAATATGACGCCGGGCAATGAACTGAATACGAATACCCGAGTCAGTGCTTGCTAAGAAGTTATCTAACACGATAATGCCGTCTTTTCAGTCAAACTTGAGCCCCGAACTTGCTTATGTTGTCCAGAACTCTGCTGTGCCTCGCTGTTTTCAGCGCCTCCACGCCTTTGATGGCCGACACCGTCTGGTTGAAAAACGGCGATCGCCTCACCGGCAAGATCAAAGTCTTCGACGGTGGCAAGTTGCTGATCCAAACCGACTACGCCGGCGCAATTCCGGTGGACTGGAAGCAGGTCAAAACCCTGGAAAGCGACCAGGAACTGTTGGTCAAGCAGGACGCTTACAGTGGCGAAAAAGCCAAATCCCTGAGGCCTGCCGAAGACGGCAAAGTGGTGCTGGCCAATGGCGAGGCGCCCAAGACGGTGGAATTGGCGAGCATCCAGCAAATGCTCAAGCCCAAGCCGGTCATCGAAGACCTGGTGTGGAAGGGCAATGTCGATATGGCACTGGACTACAAACGTGCTGATAAAGACACCAACGATTATGACGTCGACTTCAAGACCACGGCGCGTCACGGCCAGTGGCGTCACACCGGACAGGGCGAGTACAACCGCGAGTTTCAGGACGACGTCACCACGACCGACAACTGGGCGCTGGAATACGACCTGGACCGTTTCTTTACCGAGCATTGGTTCTGGCAAGGTCGCTTGACCTACAAGCGCGACAAGGTTGAAGACCTGGCTCGCCAGCGCACCGTCGGTACCGGCCCTGGCTACCAGTTCTGGGACAATGAACTGGGCGCGTTCTCCCTCGGCTCGCTGGTCAACCGCACCGATTATGAATATTCCGACGGCGGCAAGGATAACTTCTACTCGCTCGCCATGAAGTGGAACTACAATCGCTACCTGGTCGCCAAGAAAGTCGAGTTTTTCACCAACGGCGAAGTCGGCAAGCCGCTCGACGCGCCCGCCGCCTACACCCTGGACGCGGAAATGGGGCTGCGTTACAAAGTTACCGAATGGGCCTCGCTCAACCTCAAGGCCGAGCGCGACATCATCAGTGGTGGCTCGCAGAGCAGCCTGAGCAAGACCCGCTACACCGCAGGCTTTGGCGTAGCCTGGTAAACGACCCCGTCACAACGCCTGGCAAAACCTGCCGGGCGGCCTCTGGCAACCTGCGCGGATATTGATTACCTTGTGTTGAGATCCATTCCCATACGCTATGGGCGGCGGGATACACGAGGAGTCATACGTTGAGCGCGCACGTTGCCAAGAACGCCCGAGAGCTGTTGCTCAAGGAATACCGTGGGGCTCTCTCCACATTGTCCAAAGCCATGCCCGGCTTTCCTTTCGGCTCCGTCGTGCCGTATTGCCTGGACGCGCAGGGCCAGCCGATTATCCTGATCAGCCGCATCGCCCAGCACACACACAACCTGCAAAAAGACCCCAAGTGCTCGCTGTTGGTGGGTGAGCGCGAGGCTGATGATGTGCAAGCGGTGGGGCGTCTGACGTACATCGCCGAAGCCGAGAAAATCGAGGATGAAGCCGCGATTGAAGCGGCGGCCGAGCGTTATTACCGCTATTTCCCCGATTCGGCCAACTACCACAAGGCTCACGACTTCGATTTCTGGGTGCTCAAGCCTGTGCGCCATCGTTATATCGGCGGCTTTGGTGCTATTCACTGGATCGACCAGTTGACCCTGGCCAATCCTTTCGCCGGCAAGGTAGAGCGCAGCATGATCGAACACATGAACAGCGATCACACCAAAGCCATCGCCCATTACGTTGACCTCAGCGGTCTGCCGACCACTGAGCCCGCGCAACTGGCCGGCATCGACAGCGAAGGCATGCACCTGCGTATTGGTCAGTCGTTGCATTGGCTCCCCTTTGCAGAGGCCTGCAACAACCCGACACAAGTACGCGAAGCCCTGGTTTTATTGGCTCACGCCGAGGTCTGGCCTAAAAAAGAACCCGCCAACGCTTGAATTCACGAAATGGCGACGTCATCTAAGGTGAACTGGCAAGGCATTCTTGCGTTGAGGAACCATTTGATGCGCCCTTTTTTATTGCTCTTTCTGCTGTTCCCGGTGTTGGAGCTGTTCGTATTCGTTCAAGTCAGCAGTGCAATCGGGTTTTTCCCGGCCCTGTTGCTGATCATTCTCGGCTCGATGCTCGGCGTTCTGGTGCTGCGCGTCGCCGGCCTGGCCACGGCACTGCGTGCCCGTGAGAGCCTGAATCGCGGCGAACTGCCTGCCCAGACCATGCTCGAAGGCCTGATGATGGCCCTGGCCGGCGGCTTGCTGATCCTGCCTGGCTTTATCAGCGATGTGGTCGGTCTGGTCATGTTGCTGCCGGTGACCCGCAAGTTACTGGCCGGCAAGATGCGTCAACGCGCCGAAGAGGCTGCGATCCGTCAGCGCGCGTTTGCCGATGACTTGCAACCCCGAGGTGGCCCGGCTCCGCGCCAGCCGCTGGGGCGTGAAGGTGATGTCATCGAAGGCGAGTTCGAACACCGCGACAGCAAATAACCGCTTCAATGGCACGGCACCTCTGGGTGCCGTGCCTCTTTCAGCCGGTGGCAGAAGCAAAAAATTTCCGCCATGGCCCCTTGTAATAAGCTTGTGCGCCCTTATGTAACGGTCACCGCAAGGTTTCTGGTGGCAACACCAGACAGACTTCCGCGTCTCGCTTGGCGAGCCGCGACCGGCACCGCCGGAATACAACCCGCCGGTACCGATACCGGCCGATGAAAAACACAATTAGGAGAGATCGACAATGAGCAAGCTTCGTCCTCTGCACGACCGCGTCGTAATCCGTCGCAGCGAAGAAGAAAAGAAAACCGCTGGCGGCATCGTTCTGCCAGGTTCGGCTGCTGAAAAAGCCAACCACGGTGTGATCGTCGCTGCAGGCCCAGGCAAGACTCTGGAAAACGGTGATGTGCGTGCGCTGGCCGTTAAAGTCGGTGACAAGGTTGTTTTCGGCCCTTACTCCGGCAGCAACACTGTGAAAGTTGATGGCGAAGACCTGCTGGTTATGGCTGAGAACGAGATTCTCGCCGTTCTGGAAGACTGATTTCCCCGCTCATTTTCCCATTACTCCAAAGTATTTAAGGAATATCGATCATGGCTGCTAAAGAAGTTAAATTCGGCGATTCCGCCCGCAAAAAAATGCTCACCGGTGTCAACATCCTGGCTGACGCAGTAAAAGCGACCCTGGGCCCTAAAGGCCGTAACGTGATCATCGAGAAGAGCTTCGGCGCTCCGACCATCACCAAGGACGGCGTTTCCGTCGCCAAAGAAATCGAACTCGAAGACCGTTTCGAAAACATGGGCGCGCAGCTGGTCAAAGACGTTGCCTCCCGTGCCAACGATGACGCAGGCGACGGCACCACCACCGCTACCGTTCTGGCTCAGGCCATTGTCAACGAAGGCTACAAAGCCGTCGCTGCCGGCATGAACCCGATGGACCTGAAGCGCGGCATCGACAAGGCGACCATCGCCATTGTTGCCGAGCTGAAAAACCTGTCCAAGCCATGCGCTGACACCAAGGCAATCGCTCAGGTAGGTACCATCTCCGCCAACTCCGACAGCTCCATCGGCGACATCATTGCCGAAGCCATGGAAAAAGTCGGTAAAGAAGGCGTGATCACCGTTGAAGAAGGCACTGGCCTGGAAAACGAACTGTCGGTTGTTGAAGGCATGCAGTTCGACCGTGGTTACCTGTCCCCGTACTTCGTCAACAAGCCGGAAACCATGGTTGCCGAACTGGACAACCCGCTGATTCTGCTGGTCGACAAAAAGATCTCCAACATCCGCGAAATGCTGCCAGTACTGGAAGCCGTTGCCAAAGCTGGCCGCCCACTGCTGATCGTTTCCGAAGACGTTGAAGGCGAAGCTCTGGCGACGCTGGTTGTTAACAACATGCGTGGCATCGTTAAAGTCGCAGCCGTCAAGGCTCCAGGCTTCGGCGACCGTCGCAAGGCCATGCTGCAGGACATCGCCGTTCTGACTGGCGGTACCGTTATCTCCGAAGAGATCGGCCTGAGCCTGGAAAGCGCCACCCTGGAAAACCTGGGTAGCGCCAAGCGCGTGACCATCTCCAAAGAAAACACCATCATCGTTGACGGTGCTGGCGTTGAAGGCGACATCCAATCGCGCATCACTCAGATCCGCGCCCAGGTTGCCGAGACTTCGTCCGACTACGACCGTGAAAAACTGCAAGAGCGTCTGGCCAAGCTGTCCGGCGGCGTTGCAGTGATCAAGGTTGGCGCGGGTTCCGAAGTTGAAATGAAAGAGAAGAAAGCCCGCGTTGAAGACGCCCTGCACGCAACCCGTGCAGCCGTTGAAGAAGGCGTGGTACCTGGCGGTGGCGTTGCGCTGATCCGTGCTCTGGAAGCCCTGACCAATCTGACCGGCGACAATGCCGATCAGAACGTCGGTATCGCTGTGCTGCGTCGTGCTGTTGAAGCACCACTGCGTCAGATCGCTGCCAACTCCGGCGACGAGCCAAGCGTTGTGGTCAACGAAGTCAAGAACGGCAAAGGTAACTACGGTTACAACGCTGCGACTGGCGTCTACGGCGACATGATCGAAATGGGCATCCTGGACCCTACCAAGGTGACTCGTTCCGCGCTGCAGGCTGCAGCCTCCATCGGCGGCCTGATCCTGACCACCGAAGCAGCCATTGCCGACAAGCCGAAGGCTGAAGGCGCTGGCGGCGGCGGTATGCCAGACATGGGCGGCATGGGTGGCATGGGCGGCATGATGTAAGCCAGCCTTACCCGGCACCTGAAAACCCCGCCTGCAGCGATGCAGGCGGGGTTTTTTATGCGTGGTTTGAATGCAGCCCTGGCGTTCGCTCAGTTGTGGGCCCGCATCTTTTGGCGCCTTCCAGCTCAGCAGTTGCTGTTTGCACCCATAGCTGGCGGCTTGGTAGCAGTGGTCACCAACAGCACATAGCGCACAGGCGCCGTTTTAAGAACGCCCATGTCTGGTTTCCTTGTATTGATGGGCGGCGATCTTCGCCCTGGCACTGTCATCAGTTTGTGAAGCTATAGTGAAAATCTCGTTCAACTGAACAATTGGTTGAAAACCTGTATCGGCGGGCCTTTCAGGTCTATCCCTGAGCCACACTTGGCCTTAAGCTGCGCGAGCCAACACGGCCGTTACCGCGTACGGAGACACTGCCCATGCGAATTTTATTGGTTGAAGACAACCGCGATATTCTGGCCAACCTGGCCGATTACCTGGGGCTTAAAGGCTACACCGTGGACTGTGCGCAGGACGGTTTGTCGGGCCTGCACCTGGCCGCAACTGAACATTACGATTTGATCGTGCTCGACATCATGCTGCCGGGTATCGATGGCTATACCCTGTGCAAACGCCTGCGCGAAGACGCGCGCCGCGACACGCCGGTGATCATGCTCACCGCGCGCGACCAATTGGATGACCGGCTGCAGGGCTTCAAGTCCGGCGCCGACGATTACCTGCTCAAACCGTTCGCTCTCTCGGAATTGGCCGCACGCATTGAAGCCGTGTTGCGCCGTGCCCAGGGCGGCGGGCGTCGCGCGCTGCAAGTCGGCGACTTGAGCTACGACCTCGATACCCTGGAAGTCACCCGTGAAGGTCGCCTGCTCAAACTCAACCCGGTCGGCCTGAAACTGCTGGCGGTGTTGATGCAGAAGAGCCCGCACGTACTGCGCCGTGAAATCCTCGAAGAGGCCCTGTGGGGCGACGACTGCCCGGACAGCGACAGTTTGCGCAGCCACGTTCACCAATTGCGCCAAGTGATCGATAAACCGTTCGCCAAGCCGTTGCTGCAAACGGTGCATGGCGTGGGTTATCGCTTGGCCGAGGGTCGTGATGGAGTTTAAGCAAAGCCTTGCCCAACGGATCATCATCGCCTTTGCCTTGATGAGTGCGTTGGTGGCGGGGGCGTTCGCCATGGGCATCGTCGCGACCGTGCACCTGGTGGAAGAAAAGCTGATTTCGGCGGGCCTGGGCGGTGACTTGCAACGCTTGCTGCTGATGGACAGTGTCGAGGACTGGAACCACCGGCCCGAGCCGGATCAACTGTTCTATTTCAGCGGCGGCCCCGGAGATTTCGAACTGCCCAAGGATCTGCGGCACCTGGAACCCGGGTTTCACGAGGTGTTTCGCGAGGCGCTGTCGTACCACGCCATGGTTGAAGTGGTGGACGGTCGGCGTTACGTGCTGTTGCAGGATCAGAGTGACTTCGAGGAGCGTGAGCGCGTGCTCTTCGCGGTGGTGCTGGTGGGCTTTGTGCTCAGCCTGGCGCTGGCGGTGTTCCTCGGTTGGGTGCTGGCACGCAAGGTGATGGCGCCGGTGGTGCGTCTGGCGCGGCAGGTCCGGCATCGCGACCAACTGCTTGGCCTGGCGCCGCCTTTGGCGCCGGATTACGCCGCCGATGAAGTCGGCGAGCTGGCCGTGGCCTTCGACGCTACATTGGGCCGCTTGCGGCAGGCGTTGTCTCGCGAGCAAATGTTCACCAGCGACGTCAGCCACGA
Source organism: Pseudomonas sp. PWP3-1b2 (assembly GCF_049896045.1). NCBI lineage: Bacteria > Pseudomonadati > Pseudomonadota > Gammaproteobacteria > Pseudomonadales > Pseudomonadaceae > Pseudomonas > Pseudomonas sp. PWP3-1b2. The sequence continues at coordinate 29,053 of NZ_JAFCTN010000015.1, forward strand.
ACTGCGCACGCCCTTGATGGTGCTCGCCAGTTCCTGCGAGCTGCTGCTGGAAAACCCGGCGATCGATCAACGCGGCCGGAACCAGGTACAACGTATCGCCCGCGCCTGCGAAGAAATGCGCGAGCTGGTGCAGACCTTCCTGATGCTCGCGCGTGCCAAGCATGACGATGCGGTCATGTCGGCGCAGGTCAGCCTGACCCAGGTCGCCGAAGACCTGCTCGGCATCTGGCGCGGTCCCATCGAGCAAAAAGGCCTGGAGTTGATCTACCAGCCAGGCGAACCCCTCGATACGCGCTATAACACCACCTTCCTGCACGCGGTGATGGGCAACCTGCTGCGCAATGCCTTGCACTATACCGAGCAGGGGTTTATCCGCCTGACCCTGGAACCCAGTGGTTTTGTGGTAGAGGACTCCGGCGTCGGCATCCCGGAAGACAAGCGCGAAGCGATGTTCGAGCCCTTTGTACGCGGCAGCGAAAAACGCGGTGATGGCCTTGGGCTAGGTTTGTCGCTGGTACAACGCATTTGCGAGAGCCAGGGCTGGAGTGTCAGCCTGAGCACCATGGAGCCCAACGGCTGCCGTTTTCATGTCGAGCTGGGCCAAGTCAAACCCTGACCTTTAACCTTGCCGCTATCCTGCCAAGGGTCGCGGCAATTCGGCTAAGATGGCCCCATGCCACTGCTTGTGTCTGTAAAGTCTTGAAATGTATGAGATTGGACAGGACAAGTTTTTCACAGAGGGTTGACCTGTTGATCACAGTGAGCTGCTTAAGGTTGTAGGCATCAGCTACTGGAGATCCGTTGATGTCTACCCCGACCAAGCTCGAATTTTCTGAAAAGTACGACGACCGGCACGCGCAGAAATATTTGCGCAAACATCAGGATAATCTGGCTCGCCGGTTGTCCCACAAGCGCGACGAGCAATTGGCGCGCGGTGCGCTGGCCATGGCCGGCGAGCCAGGCCTGGTGTTGGACCTGCCTTGTGGGGCGGGTCGCTTCTGGCCGCTGTTGGCCGAGAAACCCAATCGTGTGATCATCGGTGCCGATAATTCGGGGTCGATGTTGAAAGTCGCCACCGGCGCGCAACCTGCGGATGTGGTGAAACGGGTACGCCCCTTGCAGACATCTGCCTTTGATATCGATTTGCCAGACAACTCGGTCGACAGCATTTTCTGTATGCGCCTGATGCACCATATCGGTAATCCAGAAGACAGGCTGACGATATTGCGGGAATTTCAGCGCGTTACCCGTGACAGTGTGATTATTTCGCTGTGGGTGGATGGCAATTTCAAGGCCTGGAAACGCAAGCGCGCCGAAGTAAGGCGTCGCAACAAAGGTGAGCAGGAAGGTTACCAAAACCGGTTTGTGTTACCGGCTGCTACTGTTGAGGCAGAATTCGAGCAGGCCGGTTTCCGTGTTCAGGAATCCCTGGACTTCATACCGCTCTACGCCATGTGGCGAGTGTATGTATTGCGTAAGAGGTAACAGGATGGCAGTTGAGTGCGTAGTAGGCAGTCATATAGCGCCCGAAGAGCGATTTGATTTTTTCTGGGGTCTGCAAGGTGAGTGGGTCGAGGAGCCTAATCGTCGACGCGGCGGTGAGAGCGGTGTACAGCGTGTGAGGAGCCCTAATGGCCGTTTGCTCTACAGCAAACGCCAGACCGGGCATATTTACCGCAGCTGGCTGCACCCGTTTGGGCGCCCGACCGTGTTGCGTGAGCGCGATGCCCTCAAGGGCTTGCGTTCGCTGAATGTGCGTGTGCCGGAGATGGTGTTCTGTGAGGCGCGTCGCGACCCTGAGCACCAATGGAAAGCGTTGCTGGTGACCGCGTCACTCGACGGTTTCGATGAGATTGAAAACTGGTATGCCGCCGGTGGCCGTGAACAGTTCGGCGAAGCGGTGCATGAGCGCTTGCTCAAGGAAATGGCTGAGACCCTGGCGCGTATGCACAAGGGGCGCTGGCAGCATGGTTGCCTGTACATCAAGCACGTCTTTGTGCGGGTGACCGGCGAAGGCGACTCGGCGAAAGTGGAAGTGGCGTTGCTGGATTTTGAAAAGTGCCGCCAGCGCCTGACCGCTTATAGCGCGGCCTCCCACGATATGCTGCAACTGCGCCGCCATTCGTCGTTCAACGATACCGACTGGAAAAAACTCAGCTACTTTTACGAGACGGCGTTTGGCAGCGCTATCAAGGGTTTAACCAGATGAAGCTAGAAATCGCACGAGGTTTGTTCCTGGTCGGGGCGTTGGGTATTGCAGCCCTCGCCCTGGTTGCGTGGGAACTGCCTCGCACACAGGTTCTTCATGCGGTACAAGGCGGTGGGCAATGCCCGCTGCCGCGCGTTGCGAAGGCGAGTGTGGCGGTCCAACCTGATCATGATCTGTTGTTGTTCATGTTCGGGATGTCTCAGGGCATGAGGCCGCAGAGCTGAAACGATTCAAGCTACCGGGAAGGGCCTCACACTGTGAGGCCCTTTTTTTTGCTCCTGATTCAAGATCGTTCTTACCCTCTGCATGGGAATGCTCAGATGAGGTGCAAGTGGTTATCCCAAAAGCCTCCAGGCAACTCCAGCGGCTTGGCCATTAACGCAGGCTGGCGACAATCATAAAACCGGCACCGCCCCTGACCCGACGTCACCACAAACCCATCCGCCACCGCACCGACTCCCGCGCAATCCGGCATTGGCCCGTCCAGACGCAGCTCGCCACTGTCCATGTCCCAGATAAAAAACCGATTGCCCCGCGGCGCCGTCAACGCCACCAGGCGCAACTCACTGTGCACCGCAACACTGGCGGTGTAATGCCCCATCGCCTGCAACTGCTCGTCCGCCACCGCGAACGGCACAAACGCCTGCCCCGGCCGCTTGATTGCCAGCAACTCAGAGCGCTCCTGCGACGGCCCCATAAACTGCTGCCCGGTGACGATCGTGCCATCGCTGGCAATCCCCATATGGCGCACGCTGTTCATCTGCTGGCCGAGGGTTTCCTTACTGATCAACCTACCGTCGCGGTGCATCAGCACCAGGCTTGGCTCCATGGCGTTCAGGTTCATCTCCACCCGGCTTTCAGCCTCCGTACGAATGCCGCCATTGGCCACCACCAGCGTTTCCCCGTCAGGCATCCACGACACCTGATGCGGCCCGATGCCGTGGGTTGAAATCTCCCCACTGTGCACCAGCCGCTCACCTTCAAACTTATACACACCGAGCAAGCCACGGCCGGGGTCGGACGTATCGTTCTCGGTCGCGTACAGCCAGTCGCCGCTCTTGTGAATGACGGCATGGCCATAGAAGTGACGATTGGCGCCGGAGGTGAGGGTTTGCAACAGCGCCCCATCACGCAAGTCGATCAAGTAACTCTCGGTGCCGGGGCGACGGGCGACAAACAGCGCAATCGGCAGCGTGGGGTGGTTGATGATGTCGTGGCAGCGCTGGCCCACCTGAGTGGCAAACACCGGCTTGCCGTCCAGGCGATAGCCCACGGCGTAGTGCTTGCCGTCTGCATCATCGCGGGCCGACAGCAGCAGCGGGCCTTTGTCTTTGCTTTTAAACAGCGTCCAGCCACCCAGTGTGAGTGCACTGAGCAGCGCGCTGCCAACCGCCAAAGCCTGTCGCCTGAGCATCATCAGTCACCGTCGTTGGCGTTAAAGCCCAGTTGGATACCCAGCGCCTTGGCCAGCTCGCCTTCGTGCAGGCGGTGGACGACGTTGAGGCTGTCATAGATATCGTTGAGCTGCTGGCGCCCGGCGTCGTCGGCCAACAGTTCATTGAGGGTGCGCCCGTTGCTGGCGAACAGTTTCAGGGACGCGGCGTAGGCGGCGTCGATTTTGTCGGCCAACGGTTTTTGCTCGGCCGGCAACAGGCCGCGCAAGCCTTTGTTGTCGACACCGGTCCAGACGGTCTGGGCGGCTGCGAGGCTGGCTTCCAGGCTTTGCAGGGACGACTGGCTGCGCCATGCATCGGCCTGGAACGGCTGCGCAATGCCCTTGGTCTGGCGGCCCATCGGCGTGCCGAGTTTCTTCTTCAGCGTGTCCAGTGCAGTGACCTGAACACGCAAGAGATCGGCGATGGCTTCGTGGGAATCGGCGTAACGCTGGTTCGGAAACTTGGTCATCTGCGCGAGCATGCCGTCGGTGCTGTTCCAGCTGGCCAGTATCTCTTCGGCCAGGGCTTTCTGGCGTTCGCCAATCGCGACCAGCAGCGGGCAGTAACGGGCTTTCTGGGCTTCGTCGGCAACGTCGGTCTTGGCGTCGTAGAGGATGTATTCGTAGGCCGACAGGCCTTGCACCACTACGCTGGACTTGGCCAGTGCGGCGCCGTCGATCTGCGGCTGGGCGGTGACAAGTTGTTCAACCTGGCGCCCGACGAGGTTTTTCTTGTCGGGCCAGAATTGCACCTGCCACGAACGGTTGCCCTCGGCGAGCGGGCCGATCAGCAGTGGTTGCAACTCGGCCCAGGCCTTTTGCGCGTGGAGGAAGTCGGCGCGGGCGGTGTCCAGACTTTCCTTGCCCTGGCAGTAGGCCAGTGCGCTGACGGCCAGTTGACGATCGGCTTCAACCCAGCGGCTGTAGGTCGGCAGGATCACTTGCTTGGCGATGGCCGCCGAGGTGACCGCTTGCGGGTCCTGTGGCGAGCATGCGCCGAGGGCGAGGGCGGCCAGGCTGGTGAACAACAACTTGGGACGGAACATGTCGAGCTCCCTTCTGTAATTGGGGCAAAGCTTATAGAGAATTCAGGAACGCCAGCAACGCAGCGCGCTGCTCGGCATTAAACGACAACACATGCTGCTGCGCCGGTTGCGCTTTGCCGCCATGCCACAGTACGGCTTCGAGCAGGTTGCGGGCGCGGCCGTCATGCAAAAACTGGGTGTGGCCACTGACGGTTTGGGTCAGGCCGATGCCCCACAACGGCGGCGTGCGCCAGTCGCGGCCACTGGCCTTGAATTCGCTGCGGTGGTCGGCCAGGCCGTCGCCCATGTCGTGCAACAGCAGGTCGCTGTAGGGGCGAATCACCTGGTTGGCCAGCTCAGGTTCGGCCGCGTTGGCTGCGGTGGTAAACGACGGCGTGTGGCACCCCTGGCAACCGGCTTGAAAAAACAGGTTTTTGCCGGCCAGCACCTGCGGCGTGTTGACGCCACGGCGCGCCGGCACGGCGAGGTTGCGGGTATAGAACAGCACCAGGCGCAGGATGTTGTCGCTGACTTCCGGCTCGCCTTCGGGGCCGTTGCCATTGGGCGCCTGTTTGCAGGCGACTTGGGCGTCGGTGCAGTCATCAAAGGGCCTCAGGGACGTGATGAGGCCCATATCACCAGAAAATGCGTGAACATTTTGTTGATTGAGATTCGGCTGCCCGGCTTTCCAGCCAAAACGCCCGAGGACGGTTTTTTGTTGGGCATCATCCCAGACCTGATTCGCGCGGCCGACGATGGCTTCCTTGTCGGCTGTTTTCGGGTCGGTGTTGCGCAGGATATCGGCATCGCTGATGGCTTCGAGCAGGCCCAGGCCAATCATTGGCGGGGCGATGCGCGCGGAAAAAAGTGTATCCGGGTGCATGGGGCCGTAACCGAGCTGGGTGATTTGCAGCGCCGGCTTTCGCAACTCGACGACGGTGCCGTCCTTGAAGGTCACGGTTACGGGCGTGTAGTCGACCCGCACTTTGCCTTCTGGCACCACGCCCGGCACGGCCATGTCTTGCAGTTGCCCGCCGTAGACCGGCTCGGGCACCACGCCGATCTGCTCGATGAGCCTGGCGTCGACCGGCGTCTGCGGGATAGACAGGCGCACCAGCATCGACACCGCATTCGGAGCATCAGGCAATGGCGGATGACCACGCCCATCCTTGATATGGCAGTTCTGGCAGGCGTTGGTGTTGAACAGCGGGCCCAGGCCATCACGCGCGGTGGTGGTGGACGGCGCGATCACCCAGGGGCTGCGAAAGAAACTGTTGCCGACGCTGAAGTCCAGGCGTCGGGTGGGCGCCAGGTTGGCCGAGGGCAGGGAAAACGCATTCTGGTCGCGCTTGTTCACCGTCGCCGCACCGCCCGCCCGCGATTCACCCGGCTCAGCCTTGGTGAAACGGGGGGCGTCGTCGCACGCAGCCAGGCTCAAGGCCAGCAATGCTGCAGACAGGCGAAGTAGCGAACGAAACATCGTGTTTCCTGAGCGGAGGCTGAAAATCAGGCCGCAAAGTCTAACAGGGCAGGGCGGATTGAATAAGAGCAATTATCGTTTGGTGGTATTCGATTCATTCCCGCTAGAATGACCGCACATTTTTCTCTGGAGGTGGCCAATGCAGGCTCTCGACGCTTTGCTCAACCGTGTTTCCGTGCCGCGTTTGCTGGAACCGGCGCCGACCCAGGAGCAGCGCGACGTGCTGTTCGCCGCCGCCATGCGTGCGCCCGACCACGGCCAGTTGCGCCCGTGGCGCTTCCTTACCGTGGAAGGCGCCGCCCGTGAGCAGATGGGGTCATTGCTGGCCGAAGCTGCGCGTTTGCAGGACGCCGACGCGCCGCAAGCCGTCATCGACAAGGCGCAGAACGGCCCGTTGCGCGCCCCGCTGGTGGTGGTGGTGATTGCGCGTTTGCAGGACCACTTCAAAGTGCCGAAATCCGAGCAACTGCTGGCGGCGGCCTGTGCGGCGCACGGTATTCTGTTGGCGGCGTACGCTCAGGGGATCGGTGCGGTGTGGCGCACTGGCGAGTTGTCCTACTCGGCTCACGTCGCCAAAGGCCTGGGGCTGACGGCGGATGAGGAAGTGATTGGTTTTCTTTATCTGGGAACCCCACAGAACCCGCCCCGTGTTGCGGCGAAAGAAGATGTAGCGGCGTTCGTGCAGGCCTGGCCCGGCCTGTAAACCAACACCATTCTGCTCTGTGTGGGAGCTGGCTTGCCTGCGATGCGGGCAACTCGGTCTCTCAGGGAAACCGAGTCGATCCTATCGCGGGCAAGCCCGCTCCCACAGGGGATCTCCATTGTTTTGGAGAGAGGGTTTACACCTTGAACTGATTCATCAACGCCATCTGCTGGGTCGCCAGTGCATTCAGCTGGCTGCTGATGGCCGCCGACTCGGTGGCCTGGCCGGTGAGGGTTTCGGTCACGGTGCGGATCGCCGACACATTGCGGTTGACCTCTTCGGCCACGGCGCTCTGCTGTTCGGCGGCGCTGGCGATTTGCAGGTTCATGTCACTGATCACCGTCACCGCATCGCTGATCTTGCCCAACGCCTGCGCCGCTTGATGGATCTGCCCTGCATTGTTCTGAGCCTGATGCTGGCTGGAATGCATGGTGGCTACCACGCCACGGGTGCCGCTCTGGATGCGCTCGATCACCAGGCGAATTTCTTCCACTGAGTCCTGTGTACGCTTGGCCAGGTTGCGCACCTCGTCGGCCACCACTGCAAACCCGCGACCGCTTTCCCCGGCGCGTGCCGCTTCAATCGCCGCGTTGAGGGCCAGCAGGTTGGTCTGTTCGGCAATGCTGCGGATCACTTCCAGCACCGAGCCAATTTGCTCGCTGTTCACCGCCAGGGCTTCCACTTCCGTCACCGCCTTGCTGACTTCTTCGGCAAGGGTGGTGATGTCACGGGTGCTCTGCTCGATGATCGACATGCCTTCACGCGCCGAGTGGTCGGCCCCGCGCGCCGCGCTGGCGGCGTTGGAGGCGCTGTTGGCGACTTCATGGGCGGTGGCGCTCATTTCGTTGGAGGCGGTGGCCACCTGATCAATTTCGCGGAACTGCACCTGCATGCCCTCGCTGGTCTGGCGCGCGATGGCGGAGGACTGGTCGGCGGTGCCACGGCCTTCGGTGATGCTTTGTTTGATCTGCGCAATGATCGGTTGCAGCTTGTCGAGGAAACGGTTGAACCAGTTCACCAGTTCGCCCAGTTCGTCTTTCTTGGTGTAAGCCAGGCGTTGAGTGAGGTCGCCTTCGCCGCTGGCGATGTTTTTCAGCATCGCCGCCACGCTATTGATCGGACGCGTGACGCCGGTGGCGGTCAGCCAGATCAGCAGCAAGCCGAGCAGGGCGGCAGCGGCGCCGACCAACAAGGCCTTGAGGGTGCCGGAGGCCTGGGCTTTATCGAGTATGCCTTGCAGCTTCACCGAGTCGGCCAGCATTACGGCTTTGGGCAGTTTGATCACCACGCCCCAGGCTGTGGCGTCGGCAATCGGTTTAACCGGGTACACAGCGCGAATAATGTCGCCCTGTTCACGAATCATCGGGGTACCGTTGGCCAGCAGTTGCACGATCTCCCGGCCTTCGGCGCCGAGGGTGTCGATCAGGTTCTTGCCAACCTTTTCCGGCTCGCCGCTGTAGGCTGCAATCAGGCCCGTGCCGGACAAAATCTCCAGGTGTGCCGCGCCGTCGAACAGCTCTTTTTTTGCTGCGTCTGTGGTCGCTTGCAGGGAGTTGAGCGCCAGGTCGATACCGACCACACCGATGACTTTTGCGTCCACGATCAATGGCAGAGAGATAGTGGTCATCAGCACCGATTTGCCCGCAACTTCATCGGCGTAAGGGTCGAGCAGGCAAACGTTGCGCGTGTCTCGTGGGCAGGTGTACCAAATGTTGTACGGCGTACCACTGAGGTTGGGGGTGGTTTTGGTCAGGTCTTCTTCGACCATGATGGTGTTCAAGCCGGTGCCAGCGGCGCGGCTCCAGTAGCTGGAGAAACGGCCTTTTTCGTTGGAGACGCGGGCTTTGTCGTCGACGAACTCGCTGTCCTTGCCATCCAGGCCGTTGGGCTCGAACGACAGCCAGATGCCGAGCACCTTGCTGTTGCGCTCAAACGTGGTCTTGAGGCTCTGGTTGAGTTCTTCACGCAGTGCCGCGGCTTCCAGCCCGCGTTTGGCAGCGGTGTCTCGTAGCCCTTTGACCTGGTCGGCCAGGGCGGTGACGACGATCAGGTTTTCACCGAAGGTTTTCTGCAACTGCACCGCCTGTTCGGCGGCCTTGGCTTGCAGCAGGTTTTGCACACTCTGGGTGAGCATTCGCGAGCTGGAATCGCTGATCAACTGGTCGTTCTGGTTTGTTTCGTAGAGGTTGATGCTGATGATCAGCGCGATCACACCCACCAGGCAAAGGCCGGAAAGCAGCACGATTTTCAAGCGGATTGAGAGGGTGTCGAACATAGATTCACTCGCTATTGGACTGGTCTGGGCGAGCCAAATCCATTCGGCGCTATGTCCGGAACATCGGCGTAGCACTTTGTTTCATGAGGAGGAGGCGATAGGCGGTAGCGGAAAAATGGCTACACGCGGCGTTATACGGGGGCTGCGAGGCGTTCTGGGCGAGACCAGATCCACAGGTTGCCCAGGCTCATCCCGGCGATCGCCAGGTAGATTGGCCAGCCGTGATCGAGCATCACCAGCATCAAGCCGGCACACAGCAGCATGCTCACGGTGGCGCTGACTTTAGCGCGGCGCGCGATTATTTTGCCGTTGCGCCAGTTGAACAGGATCGGGCCGAACAGGCGGTGGTTCTCCAGCCAGGCGCTGAGGCGCGGCGAGCTTTTGGTGGCGGCCCAGGCGGCGAGCAGGATGAATTCGGTGGTGGGCAAACCCGGGATGACAATCGCCACCAACCCAATGCCCAGGCTGACGTAGGCCAACAGGCCGAAGAGGATCTGCGCGATTTTCGAGGTGGATTGGGTTGTGCGGGTCATGGTTTTTGCGAAGTCGAGGAAAAGTCAGCTTGGAACACGGCCAAACTGTGGGCGCTGGCTTGCCTGCGATTGCATCGGCGCGGTCTGGCAGATAGACCGAGGGGACAGCATCGCAGGCAAGCCAGCTCCCACATAAAACTGTGTTTACAGGGTGATTATGCGAGTTCAGGGGCGCTAGCGTACGCCTGTTCCAGCAACACGGTGAAGCGTACAAACGCGTCGACTGCGCCTTTTTCCACTGCGGCTTCTTCTTCGGCGCTGAATTCCAGGCTGTCGAGGGTGCGGGTGAAGCTCTTCCAGCCTTCAGCGCGACCGCCGGCCGGCTCGCCCAGGTGACGCGCGCCGAAGGTTTCGCTCAGGCCCAGGCCCACGGCGCGCTTGATCAAAAACGCTGCGCCCAGCTTGGAGCCCTCGGACACGAACAGCCAGCCCAGGGCTTCGGCCTTGCTCGGGTTCTTCACCGCGCCTGCGACGGGTGCCGGCACGTCGGTGTCGAGGTCGCCGAGGTCGCCGAGGTCCAGCCTGGCGGCGTCGGCGCGGCAACGCTCGGCCAGGTCCGGCACGATCTTGATCAGTTCGGCGTCGTTGTAGAGGGCCACCAGCTCCGACTGGAACAGGTACTGCGCCACCACGAAGCGAGCGAAATTGGCCTGGGTTTCAAACGGGGCGTGGGCTTTGACCAGCGCATCGAGCTGGGTGTGCGGCTCGTGGGTGATCTGGTTCAGGCGTTGGGAGCGCAGGCTTGGACGTTCTGCGTTAGGGGAAGCGGTCATCGGAAAAGTCCTTGAGAAGGGGAGCGCCTTTCGGCTCTGAAGAGAGCGGTTATCAACTAGACGAACAGCAAGACGCGGCACAGTAAAAAATCCTCACCTCGCCGCTGAACATCAGGCGAGGTGAGGCGAGCAGGGTCAGATATCCCAGATCAGGTTGATTGCGAAGTTGCGGCCCGGCTGGGTCAGACGGTCAAGGTTGGCGGGCGCGGTCACACCGGCTTCACCGACGCCGTCGTAGCTGCGCACGTCATCCCAGTTCCAGTACTTCTTGTCGGTGAGGTTGTAGACGCCGCCGTTGAGGGTCACATCGTTCGTGACCTTGTAGTAAGCGGTCAGGTCGACGACGCCGAAGCCCGGGGTTTTGAACGGTGCGCTGGTGCTGCCGTCGGGCGCGTGGTAGGTGCTGCTGTCCACACGGTTTTGCTTTTTGACCAATGTCCAACTGACCAGGCCGCCGTAGTTGTCCTGCTCGTAGCCCAGGCCAAACACGCCTTTGAGCGGGTTGACGCTGTTGAGCGGCTCGCCGTTGTCGTCGTTGCGACCGTAGGTGTAACCCACCGAACCCTGGGTGTAGAGGCCTTGCGGTGCGCCGAAGGCGTCGAGGTTCAGGCGGCCTTTGGCTTCAATGCCCTTGATGGTGGCGTGCTTGATGTTGTTGGCTTCGAACTGCTGCACGGTGCCGCCGGCAACGGAGGCGTCTTCGTCGATGAAGTCGCGGTATTTGTTGTAGAACACGGCGATGTCGAACGAGCCTTCGTCAAAGTTGCCGCGAATCCCGGTTTCCACGCCCTTGCTGCTTTCCGGCTTGAGGTCCGGGTTGGGCTCGACGGTGTAACCCTGCTGCAAGTTTTCAAAGCGGCCGTACAAGGCTTTGGCCGACGGTGTGCGGAAACCTTCGGCGTATTGGCCGAACCAGGTGTAGTGGTCGGTCAGCGCGTAGGTCAGGCCGAATTTAGGCGTGACGCGGTGCCAGTTTTTTTCCGCGTTGCTGTGGTCGTAAATCCGCGTTGGGTCGACGGTATTGAGAAATTCGTCGGTCAGTTTCGGCTTGAGCTGTGTGTAGTCGTAGCGCACGGCGGGCAGGAAGGTCCATTTGCCCCAGGCGATTTGATCCTGAGCGAACAGTGAATAGGTGTTGATGGTTGGGTCCGGGAAATCACTGGCCTTTTTCACGCTGTCGCTGGCTTGTGGGCTCGGTGCGCCAATGGCCGTGCAACCACCGCCGACGGCCAGGCAAGTAGCGGCGCCTTCGCGTGAACCGGTGACTTTCTGCTGTTTCAGGGTAGTGCCGTAGGTCACCTGGTGATCGGTTTCGCCGAGGCTGAAGGCTTTGTCCAACTGCGCGTCGAACACCCACTGTTTTTCCTCGTACAGGGTGTCGCGGGTGCGCAAGACACGGCGCGATGGCTGGTAGATTTCGGCGGTGGTCTGGTCGGTCTTGGCGAGTTGATAGTTGAGGCTGGTTTTGATCTGATCGGCAATCGGCGAGTTGAGGGCGAAGCGGTTTTCGATGGCGAAACGTTCGCGGGTAATGGTGTCGTTACCCGAGCGCGCGCGGTAGAAGTTGAAGCCGCGCCCGCCGGTGAATGGGCCGCCTACGGCGTTTTTCAGGTTGACGTCGCGGTCATCCTTGAACTTCTCGTAGGTCAGGCCCAGACGGTTGTCATCGCCGTAATTCCAGCCCAATTTGGCCAGCACGTTGGTGGTGCGCGCATCTTCCGGGTTGGCGCCGGTGCGGGCCAAACCCGTGGCGTTGTTGCCGTCGTAGGACTCCATTTCGTGGCCGTTGCGCTGGCTCAGGTGCAGCAAACCGTCGAAGTCCTGCACGCGGCCCGCGACGGTGCCGGAGGTCAGCCAGCTGTCGTCGGCGGAGCTGTAGCCGGTCTTCAAGCGGGCGCCGACGTCCTGGCCGGGCTTGATGATGTCATCCGGGTCGAGGGTGAAATAACTCACGGCGCCGCCGATGGCGCTGCTGCCGTACAGGGCCGAGGCCGGGCCACGGAGGATTTCCACGCGCTTGACGATTTCCGGGTCAACGTAGTTGCGGCGCGTCTTGGCGTAAGGGCCGTTGAAGAAGTTGTCGGGCACTTCGACGCCATCCACCTGGGTGAGGATGCGGTCGCCGTCAATGCCGCGAATGTTGTAGCCCGCATTGCTGGCACGGGTACCGGCGCCGCCGACGGAGACGTTGGGTTCGTAGCGCACCAGCTCGCGAATGGTGTTCACATTCTGACGGTCGAGCTCCTCTCGATCATGCACGGTGACGGTGCTCGGTACGCTGTCCACGTCTTGCTCGGTACGGGTGGCGCTGATGGTCACCTGTTGCAGGTTGAGAACGCTGCCGGCCGCGCGCTTTTCCAGCACGATGTTGTTATTGCCCAGTTTGCGATAGCTCAGGTTGGTCCCCACCAACAGCCGGTCCAGGGCTTTTTCCGGCGATAACGCGCCGCGTACGCCGGGCGACGACACGCCCTGGCCCAGTTCCGCCGGCAGGCCGACTTGCCAGCCGGTCACGCCGGTGAAGGCATTCAGCGCCGAAACCAGCGGCTGTTGCTCGATGCTGAAGGTGTAATTGCCGTGGCTGCGCGTGACCGGCTCGGCGGCGGTGGCGGCCATGGCCGGCGCACTCGCCAACAGGATGGCGGCGGTCAGCAATGACAGCACGGGCGAAGAAGACCGACGGTTGAAACGAGAGGACATCGAAAGCGCTCCGGAGGTACGAATCTTATAGTTGCGAACCGAACCAAATAGGAATCAGTTGCATTGGCTAAGACGAGACGTACCACCGAAGGCTATCGAGTAAAAATAATTCTCATTTAGTTCAGGATCACCAGCGCCGGAAATTCCGAGAGCTTGGCCGAAGTGATGTGCGCCAGGGAGCGCACCACGTCCAGCGGTTGGTCGAGGCGGTAATTGCCGGTAACGGCTGTGCTGGCGAGCGTGTCGTTGGTGTTGACGATCCAGCCTGGGTAGTAACGGCGCAGTTCGGCGAGCACTTCGCTCATCGGGCAGTTTTCGAACACCAGGCGGCCCTGAACCCAGGCCAGGTCTTTGCTGGCGTCAAGCCTGGCCGGTTGGCCGAAGCCCTTGGGGCCGATGCGGATGCTTTCACCGGCGCTCAGGCGCACACGGGCATCGTCGAAGGTGTTGCTCAGGTCCACGTCACCGCGCTGCACTTGCACTTGCGCTTCGCCATCCAGGTAACGCACGGCGAAGGCGGTATCGCGCACGCTGGCGCGTACCGGCCCTGCGTCGATTTCCAGGGGCAGGCCACGGCTGGGCGCTATGTCGAAAAACGCTTCGCCCTGGTACAGCCGGGCGACGCGCTGGTGGTCCTTGATGCTGCTGGAGAAGGCCGAATTCGTGTTCAGCAACACGTTGGAGCCGTCGTCCAGTTGCAGGCGCTGGCGCTCGCCGACCACGGTGAGATGGTCTGCTTGCAGGCGAACGGGCAGGTTGCTGAAGCTGAACAGGCCGATCAGCAACACGGCGGCAGTGGCCAGAGGCTTCCAGTGCGGTTTGATTCGGTGCAAAAATGACGGCTTGCGCGGCGCAGCCAGGGCCACGGCGGCACTGTGTACCGGCGCGCCACCCCAGGCGGCCTGAGCTTTACTGAATGCATGAACATGCGCAGGGTCGGCTGCCAGCCAGGCGTCAAACTCGGCCTGTTGCCCGGGCTGCGGGCACTGCAACGCGATCAGCCAGTCGAGGGCTTGGTCCATGGCCGTGTCTTGCAGCACCTCATGAGCCAGCGCATGGGGGCGCAGTTTGTTCGGGTCCGTCACGGTGTTCCTCGGGTCTTCGCCACGTTCTATTTATCTGTCGTGCTGCCTGAATCGGGAAGCTTAAGGCTGATCCAGCCGTTCGGCCACACCTATACAAATGGCCATGATCAATTTCAGTTCTTTTTGCACGGTGCTCAAGGACACGTGCAGTTGATCGGCAATCTCCTGATAGCTGCAACCGTGCAGGCGGCTGAGGATGAAAATCTGCTGCTGGCGGGCGCTCAATTGACCGAGGCTGACGCTCAAGTGTTCAAGCAATTGCTCGGCCTGAGTGGCGTCTTCCGGCGTGCTGATAGGGGCGGCGACGCTTTGCAGGACGTCCAGCGGGACATCTTCCTGCAGCGTGCGGGCTTGAATTCGGCGCGAACGCAGGTGATCCAGCGCCAGGTTACGCGCGGTTTGATAAACGAAGGGTTCAAGGTGATCGATCGGCCGCTCGCTGAGGGCCCGGGTGACGCGCAGGTAGGTTTCCTGCAACAGGTCCTCGGCGGTGCTGTGGTTATTCACCATCCGCTGCAAGGTGCGTAGCAGAATCACCCGTTGGGTGAGAAAGACATGGTTGAAGCGAGATTGGCTCACAGTGATACCAGACCGAGATGCAGTTAATGATAATGCTTATCATCAACTGAAATGGCAAGTGGCACTTTGAGATGTCTGTAGCTATCTGTGGGAGCCGTGCTTGCCCGCGATGCAGGCACCTCGGTCTTTCAGTCTGACCGAGTTGATGCTATCGCAGGCAAGCCAGCTCCCACAGATGCCCAGGCCGAGGGTTACTCGGCGTTGCAGAGCGCCAGGCAGTTATCCAGCATGCGGTTGGAGAAGCCCCACTCGTTGTCATACCAGGCCAGCACTTTCAGCAATTTGCCGCTGGACTTGGTGTGGTTGGCGTCAAAAATTGACGACAGCGGGTTGTGGTTGAAGTCGCTCGACACCAGCGGCAGGGTGTTGTAGCCGAGGATTTTCGAGTGCTGGCTGGCTTCTTTAAGCAGCGCATTCACCTCTTGCGCCGTCGCTTCTTTCTTCAGCTGTACGGTGAGGTCCACCAGCGACACGTTGATCACCGGCACACGAACGGCCATGCCGGTCAGCTTGCCCGCGAGTTCCGGCAGCACCAGGCCGACCGCTTCGGCGGCGCCGGTCTTGCTTGGGATCATGTTCTGGGTGGCCGAACGCGCGCGGTACGGGTCGGTGTGGTAGACGTCGGTCAGGTTCTGGTCGTTGGTGTAGGCGTGGATCGTGGTCATCAAGCCGCTTTCGATGCCCAGTTCGCGGTGCAGCACTTGGGCCACCGGCGCCAGGCAGTTAGTGGTGCAGGAAGCGTTGGAGATGATCTGGTGGGATTGACGCAAAATGTCGTGGTTCACCCCGTAAACCACGGTGGCGTCTGCGCCTTTGGCCGGGGCAGAGATGATTACCTTGCGCGCGCCGGCGGTAATATGGGCGGCAGCCTTGTCACGGTCGGTGAACAGGCCGGTGCATTCAAACACCACGTCGATCTTGTGCGCAGCCCACGGCAGATCGGCCGGGTTGCGAATGGCACTGACGGCAATCCGGTCGCCATTGACGGTCAGGCTTTCCTGATCGTGAGCAACCTCTGCGTCGAAAGTGCCGTGTACGGTGTCGTATTTGAGCAGGTGGGCATTGATCGAACTGTCGCCCAAATCGTTGATGGCGACGATCTGCAAATCCTGGCGGTAGCCTTGGGTATACAGTGCGCGCAGGACATTACGGCCGATACGGCCAAAACCATTGATTGCGATACGAAGAGTCATTGGAAAGTGCCTGTCATCGATTTGTTGTAAGAATTACAAGATTATTCGCATAAAAATAGAAAACAAGCCTTTTTAGTGGCAATATTTTGTTCAATCTACAACGAGTGACCTGAATCAACTGGTCCGATGATCCAAACGACACCCTGCCATCCCATGCGCTGCGGGCGTTTGATCAACCCAGGAACGAGGGTCGCCACATCCGTTAGCCTGGAGTTCTACACATGCATCCCCGCGTTATTGAGGTCACCGAACGGCTCATCGCCCGCAGTCGTGCAACTCGTGAGGCTTACCTTGCGCTCATTCGCGGCGCCGCCAGCGACGGCCCGATGCGCGGTAAGCTGCAATGCGCAAACTTTGCCCACGGCGTGGCCGGCTGCGGCACTGAAGATAAAAATAGCCTGCGTATGATGAATGCCGCCAACGTGGCAATTGTTTCGTCATATAACGACATGCTCTCGGCGCACCAGCCGTACGAACACTTCCCGGAACAAATCAAGAAAGCCCTGCGCGAAGTCGGCTCGGTCGGCCAGTTCGCCGGCGGCACGCCTGCCATGTGCGACGGCGTCACCCAGGGCGAGCCGGGCATGGAACTGAGCCTGCTTAGCCGTGAAGTGATTGCCATGTCCACGGCGGTCGCGCTGTCCCACAACATGTTTGACGCCGCGCTGATGCTCGGTATCTGCGACAAGATCGTCCCCGGCCTGATGATGGGCGCGCTGCGTTATGGCCACCTGCCGATGATCTTCGTGCCGGGTGGGCCAATGCCGTCGGGCATTTCCAACAAGCAGAAAGCCGATGTGCGCCAGCGCTACGCCGAAGGCAAGGCCACCCGCGAAGAGCTGCTGGAATCGGAGATGAAGTCCTACCACAGCCCCGGCACCTGCACGTTCTACGGCACCGCCAACACCAACCAATTGCTGATGGAAGTGATGGGCCTGCACTTGCCGGGCGCCTCGTTCGTCAACCCCTACACCCCGCTGCGTGACGCGCTGACCCGCGAAGCCGCGCAGCAGGTCACGCGCCTGACCAAGGCCAACGGCAATTTCACGCCGATTGGCGAGATCGTCGACGAGAAATCCATCGTCAACTCCATCGTCGCGCTCAACGCCACCGGCGGTTCCACCAACCACACCCTGCACATGCCGGCCATCGCCATGTCGGCGGGCATCATCCTCACCTGGCAGGACATGGCCGACCTCTCCGAGGTGGTGCCAACCCTGTCCCACGTGTACCCAAACGGCAAGGCCGACATCAACCACTTCCAGGCGGCGGGCGGTATGTCGTTCCTGATCCGCGAACTGCTCGAAGCCGGCCTGCTGCACGAAGACGTCAACACCGTGGCGGGCAAGGGTTTGAGCCGTTACACCCAGGAGCCGTTTTTGGTCGACGGCGAGCTGATCTGGCGCGACGGCCCGATCGAAAGCCTCGACGAAACCATCCTGCGCCCTGTGGCCCGTGCGTTCTCGCCCGAAGGTGGCTTGCGCGTGATGGAAGGCAACCTCGGCCGTGGCGTGATGAAAGTCTCGGCCGTAGCGCCTGAGCACCAGATCGTCGAAGCACCGGCGGTGGTGTTCCAGGATCAGCAAGACCTGGCCGATGCGTTCAAGGCCGGCCAGTTGGAAAAAGATTTTGTCGCGGTGATGCGCTTTCAGGGGCCGCGCTCCAACGGCATGCCGGAATTGCACAAAATGACCCCGTTCCTGGGCGTGTTGCAGGACCGTGGTTTTAAAGTGGCGTTAGTAACAGACGGGCGTATGTCCGGCGCGTCGGGTAAGATCCCAGCCGCGATCCACGTCAACCCCGAAGCCCAGAGCGGCGGGCCGCTGGCGCGGGTCAAAGACGGCGATATCATTCGCGTCGATGGCGTGAAGGGCACCCTGGAGCTTAAGGTGGACGCCGAAGAATTTGCAGCGCGCACCCCTGCCACGGGCCTGTTGGGCAATAACGTGGGCGCCGGTCGCGAGCTGTTTGCATTTATGCGCTTGGCCGCAAGCTCCGCAGAGCAGGGCGCCAGCGCCTTTACCTCTGCCTTGGAGACGCTTAAGTGAAGCTTGCGCTGGTCGGTGATATCGGTGGTACCAACGCCCGTTTTGCGTTGTGGCGGGATCAGGAACTGCATTCCATACGCGTGCACGCCACGGCGGATCATCACAGCCCTGAGGAAGCCATCAAGGTTTACCTCAAGGAAGAAGGCCTGGAAATCGGGGACATCGGCGCAGTGTGCCTGTCGGTGGCCGGGCCGGTGAGTGGCGATGAATTTAAATTCACCAACAATCACTGGCGATTGAGCAAGACTGCATTCTGCAAAACCTTGCAGGTGGACGAACTGCTGTTGGTCAATGACTTCACCGCGATGGCCCTGGGCATGACCCGCCTCAAGCCCGACGAATTCCGCGTGGTCTGCGACGGCACGCCGGAACCGTTGCGCCCGGCGGTAGTGATTGGTCCGGGCACTGGCCTTGGCGTCGGTACCCTGTTGGATCTGGGCGGTGGCCGTTTTTCAGCGTTGCCGGGGGAGGGCGGCCATGTCGACCTGCCCCTGAGCAGCCCGCGTGAAACCCAACTGTGGCAACACATCTACACTGAGATCGGCCACGTCAGCGCCGAGACCGCATTGAGTGGTGGCGGTTTGCCGCGTGTGTACCGCGCTATTTGCGCGGTCGACGGCCACACGCCGGTGCTGGACACGCCTGAAGCCATTACGGCTGCGGGCCTGGCCGGCGACCCGGTGGCCATGGAAGTCTTGAACCAGTTCAGCATCTGGCTGGGCCGGGTGGCAGGTAACAACGTGTTGACCACCGGTGGACGCGGTGGTGTGTATATCGTGGGGGGGGTGATTCCGAGGTTTGCCGACTTCTTTATCAACAGCGGTTTTGCCAAGAGCTTCAGCGACAAAGGCTGCATGAGCGACTACTTCAAAGGCATTCCGGTGTGGTTGGTGACCGCGCCGTATTCCGGGTTGACCGGGGCGGGTGTGGCACTCGAACAGGCTTTTGCGTAGGGGCTGATGGCCTCATCGCAGGCAAGCCAGCTCCCACACTTGACCGAGTTCCAACCCTGGAATGCAGTCAAGTGTGGGAGCTGGCTTGCCTGCGATAGGGCCTTAAGAGCAACAGATGACTTAAGCTTGGCCATAACAACAAGGAGGACCCCGTGAGCGTAATCAGTAAATCCATTCTCCTCGTCGACGACGACCAGGAAATCCGCGAATTGCTGCAAACCTACCTCAGCCGTGCCGGTTTCCAGGTGCGGGGTGTGTCGGACGGCGCGGGGTTCCGTCAGGCCATGAACGAGGCGCCGTGTGACCTGGTCATCCTTGATGTGATGTTGCCGGACGAAGACGGTTTCAGCCTCTGCCGCTGGATCCGCCAGCACCCGCGCCAGGCGCAGGTGCCGATCATCATGCTGACCGCCAGCTCCGACGAAACCGACCGCGTGATCGGCCTGGAACTGGGCGCCGACGACTACATCGGCAAGCCCTTCAGCCCTCGCGAGTTGCAGGCGCGCATCAAGGCCCTGTTGCGCCGCGCCCAGTTTGGCCAGGAGCGCAGCAGTGGCGGCGACGTCTGGGTGTTTGATGAATGGCGCCTGGACATGATCAGCCACCGCCTGTTTCACGTCGACGGCGAAGAGGTGATTCTCTCCGGCGCCGACTTCGCCCTGCTCAAGCTGTTTCTCGACCACCCTCAACAAATTCTCGACCGCGACACTATCGGCAACGCCACCCGTGGTCGCGACCTGATGCCGCTGGACCGTATTGTCGACATGGCGGTCAGCCGCCTGCGCCAACGCCTGCGCGATACCGAAAAACCCCCGAGGTTGATCCGCACCGTGCGCGGCAGCGGTTACCAGCTGGCAGCCAGCGTGGTTGCCGGCAATGCCCACTGAGCATCTGACTGAGCGCCGCCGTTTCCCGGTGCCGCGCTCGCTGCTCGGGCGGATGTTGCTGCTGACCTTGCTGGCGGTGCTGTTCGCCCAGGCGCTGTCCAGCGTGATCTGGGTCTCGCAATTACGCGCCACCCAGCTCGAAGGCCTGGTTACCAGCGCCCGCAGCCTGGCGCATTCGATGACCGCCAGCGTGAGTTATTTCCGTTCGTTGCCGGTGGCCTATCGCCCGCTGGTCCTCGACCAATTACGCAGCATGGGCGGCACCCGTTTTGTGGTGACGCTGAATGACCGTCCGCTGGACATGGAAATATTGCCGCAAACCCCGCGTAAACAAGCGGTGCTCAATGTGGTCGACGAAGTGCTGCGCCAGACCCTGGGCAGCGACGTACACATCTCGGTGGAATTCGTCAGCGCCGAAGACCTGCGCATCTTCAATGCCGGCTTGAAGCTCGATGAACTGCCGCGTTCCTGGGCGCATTACGCGCTCACCCTGGAACCGGTAAACCCGCCGGTGCTGGTGACCCAGATCCAGCTCGCGCCGGGCGAGTGGCTGTACATTGCCTCGCTGTTGCCCGAGCCCTACACCAGCCTTGAAGAACAGGGCCTGCCGTCCCAGCAGGTGTGGTTTATCGTGCTGACCAGCGGCTTTTTGCTGCTGTTTATCGGCCTGTTGGTGCACTGGCAAAGCCGGCCGCTCAAGCGTTTGGCCCGCGCCGCGCGGGACATGTCCCTGGGCGCCGATGTGGAACCGGTGGCCGAGGGCGGCGGCAGCGAAGTGGTGGAAGTGGGCCGTGCGTTCAATGCCATGCGCGAGCGCATCAGTCGTTACCTCACCGAACGCAGCCAGTTATTCAGCGCAATTTCCCACGATTTGCGCACGCCGATTACCCGCCTGCGCCTGCGCGTGGAGCTGCTCGAAGACGAGAACCTGCAAGCCAAATTCGGCCGCGATCTGGACGAGCTGGAGTTGCTGGTCAAAGGCGCGCTGCAATGCGTGAAAGACACCGACATTCACGAGAACATCGAGCCGGTGGATCTCAACCACGTGCTTGATTGCCTGGTGGAACCTTACCTGGCGCCGAACGGCAATGGCCGCATCACCCAGGAAGGCCGCGCCTTGACGCCCTATCCGGGCAAGCCGCTGGCGCTCAAGCGCTGCATCGGCAACCTGATCGACAACGCGTTGAAGTATGGGCAGAACGCGCATTTGCATATCGAAGACGATGGCGCGGAATTTGTTCTGCATGTGGATGATGAAGGGCCGGGCGTGCCCGAGCAGCGCCTGGAGCAGGTCTTCGAGCCGCATTTCCGGCTGGCCGGGCAGCAACAGGGCTACGGCTTGGGGCTTGGCATTGCGCGCAACATCGCCCACAGCCACGGCGGTGAAGTGAGCTTGCAAAACCTGCGCGAAGGCGGCTTGCGAGTGACCCTGCAACTACCGCGCGGGCTGGACTGAATACACAAAGACCAATGTGGGAGCTGGCTTGCCTGCGATAGGGGTATATCTGCAACAGATAAGTTGCCTGATACACCGCTATCGCAGGCAAGCCAGCTCCCACATTGATATCCGCGTCAGGTCAGACGCTTTGGCGCATTCTGGCCAAATCCCGCAGCGGCGGCGCACCAAATAAACGGCTGTACTCCCGGCTGAATTGCGACGGGCTTTCATACCCCACGCGATACCCCGCCGCCGATGCTTCCAGCCCTTCGGCAATCATCAGCCGCCGCGCTTCCTGCAAACGCAGCTGCTTCTGATACTGCAACGGGCTCATGGCCGTAATCGCCTTGAAGCGATGATGCAGGGTCGAGACGCTCAGGTTCACTTGCTTGGCCAGGTCATCAATGCGCAGCGGCTGTTCGTAATTAACGTTCAGCCACTTGATGGCCTGGCTGACGCGATGGCTCTGACTGTTGGCCACGGCAATTTCATACAGCCGATAGCCCTGCGGCCCACGCAACAGTCGGTAGAGAATCTCGCGGTTGATCAACGGCGCAAGCATCGCGACGTCTTTGGGCGTATCCAGCAGGCGCGCCAGACGCAGCACTGCATCGAGCAATTGAGCGTCGATGCGGTCGACGTACATGCCACGGGACGTCGGACGCGACGGCACACCCATCGGGCCGGCTTCGGCAATCAAGGCCGTGAGCTGCGCCGGGTCGATATTGATGCGCACCGACAGGTTGGGGTCTTCCGGCGTGGCCTCGATGATCCGCCCGGCCACCGGCATCGCCACCGAGAACACCAGGTAGTTAAGCGGGTCGTAGGCAAAGATCTCGTCGGCCAGGCGCACTTCCTTGCTGCCGCTGGCCAGAATGCACAGCGCAGGCTCCACCAGTACCGGCATGAAATCGCGCGGGGTGTTGTGGCGGTTCAGGTACAACGAGGTGATCGCGGTGCCATAGGAACCGTCCTCCCACGTGTGCCGTTGCACGATGCTGGCCAGTTCGGCGCGCTGTTTTTCCATCTCGGCATCGAGGGGAATGGACTTGGGTTCACGCGACGACATGGGGCGACCTCTGCACGCTTCTTTGATTGGGTCAGCTTAGCGGCGGCTTTGCAAATAGTGTTACGTCAATTCTGCACAATCCTTGCCTGATCCTGCGACTGGACGTGAATCAGGCAAGGGAGCGGCCTGTCATCTCCCTGAAACACTGAGCATGGGCATGGAATAAATGCCGGGGGCCGAACGTCTTGCCTACGCTTCTCGCAGGATTGTGCAATAAGGCTGCAGGAATTGACTAACTGCGCCCACCGCCGCGCCGCTATCTTTGATCCTGTGGCAACACGCCCTCACAGTGCTTGCCGAGCATCACTTCTCAACGGGAGAGTCGAACATGTCCACCCCCATTCCCGCGAGCCATATGGCCTTTATCCGCGCACGCAGCGGTTGCAGTACCGAACTTGGTGCACGCTTGAGCAGTTTAATTGAACCGGGCCGTCAGGCTCAGGGTTGCCTGCAATTCTCGTTGCAGCATTCCCAGGTCGACCCCGATGTATGGCTGGTCTCGGGTTTCTGGAACAGCGAGCAGGCGATGAGCGCCTACTTCAACTCGCCGGCCCTGATGATCTTCACCGAACTGCTGAACGACAGGGTGATCCGCAGCATGGATTTCCAGACCTTTACCGACGCCTCTGCCGCGCACGCCTATGGCGAGTACCTGCAACTCGCCGGCTGATCAGGTTTAGAATGGCCGACTTTCCATTGGCCAGGACCTGCAACATGGCACGTAAACAATTTGCTCATCACGAAGCCGTTTCCGCCGTAGTACCGGGTGAAGGGGGCTACAGCGCCGCCGTCGCCGTCAAGGCACTGGATGGCATGGGCGCACCGCAGTTTCACAAGATCCTTGAAGGGCAGACGTTCGAGACGGCTTCCGACGCTGATGATGCGGCGACCGTGCAACTCGAGCGGCTGGTTGATGTGGACGAAGAAGGTCAATTGACCTGGGCCACTGCCGAAAACTGAAGCCTCACCCCGTTCGAATGATCAGATCAACACAGATCAACACAGATCAAATGTGGGAGCGGGCTTGCCCGCGATTGCGGAGTGTCAGCCAACTGATGAATTGACTGATACACCTTAATCGCGGGCAAGCCCGCTCCCACATTTTTTTGACTGTATTTCAGTCAGGCTTTTTGGCACCTGGGCGATACATCTTGAACAGCGCCTCCGGCCCCAACTGGAAGTAATCCGCTGGCCCGCCGCCACGCAGGATTGGCTCGGCGGCGGCGGTGTCGTAGATGCCATCCTTGAGCAGCCACTTGGCAATGTGCACCGCCACCACCTCGCCCAACACCAGCCAGCTCGGTATCAACGCCTTGTCGGCACGTTGCAGTTGAATGATCTGCGTCACCTTGCATTCGAACGACACCGGGCTCTCGCCCACCCGTGGCACGCCTACGATTTTTGAGGCCACCGGCGTCAGGCCGGACAGCTCGAATTCGTTCACTTCCGGCGAAACCGCTGCGCAACTCTGGTTCATCTGCTCGGCCAACGGGCGAGTGGCCAGGTTCCACACAAACTCGCCGGTCTGTTCGATGTTGTTCAGGCTGTCTTTGCGTCCCAGGCTGGAAAACCCGATGATCGGCGGAATGTAGTTAAAGGCGTTGAAGAAGCTGTAAGGCGCCAGGTTCAGGCGGCCTTCGCTGTCGTGGGAAGAAATCCAGCCAATGGGCCGCGGGCCGACAATGGCGTTGAACGGGTCATGGGGCAGACCGTGGCCGTTGGCTGGTTCGTAGAAATGGATATCGTCAGACATGGCCTGTTCCGCTCTCGGTTTCGGGACAGGCATCATACCCAATCTGGGAGCGGCGGTTAGTCGGTGGTGATGCGCGAGTGTTTGCGGGTGTCTTTCATGGTCACATAGACCGCCAGCGACACCGCAATGCACGCCGTCACGTACCAGTAGTAACCGGTTTCCATGCCGATGCTCTTGAACCACAGCGCGATGTATTCAGCGGTACCGCCGAAGATCGACACGGTCAGGGCATACGGCAGGCCGACGCCCAGCGCGCGGATTTCGGTCGGGAACAATTCGGCCTTCACCACCGCGTTGATCGAGGTGTAGCCGCTAACGATGATCAGCGCCGCCATGATCAGGAAAAACGCGCCCCACCAGCTTTGAATGGTGTGCAAGGTGGTGAGGATCGGCACGGTGAACAGCGTGCCGAGGATGCCGAAGGCGATCAGGATGGGCCGGCGGCCGACCTTGTCCGACAGCCCGCCGACCAGCGGTTGCAGGCACATGAACAGAAACAGCGTCGCCGCCGAAATGGTCGTGGAGTCGGAGATGCTCATGCCGACGGTGTTCACCAGGTACTTCTGCATGTAGGTGGTGTAGGTGTAGAACGCCAGGGTGCCGCCCATGGTCAGGCCGACCACGGTCATCAGTTCCTTGGGGTGGCGCATCAAGGTGCGCATCGCGCTTTCCTTGGCTTTTTCCTTCTTGGTGAACGACTCGGTTTCTTCCATGCCGCGACGCAGGTACAGCGCAACGATTGCACAGAGTGCGCCGATGACAAACGGGATACGCCAGCCCCAGTCGTACAGTTGCTCGGTGGTCAGGGTTTGTTGCAGCACGATCAGCACGCCGAGGGCGATGAGCTGGCCGGAGATCAGGGTGACGTACTGGAAGCTGGAGAAGAAACCGCGACGTTCCTTGGTCGCCATTTCGCTGAGGTAAGTGGCCGAGGTGCCGTATTCGCCACCCACCGACAAACCTTGCAGCAGGCGTGCGAACACCAACAGGATCGGCGCGCCGACACCGATGGTTTCATAACCCGGGGTCAGGGCGATGATCAGTGAACCGAAACACATCAACAGAACCGAGGCCATCAATGCGGCTTTGCGGCCCTTGCGGTCGGCGTACAGGCCCATCAGCCAGCCACCGATCGGGCGCATCAAAAAGCCTACGGCGAAGATCGCGGCGGTGTTGAGCAGTTGGGCAGTGGTGTCGCCTTTGGGGAAAAAGGCTTTGGCGAAGTACAGCGAGAAGGCGGCGTAGACGTACCAGTCATACCACTCGACCATGTTGCCGACCGAACCACTGAAAATCGATTTGATCCGGCTTGAAGTCGTGCGTTCTTTCGTCGGCGCAGCCGCCGAACCCAGAGGCAGGGAGTTGGAGTTATCCATTGAAGGATCCTTCATCTAATTGTTTTTGTGGAGCGTGCGCGGGCGCCGCCTGGTCTGGGCTATAGCAGAAGCTGTGCCAGGTAGATGAAGGCCCGGTTTAGAAGGGTTTCAGACTTTTTTTGAGCGGAAATTCGCTGATGGATTTGGGGTGATGAGCGGAAATCCGCTTATGGCTGCTGGCCCTATCGCAGGCAAGCCAGCTCCCACATTTCTGAACGTATTCACATATCCCAATGTGGGAGCTGGCTTGCCTGCGATGGCTGCGCTGAAGGCAATACAACCGCCAGCCTAAAGAAACATCTCTCTCGCCAACCCATGGCGCTGCATCTTTTCATTCAAGGTACGACGCGGCAGTTGCAACTCCGCCAGCACCGCCCTGATATCACCCTTGTGCCGCGTCAACGCAGCTTTCAGGCAATGCGCCTCGAACGCTTCCTGCTGCGCCGCCAGTGACTGACCGGCCTCAATGCCTTCCGGCTCCGGCTCGCCCAGGCCCAACACCTGGCGTTCAGCAACGTTGGCCAGTTCGCGCACATTGCCCGGCCAGTCGTGGCTGAGCAGGCGCCCCAGTTGCGGGCCGCTCAAGGGTTGCGCACTGCGGCCCAGGCGTTCGGCGGCGCTCTGTGCGAAATGCTCGTACAGCAGCGGAATATCTTCGCGGCGCTCGCGCAGTGGCGGCAGGCGCAGTTGCGCGACGTTCAGGCGATACGCCAGGTCCTCGCGAAAGCGCCCGGCGCGGGCCTCTTCCAGCAGGTCCGGCTTGGTGGCGGCGATGATGCGCAAATCCACGTGAATACTTTGATTGGAACCCAGCCGCTCCAGCTTCTGTTCCTGCAACACGCGCAGCAACTTCACTTGCTGAGCCAACGGCATGCTTTCGATTTCGTCGAGAAACAGCGTGCCGCCGTGGGCGTATTCCAGCTTGCCGATGCGCTTGCCCTGGGCGCCGGTAAACGCGCCACTTTCATGGCCGAACAGCTCGGCTTCAAACAACTGCTCGGGGATCGCCGCGCAGTTGAGTGCTACAAAGGGTTTCTTCGCCCGAGGGCCGAAGTCGTGCAGGCAGCGCGCGACCAATTCTTTACCGCTGCCGGTTTCGCCACGGATCAGCACGTTGACCGGCAAGGTTGCCAAGTCCAGCACTTGGCGGCGCAGGTTCTGCAAACCCCGGGACACGCCCAGCAGGCTGGATTCGAGTTGCTCGCGATGGTCGGCCTGTTGATGCAGGCGGCGGTTTTCCAGGATCAGTCGGCGCTTGTCCAGCGCGCGGCGCAGGCTGTTGAGCAATGCGTCCGGGCTGAAGGGTTTTTCCAAGAAGTCATAGGCACCGTCGCGCATGGCTTCCACCGCCATCGGCACGTCGCCGTGGCCAGTCAGCAGAATGACCGGCAAATCAGCATCGCGGCGCTGCACTTCGGCGAGCAACTCCAGGCCGCTGAGGCCGGGCATGCGCACGTCGCTCAAAATCACCCCGGGAAAATCCTTGGGCAGCTGCGCCAGGCACTCTTCGGCGCGGCTGAACAGTTGCACGTCGAACCCCGACAGGCTCAACCACTGCTCGACCGCCGTGCGAATGCTGGCTTCGTCATCAACCACAATCACTGCGTTCAACATAAGTCGGGCGTCTCCAGCG
The DNA here is from genome assembly GCF_049896045.1 of Pseudomonas sp. PWP3-1b2. Lineage (NCBI taxonomy): Bacteria > Pseudomonadati > Pseudomonadota > Gammaproteobacteria > Pseudomonadales > Pseudomonadaceae > Pseudomonas > Pseudomonas sp. PWP3-1b2. The sequence goes on from NZ_JAFCTN010000015.1 coordinate 56,200, forward strand.
CGATAGGCAACGTCAGGGTAAACACCGCGCCATCGCCACGGTTGCTGGCGATCAGGCGACCGCCCAATTCGTGCACGATAGCGTAGGAAACCGCCAGCCCCAAACCGAGCCCGTCACCCACAGGCTTGGTGGTGAAGAAGGGGTCGAACACGCTGTTGAGGTGTTCGTCGGCAATCCCGCCACCGCTGTCGCTGACGGTCAGTTGCCACAATTGTTCATCGGCGTGCAGCCGTATTTCCAGACGCTTGCGCGGTTTGCCGGCCATCGCGTCGAGGGCATTGCGCAACAGGTTGATCAGCACCTGTTCCAGGCGAATGGCATCGCCGCGTACCAGCGCCGGGCGAGTCAGGTCGAGCACCACGCCGATGGCTTCATCACGCAGGCGCGCGTCGAGTAACTGCAGCGACTGGTCGACCACGGTGGCCAGGTCCAGGCGCTCGCGCAGGCCACTCGGGCTTTTGCGCGCGAACGTCTTGAGGTGGCCGGTGAGCGCGGCCATGCGCGTGAGCATGTCGTCCAGCGGCGTCAGGGCTTTATAGGCGTCATCCACGCGGCCGTGGTCGAGCAGCAGGCGCAAAGTGGCCAATTGCATGCGCTGGGCGGTCAGCGGTTGGTTGATTTCATGGGCGAGGGCGGCGGACATCTGCCCCAGTGCCGCCAGCTTCGCCGATTGCACCAAGCCATCCTGAGCGGTGCGCAGGGCCTGGGTGCGCTCTTCCACCAGTTGTTCCAACTCTTCGCGGCTGCGCTGGCGCAAACGGGCCAGGCGCCAGCGTTGGCTCAGGAACAGCGCGAGGAATACCAGCGCCAGCCAGGACCCGGCGGCGGCGAGGCCAGCGTTGCGCTGGTCTTCAAAAGCGAACTGCGGTTTGCGCAACAGGTGCAGGGTCCAGCCTTCGGCCTTCAGCGCCAGGGATTCCCAGATGTAATTGGCGTTGCCATCGGGGCCGTTGACGCGCATCAGGTGGCTGTTGTCGTCGAAGCGCTGCAGCACGTGGGTTTCCAGAGGCTGCAAGTGTTTCTTGTCGTACTGCCGGGTGGCCTTGAGCTCGGCGTGATCGCTCTCGGACAGCGGGCGCAAGGCGCGGTAACGCCAGCCTGGCTGGTTGGCGATGAACACGATGCCACGGGCGTCGCTCACCAGCAGCAGGTCATTGCCCTGAGCCCACTCGCGCTCCAGTTCAGGGAATTCCAGCTTGACCACCATGGCGCCAAGGAACTGCTCGTTCTCATCGACCACGGCGCTGGAGAGGAAATAGCCGGGTATTCCGGTGGTCACGCCCACGGCGTAAAAGCGCCCGGTGCCCTGGCTCAGCGTCTGGCGAAAATATGGCCGGAACGCGTAGTTATGGCCCACATAACTGCTCGGCAGGTACCAGTTGCTGGCCGCGACGGCAAGGCCGGTGCGGTCCATCAGTTCCAGCGTGGACGATTGCGCGGCGCCGTTGATGCGTTCCAGCTTGCGGTTGAGCACGTCCTGGGTCGTCGCATCCACCGGGTTTTTCAGGGCGCTGATCATCTCCGAGTCCAGGGCCAGTACGGCGGGCAGGGCGCGGTAGCGTTCGATCAGGGTATGCAGCGAGTTGCCATACAGCGTGAGTTGCTGATTGGCGCGGACGGCGTCGTCCACCAGCGCCTGGCGTTCGGCATGTCGCGTGGCCAAGGCAGCGGCCAGCACCGCGCCGGCGATGATCAGCAGCGAGTAGAACGTCAGGCGCAGGGGGCGAGGGATCACGATCATACGGTGATGGGCAGGCACAGTAAGGGGGCGAGCACCATAGCATGCAGTGGCTGGATCTTGTGGCTGGCCGGACTGATCCGGCAAGCAGGCTTTCTGTGGCGAGCGGGCTTGTTGTGGCGAGCGGGCTTGCCCCGCGTTGGGCTGCGAAGCGGCCCTAAAACCAGACAGCGCGGTGCAACTGCATGTACTGCGGCGGTCTTGATGGGGCCGCTTCGCAGCCCAACGCGGGGCAAGCCCGCTCGCCACGACAGGCCCCGCTCGCCACGGAAAGCCCGCCTGCCACAGAAAGCCCGATTACAACCGGGGCGTCACCAGGCAATAAAAAAGGCGACCGGGCCATGGGCCTCGGTCGCCTTTCTCCTTGCGCAGGGGGTGCTTACTGCACTTCTACCGCCAGGCTTTCACTGATCTTTTTCTGCCAGATGGCAGGACCGGTGATGTGCACGGATTCGCCTTTGCTATCCACCGCAACGGTGACCGGCATGTCTTTGACGTCGAACTCGTAGATCGCTTCCATGCCCAGTTCGGCAAACGCCACAACGCGCGATTTCTTGATGGCTTGCGCCACCAGGTAAGCGGCGCCGCCCACGGCCATCAGGTATACGGCTTTGTTGTCCTTGATCGCTTCGATGGCGGTCGGGCCGCGCTCGGATTTGCCGATCATGCCCAACAGGCCGGTTTGCTCAAGGATCTGGCGGGTGAATTTGTCCATCCGCGTGGCGGTAGTCGGGCCTGCCGGGCCAACCACTTCTTCGCGCACCGGATCAACCGGGCCGACGTAGTAGATGAAGCGACCTTTCAGGTCTACCGGCAAGGTTTCACCCTTGTTCAACATCTCGACCATGCGCTTGTGCGCGGCGTCGCGACCGGTAAGCATCTTGCCGTTGAGCAACACGGTTTCGCCCGGCTGCCAGCTCTGCACTTCTTCCGGGGTCAGGGTGTCGAGGTTGACGCGACGGGCCGACGGGCCCGCTTCCCAGACGATTTCCGGGTAGGCGTCCAACGGTGGCGCTTCCAGCGACGCAGGGCCCGAACCGTCGAGCACAAAGTGCGCGTGACGGGTGGCGGCGCAGTTGGGGATCATGCACACCGGCAGGGACGCGGCGTGGGTCGGGTAGTCCATGATCTTCACGTCGAGCACGGTGGTCAGGCCACCCAGGCCCTGGGCGCCGATGCCCAGTTGGTTGACCTTCTCGAACAGCTCCAGGCGCATCTCTTCGATACGGTTGGACGGGCCGCGCTTCTTCAGCTCGTGAATGTCGATGGATTCCATCAACACTTCCTTGGCCATCACCGCGGCTTTCTCGGCGGTACCACCGATGCCGATGCCGAGCATGCCCGGTGGGCACCAGCCGGCGCCCATGGTCGGAACGGTCTTGAGTACCCAGTCGACGATCGAGTCGGACGGGTTGAGCATGGCCATTTTCGACTTGTTCTCGGAGCCGCCGCCCTTGGCCGCCACGTCCACTTCCACGGTGTTGCCCGGGACGATGGAGTAGTGAATGACCGCAGGTGTGTTGTCCTTGGTGTTTTTGCGCGCGCCCGCCGGGTCGGCGAGGATCGAAGCACGCAGGACGTTTTCCGGCAGGTTGTAGGCCTGACGCACGCCCTGGTTGATCATGTCATCCAGGCTCATGGTGGCGCCGTCCCAGCGTACATCCATGCCCACGCGCACGAACACGGTAACGATACCGGTGTCCTGGCAGATCGGGCGGTGGCCGGTGGCGCACATGCGCGAGTTGATCAGGATCTGGGCGATGGAATCACGGGCCGCTGGCGATTCTTCGCGCAGGTAGGCTTCGTGCATGGCCTGGATGAAATCAACGGGGTGGTAGTAGGAAATGAATTGCAGGGCGTCGGCAACGCTCTGAATCAGGTCGTCTTGCTTGATCACGGTCATGAGTCGCGCTCCTCTATAAGGGAACATTCAATAAAGGTGGCTTCAGTGTTGCATCGGTCGGCTGAAACCACCTTTCCAAGGCACGCCACTGGTGCAGGCGCGACGCTAAAAAGGCGCGGCAGTATAACCCGGCGCGGTGGCCGATACACCCGACTATGGTCAAACTGTCGCAGGCATGATTCCCTGTGCGCGCACCTTCTGTTTGAGACCTTATATGCCTGAACTGCACGTTGGCGAACGCCACTGGTCGGTCCCCACCGGCAGCAACCTGTTGGATGCCCTGAACCAGGCCGATGTGGCCGTGCCTTACAGTTGCCGCGCGGGCAGTTGTCATGCGTGTCTGGTGCGTTGTCAGGGTGAAGTTGCGGACAACAACCCCGAGGCCCTGAGCCCGGCGCAGCGTCAGGACGGCTGGCGGTTGGCGTGTCAGTGTCAGATCGCTGGAGACTTGAAGGTTGAAGCCTTTGATCCCCGGCGTGACGGCTTGCCTGCGCAGGTGGTGGGTGTCGACTGGCTGAGCGCGAATGTGCTGCGCCTGCGCCTGCAACCCGAACGCGGCTTGCGTTACCGCGCCGGGCAGCATCTGGTGCTATGGGCCGGGCAGGTGGCGCGGCCCTATTCCCTGGCCAGCTTGCCCCAGGAAGATGGGTTTCTGGAGTTTCATATCGATTGCCGCCAGCCCGGTGAATTCTGCGATGCCGTGCGGCAGTTGGCGATTGGCGATCGCCTGCGCCTGGGCGAATTACGCGGCGGCGCGTTGCAATACGATCCCGACTGGCAGTCCCGACCGCTTTGGCTGCTGGCATCGGGCACCGGCCTTGGCCCGTTGTGGGGCGTATTGCGCGAGGCACTGCGCCAGGATCACCAGGGCGCCATCCGGGTGATTCACCTGGCCCATGATGGCGAGGGCCACTACCTGGCCGAACCCTTGGTGGCGCTGGCTGCGAGGCATGCAAACCTGACGGTGGAACTGTGGACAGCGGCTGAGTCGGCCCAGGCATTGGCGCAACTGCGGCTTGTTTCGCGGCAAACTCTGGCCTTACTCTGCGGGCACCCTGACAGTGTCGAGGCGTTTTCCAAGCGCTTGTTCCTGGCGGGACTGCCGCGCAATCAACTGCTGGCCGATGTGTTCCTGCCCCGTGGTTGAGCGCTGAATTTTTCAGTCGCGAGATTCACCATGACCGACGCCATTCTCCAACGCCGCGAACGTGGGCTGCTGATCCTGCAGCTCAATCGTCCTGATAAAAAGAACGCCCTGACCCGGGCCATGTACACGCAACTGGCCGCTGCGTTGGAGCAGGCGGATGCGGATGCGCACATACGCGCCGTGCTGATCCAGGGCAGCAGTGAATGTTTTACTGCCGGTAATGACATCGGCGATTTTCTCGAACAGCCGCCCAACGACCTCGACAGCCCGCCGTTTCACTTCATGAAAAGCCTGCTTAACTGCCGCAAGCCTGTGGTGGCCGGCGTGGCGGGTGCGGCGGTGGGAATTGGCACCACGCTGCTGTTGCATTGCGATTTGGTGTATGTCAGCCGTGATGCTCGGTTGCGCATGCCCTTCGTCAACTTGGGGTTGTGTCCGGAGTTTGGTTCCAGCCTGATTTTGCCGCGCCTGTTGGGGCATGCGAAGGCGGCGGAGCTGTTGCTTCTGGGCGAAGGTTTTACCGGTGAACAGGCGGCGCAATGGGGCATTGCCACTGAGGCGCTGGGCAATGGTGAGGCGGCGTTGGCCAAGGCGCGGGAAATGGCTGAGCGCTTCGAAAGCCTGGCGCCGGGGGCGGTGCAGGTGACCAAGCAACTGATGAAGAGCGTGGACCGCGAGCAATTGCGGCAGGTCATTGAGGAAGAGGGGGCGTTGTTTACGCAGCGGTTGAAGTCGCCGGAGGCGATTGCGGCGTTGTCGGCTTTTATTTCTCGCTAATGAATGTGCGTTGACTGCGCTGGCGCTATCGCAGGCAAGCCAGCTCCCACATTGGAATGCGGTCAACTGTGGGAGCCGGGCTTGCCCGCGATGAGGCCCTCAGGGCATTACAAAACCCACAGGTATAAAAAAGCCCCGAACCAGTCGGGGCCGTTTCAATTGCCTGTCACATCAAACCATTGGGTCGCCAACGTGCAGGATCTTCATGCCGTTGGTGCCGCCGATGGTGTGGTAGCTGTCGCCCTTGGTCAGGATGACCCAGTCGCCTTTCTCCACAACGCCGCGCTTGATCAGCTCGTCGATGGCAGCCTGGCTGACTTCATGCGGTGGCAACGAAGCCGGGTCGAACGGTACGGTGTACACGCCACGGAACATGGCCGCGCGGGCCTGGGTTTCGCGGTGTGGGGAGAACGCGTAGATCGGCACCGAGGAGCGGATGCGCGACATGATCAACGGCGTATAGCCACTTTCGGTCAAGGCGATGATCGCCTTCACACCCGGGAAGTGGTTGGCGGTGTACATGGCGGCCAGGGCGATGCTCTGGTCGCAGCTTTCGAACTCTTTGCCGATGCGGTGGCTGGAGGTCTTGCTGGTCGGGTGCTTTTCGGCACCGAGGCAAATACGCGCCATGGCTTGCACCGCTTCCAGCGGGTACGGGCCGGCAGCACTTTCAGCCGAAAGCATCACGGCGTCGGTGTAGTCGAGCACGGCGTTGGCCACGTCGGACACTTCGGCACGGGTCGGCATCGGGTTCTGGATCATCGACTCCATCATCTGGGTCGCTACGATTACCGCTTTGTTGTGGCGGCGTGCGTGCAGAATGATCTTCTTCTGGATACCGATCAGCTCGGCGTCACCGATTTCCACGCCCAGGTCGCCACGGGCAACCATCACCGCGTCGGACGCCTTGATCAGGCCGTCGAGGGTTTCGTCATCGGCCACGGCTTCGGCGCGTTCGATCTTCGCCACCAGCCAGGCAGTGCCGCCGGCTTCGTCGCGCAGTTTACGGGCGTACTCCATGTCGGCAGCGTCGCGCGGGAAGGACACGGCGAGGTAATCCACTTCCATTTCGGCGGCGAGCTTGATGTCGGCCTTGTCTTTTTCAGTCAGGGCAGGTGCGGTCAGGCCACCGCCGCGACGGTTGATGCCTTTGTGGTCGGACAGCGGGCCGCCGATGATCACGGTGCAGTGCAGCTCGGTCGGCGTGGCGGTGTCGACGCGCATCACGACGCGGCCGTCGTCCAGCAGCAGCTCGTCACCGACGCCGCAATCCTTGACCAGGTCCGGGTAGTCGATACCCACCACTTCCTGGTTGCCGTCGGTCAGCGGATGGCTGGTGGAGAAGGTGAATTTGTCACCGATCTTCAGCTCGATACGCTTGTTGGTGAATTTGGCGATACGGATTTTCGGGCCTTGCAGGTCACCCAGCAATGCGACGAAGCGGCCATGTTTGGCGGCCAGGTCACGCACCAGCTTGGCGCGAGCCTTGTGCTCGTCCGGGGTGCCGTGGGAGAAGTTCAGACGGGCAACGTCCAAACCAGCCAGAATCAGCTGTTCGAGGACTTCCGGCGAGTTGCTGGCCGGGCCAAGGGTGGCGACGATTTTGGTACGACGGACGGACATGCACAGACTCCTGAGTTCAAGCGCTGGGGAAGGCTACTATGCTCTTTCGTTGTAGTCATTGTTCGTTTGCACTACTTATCGACGATTGGCTTGTTTTTGCTGCGGTTGAATCGATGAACATCCTTGAAGATTTTTGCCGAGGGGTCGATACACTGCACAAGACAGGAGAACCCCCCATGCGAATTTTGCTCGTTGCTGCCCTGGCCGTCAGTGTTGTCGGCTGTACCCGCTGGTCGATGGACCATCATTTGAACAATGCTTACCGTGCCTATGGGGTGGGTGATTGCGAGCGCGTTATCCTGGAATTGTCCCAGGTTGATCGTGAGAGCCGTACCCGTCGTTATGTGCAGCCGGAAGTATCGATGTTGCGCGGCCAATGCCTGGAACGGCAAAAATTGTTCGTCGATGCGGTGCAAACCTATCAGTTCATCATCAGCCAATACCCGGCCAGTGAGTACGCTTACCGCGCCCGCGCCCGGCTCGACACCCTGAAACAGTTGGGGCACAACCCCGGCGCCAGTGCTGCACAGCCTCGCCCGGCGTCGTTGTAAGGTTTTTTGTCTCTGCATAGCTGGCCCGTTGCCAGTCTTGGGCTACTCTTTGAATATTCGTTTGTACAAGTTTTTGCCCGGACGAATGCGAGGCCCGGATTCAGCAGTCGTGCAGCGACCCAATGCTGCGTGATGTCGCTCCGAGATCCAGGGAGAGCGAGCTGACTGGTACGGCCAAGGAATGGCTATAGGAGGGTGATCACACATGTTTAAGCACCGACGTATCGAACGGCACCAGTTATCTTGCTTTTTGCAGGTGTTTAATCGCTTTACTGATAAACCCATCGGTTATTTGGGCAATGTCTCTGCAAAAGGGCTGATGTTGATCAGCCATTTGCCTTTGATGGTCGACGCCGACTTCGAGCTGCGCCTTAAGATTCCTGACCAGGAAGGCGAAATCCAGGCGATTGACCTCACGGCGACGTGCCTGTGGAGCCATGAAGACATCAATCCTCAGCATTACGACTCCGGGTTCAGCGTAATTAAGGCGTCCGCCGAGTACGAGCAACTGATCACTGCGCTGCTCAATTACTTCAGTTTTGATCCCTTGCAGGCGTCAGCCTAGCTATCGCGCATTATCGGACCGGTTCGGGCTCCCTCGACCGGGTCCGATGCCCGCTTTAAAACACTCCGGCTTTTTTCCAGCCCAGATAACGCGTAACCAACGCGGCGCCCAGCTGAGACGGTAGCGTATCCAGCACTGACAGGCCGTGAGCGTTCAGTCGGTCATGCAGTTCGTTGCGGGTATTGAGGTAGTCGACCGTGCCGCTGTAAGTGAGCGCCTCGGGCAAGGTTTGCACGGGCGCCTGGCGCAGTTGGTCGAGCACTTCTTCGCGCAGGCTGGCGATCAGCACCCGGTGTTGTCGGCCGATGCGCTTGACCGCGGCCATCAGCGCTTCATCGTCTTCATCTCGCAGGTTGGTCACTACAATCACCAGTGCCCTGCGTTTTTGCCGCGCCAGCAGCTGGCTGGCGGCAGCTTGATAGTCAGCCGCGCGCCGGGTGGTATCCAGGTCATAAACCGCATTGAGCAGCAGGTTCAGTTGGCTGCTGCCCTTGACCGGCGCCACGTAGCGCGGCTGGTCACTGGCAAAGGTGCACAGGCCAACGGCATCGCCCTGACGCAGCGCTACGTAGCTGAGCAACAGGCAAGCGTTGAGCGCATGGTCGAAATGCGATAACTCGTCATCCTGGCTGCGCATGCGCCGGCCACAATCGAGCATGAACACAATTTGTTGGTCGCGCTCATCCTGATATTCCCGGGCAATGGGGGAGCGTTGGCGCGCGGTGGCCTTCCAGTCGATCTGGCGCAGGCTGTCGCCCTCACGAAACTCTCGCAGCTGGTGGAATTCCAGCCCCAGGCCTCTGCGCGGGTGTTGACGCACCCCCAACTGGCTCAGCCAGTTATCCACACCCAATAGCTGGGCGCCGTACAACCGGGCGAAATCCGGATAGACGCGGGTGGCATCGGCCACCTCGATAAATCGACGTGCCGACCACAGGCCAAACGGGCTGGGCAGGTGAATTTCACACCGGCTGAAACTGAAGTGTCCGCGGCGCAGCGGACGCAAGCGGTAGCCCAGCTCGCTGTGTTCGCCGGGTCGCAGCTCAATGGCCTGAGGCAGGTTGTCCAGGCTCAAGCCATCCGGGACATGATCGAACACCTGCACCCTTATCGGTTGCGTGTAGCGGTGGGTCAGTGTCAGGCGTACCTCGCCCCAACGGCCAAGTGCCAGGCTGCCGGGCATCTGCCGTTGCACCTGGACGGAAGGCAGGCGGCGCAGGCGCAGGGTGTCCAGCAGCGCCAGCAGTAACAGTGCCAGCAGCAAGCCCCACGCCACCGAATGCAACATACCGGGCACCTTGAGTTGCAACGCCGTAGCAGCGCCGAGCAGGGTATTCAGCCCCAGCAGCACACCCAGCCAGCCCAACAACAGTCGCGTCGGTTTCATGGGCGGCTCATTGCCGAGGCGCCGGAATCTGGTCCAACAACTGCTTGAGCACCTGGTCTACCTCCAGCCCGTCAATGTCCAGCTCTGGCGCAATACGTACCCGATGCCGCAGGACCGCCAATGCGCAACCCTTTATGTCGTCTGGGGTGACGAATTCGCCGCCGCGCAACAAGGCTCGAGCGCGAGCGCCACGTACCAGGGCGATGGAAGCCCGTGGGCCGGCGCCGAGAGTCAGGCCCGGCCATGTGCGCGTGGCCCGAGCCAGGCGCACGGCGTAGTCGAGCACCTGTTCATCCAGTGCCAGCTCGCTGGCGATTTGCTGCAGTTTCAGCACGTCCTCCGCTTGCAATACGGTGCGCAGCGGTTGCACATCCAGCATGTCGGCCCTGGACGAACGGGTCACTTCGCGCACCATGTCCAATTCCTGCTGCGCCTCGGGGTAATCCATGCGCACTTTGAGCATAAACCGGTCCAGTTCGGCTTCAGGCAGGGGATAGGTGCCTTCCTGTTCGATAGGGTTTTGGGTAGCCAGCACCATGAAGGGTTGGCCGATGGGCAATGCCTCGCCCTCAAGGGTGACCTGGCGCTCCTGCATGGCTTCAAGCAGCGCGGCCTGGGTTTTGGCCGGGGCACGGTTGATTTCGTCGGCCAACAGCAAGTGAGTGAATATCGGCCCTTTACGCAACTTGAACTGTTCGGAGTGCATGTCATACACGGCGTGACCGGTTACGTCGCTGGGCATCAGGTCCGGGGTGAACTGGATGCGCGCGAAATCGCCACCGAAACACCGCGCCAGTGCGCGCACCAGCAGGGTCTTGCCCAGGCCGGGTACACCTTCGAGCAAGACGTGGCCGCCAGCGATCAACGCGGTGAGTACGTCATCAATCACCTGATCCTGGCCGATCACCGCCTTGCGCAGTTCAATGCGCAGGGCCTGGGCTCTGGCGCTGGCCTGTTTAAGGTCGTCGGTGGACGGGGTGGTGGCTGCTGGAAGGTCGCTCATAGGGCATTCCTTAAAGTTTGCAGGCACGCCACCCGACGGCTGAAATCGGCGCTGTTGAGCCGTTTTGCCGGAAGTGGGCCGAGGGCCTGACTGATGAAGTGGGAGGGTTGGTGCGTCAGGCGTTCAAGCACCTGCCACTGTTCAACCGTTTCAAGGTGTTCGAAGCCTGGGTGACGGCGCCGCGCGGCGCGCTGGATGTCACGCTGCAAGGCGTGCAACAGGTTGCCCTGGCCACTGCGACGCAGCAGGAAATCGGCACTGGCCTGCAAGTGTTCCTGTAGCTGCCGACGTGCCTTGGGCGCGGGTGCCTGGATTGGGCCTTGGCGCATGGCTGCCTGCCACAGCGCCAGGGCAATGAGTGCGACGAGTGCCACCAGGGCCTGTGGGAAGTAACGCAGCAACAGCGTGAGCAGGTTGTCCACTTCGCTGTTGGAGAGCAATGTCACGTTCATGCCCTGATTGAGGTACCACAGCAGCCAGGCATTATCGTGTTTACCGATGCTTGGGGTTTTCCACAGGTCGCTGTCGGTTATGACCGTTACGGTGCCTTGCCCCAGGCCGCGTTGCATCAAGTGACTGGACTTGGCGCTGTTGGCGGAAAACTGCGCCAGGTGCTTGGGGTCGGAGAGGTTGAAGTCGGTAGCGAAACTGAAATAAGCCGGGGCGGTTTCATTATCGATATAGAGTTTGGTCAGGTCCGGCACTTTCTTTTTACGTGTGGCAGCCTGCTCGTCAAAGGTGTCGCTCAGTGACTGGTGGATGTCCAATCGGTCAAGCAGCAGGTCGCCGCTGGTGCGAGTCTCTTCATCCCATAACGCTTCGGCGACGACCAGCAGGTGACCACCGGACTTCACCCACTCTAAGAGTTGCTCGACCTGACGCGGGGCCATGTTGCTGCGCTCGCCCAGCAACAGCAGGCTGTTGCCTTTCGGGGGCAGGCTGTTGAGTCGTTCAAGGCCGTTGGCGTGTTCCACTGCCACGCCTTGCTGGCGCAGGAAATACTCAGCCGCGAGATAAGGGTTTGCCCGCGCTTGTGGCGACGGCCCGCGATCCACCACTTCGTCATACGGGATTGCCTTGTGCCAGGCATAAAAAGCACCGGCTCCCAGCAGGCAGGCGAGCAGCAGTCCTACCCAGAGTAAGAGGCGGTTCATGTGGCGGCTCCCGAATGAAACAGCGCACGCCAGTCGCTGCACAGTTTTTGCTGGGCAAGGGGTGTGGGCATGCGGTGGCCATAGGCGAGGTTTTGCCAGTGACGGGTCAGCTCATCACTGAAAGCGAGCAGCTGTGGTTGCTGCAAATGGTGAACGCGCTCAAGCACCTCGCCTTCGGTATCAGCGCTTTTCAGCGGCAGGTTGAAGTCATGCAGCAACCGGCTGAGCAGGCCGCGGTACAACAGGCCGAGGGCTTCGCGGGGTTGTGTCGACCACAGCTTTTCAGCGGCGCTGGCGATGTCTTCTGGCAACGTTTCGAGGCCAAGTTCCAGCCCGAATAATTGGGTTGGACCAGGGCTTGCCGCCTTCTGTTTTCGCCCGCTGCGTCGACTGACAAAGGTGCTTAGCCAGTTACGGTAGTTCCACGCGAGCAACGTGATACCTGCGATCAGCAGGCTCCACAGCAGTATTTCCAAGCCCTGGGCGACATGTTTGAAAGTGTTGCTGTTGAGGTTGTCCAACAGCGCCTGGAGCCAGGCCGGTAGCTGGCCGTCACCGTGGGGTGTGTTTTTAGCGTGAGGTTTTTCGTCGCCGAAACGGTAGCGGGTAACGGTTTCAGGGTTTTTGAAAGGAGGCTGTTCCAGTTGCGCCTTGATCGATTGACTGGCGGCCTGGGTGCTCAGTTGCCTGGGGCTAATGGCCTCATCCGCCAGAGCCGAAGGGCTGGCATGTAGCAACATCAGCCCGACGGCCAGCAGCAGCGTCGCTACGTTACTCAGGCGTTGGCGCAGCCTGCGAAACACCAGTTCCAGGTCCCAGGCTTCCAGCACCGTGCGACGGTTGAGGTAAAGGCTGAAGCCGCAGGCCACGTAGATGGGCTCCCAGAACACCAGCATCAGGGCATAAAAGGCGTTGCTCAGATGCTCAAGCCACAAGCCTTCCGAGCCGGCTACCAGCGCCAATTGTTGCCAGTCCCAATCCAGTTCGACCTGTTCAGGAATGAAGAGATAGAACAGCGCCATGCACCCCAACCACAGGCCGATTTCAACAAGCACACCGAGGATGGTCAGCCATCGCGCAGCGGCGGCATTGCGTTGTAGCAGTACGCTCAAGCGGTGCTGGCGCGCCTGGCCCCTCAGGTTTTCAAGTTGGCTGACCGGCAACACGAAACTGCGGCTCAGGCTGAGGCGACGCCAGGTCAGGCTGGCGAACAGTTGGTTTTTGAGCAGTTGTGGCCAATGACGTACAGCCTGTTTGACGCTTGGCGTTTCGCCAAACAGGGCTTTGGACAGGATGTACAGCGGCAATCGGTCGAAGGCCGGCTTGAGCCACCAGAACAGGAATATCGCGGCTGACGGGTGCTGCCAGAGAAGTGCTGTCAGCAAGGCAAACACCGGCAAGCTCACCAACGCCCAACTGCTCATCAATAGCAGCCGATGTTCTCGGGCCATGAGTACCCCAAGGTCCATGGCTTCCCAGGTTGAACGGGGGCGAATGACCACGCTCGCATCACTCAGGCGCATGGCGAGCCCTTCCGGCAAAAATCAGGTAAGCGGCCACCAGCAGCCAGAGCACAGCCCCCACCAGGTATTTGACCTCGGGTGTGATGCGGGTGGTTGAGGACCAGTAGGCTTCGATAAACGCTGCGATCAGCAGGAACACCATGACGCCGCAGAGCATCTGCACGCTTTTTCTGGCCGCCAGGCGCAGGGACTCGCTTCGAGCCAGAGCCCCGGGAGCAATCAGCGCCCAGCCCAGTTGCAGGCCCGCTGCGCCGGCCAGGGCGATGGCGGTCAGCTCGAATGCACCGTGGCCGATGACGAACGACCAGAAGGTCTGGCCGTAGCCGATCCCGGTCAGGTGACCGGAGACAGCGCCAATGATCAACCCGTTGAAGATCAGAAAGAACACGCTGCCCAGGCCAAATAAAAGCCCGGCGGCGAAGGTCTGGAAGGCGATGCCGACGTTGTGCATCACGTAGTAGCCAAACATCATCCAGTCTTCACTGGAGGCGCGTTCTGCGGCGCGGCCCAGGCGGCTGGCATCGGGGTCGTACATGCTTTGCATCTCGGCGACCTGTTGGGGGCTGACGATGCTGTAGATGAGGTCTGGAAACAGGTAGACCAGCAAGGCGATGCCCGCCAGGCTGCCAAAGAACAGCGCGCTGGCGATAGCCACGAAAAGCCACTGTTCACGCACCAGGCGAGGAAAGCCGGCCAGTATGAAGCTCACCACGTTTGCCCCCAATCGGCTGCGATGGCGGTATAGCTGTTGATGACCGCGCAGGGCCAATTGCTGCAACGGGTCGACCAGATAACTGCTGTAGCCACGCTCCTGCGCCAGCGCGAGGTGTTGGCACAAGCGCCGATAGTGATGAGGGAATTCCGCCATGTCACCTGCCTTGGCTTTACCTTGCTCCAACAGTTTCAGCTGTTCTGCAAAGGCGTGCCATTGCGGCTGGTGATGGCTTTCGAACACGCTCTGTTTCATGTGGGCCCCAGTAAACCGCGGGCGACGCCGTTGAGTTGTTCGACTGCTCGGGCCGGGGAAACCTGCAGGGGCGCGGCGAGGATCGCCGCCAGTTCTTGCACCCGTTCGGTGGACAACTCGCCCTGTCGTTCTGCGAAGCCGAGGATGGCGCGCTGTTCGCTCAGGTCCAGCGCAAAGGGCAAGCGCAGCGCGGCGGCTTGAGGCAGGTGCGGGCGGGCCAGAGGTTGTTGGTGGTAAATCACCAGGGTTCCGGCGGCCAGGTCGCCCAGGCGCTTGAAATGCGGATGTTGCAGGCAACTGATGGCGCCGAGGAAGTAGCCGAAGGGCAGCAGGTCCACAAAACGCAGCAGGTTACGAATAAGGGAGGCGGACCAGCCGACCGGTGTGCCGTCGTCCTGAACGACTCGCAGGCCCATGACCTGCTTGCCGGGAGAGCAGCCTTGGTTGAGCACTTCAAACAGCACCATGTACCACCAACTGACCAGGAAGAGCAGCAACAAACCCAGGCCAATGCCCACATTGCCCAGCAGCGCCAGCGGCACAAACAGGATACCCATGATCAGCCCACGAACGCCCAGGTCGAAGGTAAAAGCCAAGGCCCGTGGCAGCAAGCCTGCCGGGCGTAGGGGCAGATCAATACCCTCCGGGGTCTCGATCTGGTAGCGGGTGTCCAAAGGGGCTGATGGCATTGCGATCCCTGGCAGTGCGATGCGGTAAGAGAGACGGATGCTAGCAGTGTCAACGGTGGAAGCAACCACTCAAGGTTTTGCTGGATGTTTGTACAGTCAAGGTATCGCTGGCCCCGAACGCCTTCATGCGCCTAGACTTTGCCGATCTTCAGTAAAGGAACAGCCCGTGACTACCATTTTCTGGTACGACTATGAAACCACCGGCATCAACCCGCGCAGGGATCGTCCGCTGCAGGTCGCCGGTATTCGTACCGACCTCGAGCTCAACGAAGTCGGCCCGCCGGTCAATCTTTACTGTCAGCCCAGCGACGATATCCTGCCCCATCCGGCCGCGTGCGTGATTACCGGTATAACCCCTGGCATCCTGGCCGAGAAGGGGTTGGCCGAAGCAGACTTCATGACCCGGGTACATGCCGAATTGGCCGCGCCAGGCACCTGCGGTGCCGGTTACAACACCCTGCGGTTTGACGATGAAATGACGCGCTACAGCCTGTATCGCAACTTTTTTGACCCCTATGCCCGTGAGTGGCAGGGCGGAAATAGCCGCTGGGACTTGATTGATGTGGTTCGCACGGCCTACGCGTTGCGCCCCGAAGGCATCGTCTGGCCCGAGCAGGACGGGCGCGTGACCCTCAAACTTGAGCGATTGACCGCGGCCAACGGCATTGATCACGGACAGGCCCATGATGCGTTGTCGGACGTGCGCGCCACTATTGCCTTGGCGCGTCTTGTGCGTGAGAAACAACCCAAGCTGTATGACTGGCTGTTTCAATTGCGCAGCAAACAACGGGTGATGGATCAGGTGCGCCTGCTGCAACCAATGGTGCATATCTCCGGGCGCTTCTCTGCGCAACGGCATTACCTGGGCGTGGTGCTGCCTCTTGCGTGGCACCCGCGCAACCGCAATGCGTTGATCGTGTGTGACCTGGGGCTCGACCCGCAGGGCCTGCTGGATCTGGACGCCGAGACGTTGCGCCAGCGCCTCTACACGCGCCGGGAAGACTTGGCCGAAGGTGAACTGCCGGTGCCGCTCAAGTTGCTGCATATCAACCGGTGCCCGGTGGTGGCCCCCTTGAATGTGTTGCGGGCACAAGACCTGGAGCGACTGCACTTGGATATGGACACCGTTCAGGCACGTGCACTGCGACTAACTGACGCACAGGAAGTTTGGCGTGACAAGTTAGCCACCCTTTACGCAGAGGAAGAGTTTGCGCCGAGTACTGACCCGGAGCAGCAGCTCTACGACGGTTTTATTGGAGACCGTGACCGGCGTTTGTGTGAGCAAGTCCGTACGGCTGAGCCGACGCAATTAGCGCTTCAGCAGTGGCCTTTTGATGATCATCGTTTGCCGGAATTATTATTCCGCTACCGGGCGCGTAACTTTCCCGAGACCTTGAACAACGAGGAGCAACAGCGCTGGAAACTTTTCTGTCAGCAACGTTTGTCGAGTCCGGAGTGTGGCGCGCCCAATACCCTTTTGGCATTTAAGCAGGCACGTGAGGAATGGGCTGTTAGTGCTACACCGTTGCAGTGCGAGGTGCTGGATCAGTGGCAGGAATATGCCGACTCGTTAGCCGCACGGCTGGACCTGTAGTCGAGTAGTTGCAGAATATCCGGACAATAAAAAACGCCAGCAAGCTGGCGTTTTTTATTGTGTTGCCTATCAGGCGCGAGCCTGGCGAAGCTTAGCCCAGCAGGGTAGCCCAGCCTTCAACTACGTCGCCGCCCCACTTGGCTTTCCACTCTTTCAGGGTCTTGTGATTGCCACCTTTGGTTTCAATCACTTCACCGTTGTGCGGGTTTTTGTATTGCTTGACCTTGCGAGCACGTTTGGTGCCGGTAGTTTTCACAGCGCCGCGCGGTGCTTTAACTTTCGACTCTGGATCCAGCAGCGCGATGATGTCACGCAGGGATTTGGAGTATTCACCCATCAGGGTGCGCAATTTGCCTTCAAATTCCAGCTCGGTTTGCAGCTTGTCGTCTTGGGACAGGTTCTTCAAACGGGCTTGCAGTTCTTTGATAGCTTCTTCGGTGGCACGGTATTCGTTGATCAGAGACATGTGGACTACCTTATGTAGAGCGCTGATTGACAGGGCAAGTGAGCCAATAATAGTCAGGCAATTTGCTCAAGTAAACATTAAAGAAGACTTTTATGTGAATTACGTTGAATGTTTGTGGCAGCGCTATGCAAACGAGTTAATTAGTAGGTGGTAAACCTAAAGATAATCTCTGTATTTTTTCATAACTGCTCAAGCGTGCTGTTGCACGGTCATAGTGTGGTGGTAAAAACCTTACGCTATTAAGGGCTGTAGCATGGGCCGACGCGTAGAATAAGCCGCAATCAATACTGCAGTTTTTCTGAGTAATCGCTAGAATGGCGGCCTTTGCGAAGTTCTGGAGTTTTCCCCTAATGCGCACTTTTCGGCTGGTGATTGCTTGCCCGGACCGGGTTGGCATCGTTGCCAAAGTCAGTCACTTTCTGGCTTCCCATAACGGCTGGATCACCGAGGCGAGCCATCACTCGGACGATCTCAGCGGTTGGTTTTTCATGCGTCACGAAATCCGTGCCGATACGCTGCCCTTTGGCCTCGAAGCTTTCCGTGAGGCGTTTGCGCCGATCGCCGAAGAGTTTTCGATGACTTGGCACATCACTGATACCGAGCAAAAGAAGCGCGTGGTGTTGATGGCGAGCCGTGAGTCCCATTGCCTGGCCGACTTGCTGCACCGCTGGCACAGCGATGAGCTGGACTGCGACATCGCGTGCGTAATTTCCAACCACGACGACCTGCGCAGCATGGTTGAGTGGCATGGCATCCCGTACTACCACGTGCCGGTCAACCCGCAAGACAAGGAGCCAGCCTTTGCCGAGGTCTCCCGTCTGGTCAAGCAGCACGAAGCTGATGTGGTCGTGCTGGCGCGTTATATGCAAATCCTGCCGCCGGAACTGTGCCGCGAATACGCCGGCAAGGTGATCAACATTCACCACAGCTTCCTGCCGTCGTTTGTCGGTGCCAAGCCTTATCATCAGGCGTCCCTGCGGGGCGTGAAGCTGATTGGTGCAACGTGCCACTACGTCACCGAAGAGCTGGACGCCGGCCCGATCATCGAGCAGGACGTTGTGCGCGTCAGCCACAGCGACAGCATTGAAGACATGGTGCGTTTCGGCCGTGATGTCGAGAAGATGGTGCTGGCCCGTGGCCTGCGTTACCACCTGGAAGACCGCGTGCTGGTGCACGGCAACAAAACCGTGGTGTTCTAATAGCCGCAGTGGTTGATTGAAGCTTTTGATTGAAGAGAAAGAGGGCCTGGGCGTTAAATCGTCCCAGGCCCTTTTTCTTTGCCTGCCGTTGAGGAGTGATCGATGAGCGACCCACTGGACAAAGCCACTTCCAAAGCCCCTGCGACGTTGGGGGAGGGCTGTTTGAGCCGATTTGACCCGGATGACCTGGACGCAGAAGACGGCACCGAATTTCCCGGTGCCGCCGAATTGTGGGAGCAGCACAAAGGCGCGCCCGAACCCACTGCCGAATAACGGCGCGCCGGATCAGATACGGAAACTGCCGACCAGCTGCTTCAACCGCGCGGCCTGTTGTTCCAGGTCGGTGCACGCGCGCAGGGTTGATTGCAGGTTTTCCACACCTTCCTGATTGAGGGTGTTGATCTCGGTGATGTCCATGTTGATCGACTCCACCACCGAAGTCTGTTCCTCGGTGGCGGTGGCGACCGATTGGTTCATGCCATCGATCTCGCCAATACGCTGAGTCACGCTGTTCAGGCGCTCACCGGCCAGGTTGGCGATGTCCACGCTGTCGAGGCTGTGGCGCTGGCTCTCACTCATGGTGCTGACCGATTCACGGGCGCCGACTTGCAGTTCCTCGATCATCTTTTGCACTTGTTGCGCTGACTCCTGGGTGCGATGCGCAAGGTTGCGCACTTCATCCGCCACCACCGCAAACCCGCGTCCGGCTTCCCCGGCACGTGCCGCCTCGATCGCAGCGTTCAGCGCCAGCAAGTTGGTTTGCTGAGAGATGCTGGTGATCACTTCAAGAATTTGCCCGATGTTCACCGTCTTGCTGTTGAGCGCTTCAATATTGCTGCTGGAAGCGCTGATCATCTGAGACAACTGGTTCATCGCTTTGATATTGCGCTCTACCACCTGCTGGCCGTCTTCAGCCAACTGCCGCGCGTCGCTGGCCTGATGCGAGGCTTGCGCCGCATTGCGCGCGATTTCCTGGGCAGCGGCGCCCAGTTCATTAATGGCGGCGGCAACGCTGTTGGTCCGGTTGGCCTGCTCATCGGAGTTGACCATTGACGAGTTGGAGGCGCTGACCACGCGCAGGGCGACCTCATTCACCTGTTCGGTGGCCGAGGACACTTCGCGAATCGATGTATGAATTCTCTCGACGAAGCTGTTGAAAGCATTCCCCAGCGTGCCGAATTCGTCGTGGTTCTGGATGGTCAGGCGGCGGGTCAGGTCACCCTCGCCATCGGCGATGTCCTGCATGGCGCGAGTCATTACGTGCAGGGGTTGCAGCAGCACGCGGATCAGCATGCCCAGCAGCGCGATGATGATTACCACAGCAATGATCGTGGCGATCACCGCCGAGGTGCGAAATTCACTGAGCATGGCGAAGGATTTGGCTTTATCCACCGAAATACCCAGGTACCAGTTCACCGACGGCAGGCCTTTGATCGGGGTAAAGGTCACGATGTTTTCTTTGCCGTTAGCCTCCACTTCGCTGAAGTCACCACTGATCTTCGGGGTGTTTTTCGGGTACACGTCCGCCAGGGTCTTCATCACCAGGCTCTTGTCCGGGTGCACCAGTACTTTGCCATCGGCACTGACCAGGAACGCATAACCCATACCGCCGAGATTCAGCGCGCTGATGTTATCCACAAGTGTTTGCAGGCTCAGGTCGCCGCCGACCACGCCGATGCTCTGGCCGGTTCGGGTGACGCTGGGGGTGGCAATGGAAATGATCAACTGCCCGGTGGCCGCATCTATATAGGGTTCGGTCAGCGTAGAGCCGTTGGTGCTCTGGGCGCCCTTGTACCAGGGGCGAACGCGGGGGTCGAAGCCGTCCGGCATCTTGGTTTCGGGGCGGATGGTGAAGGTGCCCTGGCTGTCGCCGACGTAGGTGGCCATGAACGAAGACGTCAGGGCTTTCTGTTCAAGCAGGGTTGCCACCACCGCGGGTTCCGGGTTGATGGCGATATTTTGTGCTGCGTTTTCCACCAGGGCAATGCGCCCGGTCAGCCAGGTTTGAATGTTGCTGGCGGTGACATCGCCCATTTCATGCAGGTAACTATTGAGGTCGTCGCGGATCGCGTTGCGTTGCAGGTAATCGTTATAGAGGGTAAACAGGGCGAAAGCGGCGATCACGATAAGGGAGGCTGCAAGCAGGATTTTATGGCTGAAGCGCAGATTTTTATTCATGGCTTGTAGGGTCCGCTAAGGTCTTAATATCCGAAGCGCGTCCTTGTGGGATGCGCGAAATGGCAGCGTCAAAAAAAGGTGTGATACTTCTCTTTTACCCCCTGTAGGAACTATCTGTCCTATTTTTAGACTTTGTGGGTCTCACATTTGTCTTTATCGACCTGGCGTGATTAAAGCTTAACCAGAGGTGACGAAATGCCTGACTCCACGCAACTTCTTATCGGCGCTGGTTTAGACGGTCAGCCCATCGCCCAGGCCATGCGCCTGGCCAACCGCCACGGGTTGATTGCCGGCGCCACGGGCACGGGCAAAACCGTCACGCTGCAACGTCTCGCTGAAGCTTTCAGTGAAGCGGGCGTGGCCGTGTTTGCAGCCGATATCAAAGGCGACTTGTGCGGGCTGGGCGCTGCAGCCAACCCTCAAGGCAAAGTGGCCGAACGTATTGCGGGCATGCCCTTCCTTAATTACACGGCGAAGGCGTATCCGGTGACGCTGTGGGATATTCACGGGCAAAGCGGTCATCCTTTGCGCACTACCATCAGCGAAATGGGCCCGTTATTGCTCGGCGCGCTGTTGGAACTCACCGACAGCCAGCAATCGGCGCTGTACGCCACCTTTAAAGTGGCAGACCGCGAGGGCCTGCTGCTGCTGGACCTCAAAGACCTCAAGGCACTGCTCAACCACCTGCGTTATCACCCGGAACTGCTGGGCGACGATGCCGCGTTGATGACCACCGGTTCCAGCCAGGCGCTGTTGCGGCGTCTGGCGGTGCTGGAGCAGCAGGGCGCCGAAGCCTTGTTTGGCGAGCCCGCGCTGCAACTGGAAGATATTTTGCAGCCCGCCAGCGATGGCCGGGGGCGCATCCATTTGCTCGACGCCAGCCGCCTGGTGCATGAGGCGCCCAAGGTTTACGCAACGTTCCTGTTATGGCTGTTGGCCGAACTGTTCGAGCAATTGCCGGAGCGCGGTGATGCCGACAAACCGCTGCTGGCGCTGTTTTTCGACGAGGCGCATTTGTTGTTTGCCGATACGCCCAAGGCGTTGCAGGACCGCCTGGAGCAAGTGGTGCGCTTGATTCGCTCCAAAGGCGTGGGCGTGTATTTCGTCACACAATCGCCGGGTGATTTGCCTGACGCGGTGTTGGCGCAACTCGGTCTACGCATTCAGCATGGCTTGCGCGCTTTCACCACCAAGGAACAGAAATCCCTGAGGGCTGTGGCGGACGGCTTCCGACCCAACCCGGCGTTCGATGCCTTGTCGGTATTGACCGAGCTGGGCACAGGTGAGGCGTTGGTGGGCACCCTGGAGGAAAAGGGCACGCCGCAAGTCGTCCAGCGTGTGCTGGTGGCGCCTCCGCAATCGCGAATCGGGCCACTCAGTGAGGCCGAGCGCGCGGCGTTGATCGCCAGTTCGCCGTTGCTGGGGCGTTACGACAAACCGATTGATCGCGAGTCTGCCTATGAAGTGTTGATAGCACGCAAGGACCTCGGGCCGACCGAGGAGGCCACGCCGGCCGCCGGAGAACCAAGCTTTACCGACAAGGCCGGCGCGTTTCTGGGCTCCACCGCAGGCAAGGCACTCAAATCAGCGATGCAGCAGGCCGCCAATCAAATGGGCCGTCAGCTGGTGCGAGGTTTGTTGGGCTCGTTGCTGGGCGGCAGCAAACGCAAATAGGCCGTGGGTCAGGTTTTGGGCCTGGCATGGGCGGCCAGCCGTTCCAGTGCCGCGCGCAAGCCTGGGTCGCTGATCCCGTCGGCCGTTGCCTGAATGGTTTCGGCCGCGTTTTCCGACAGGTCCATCGTGTGCCCCACCGCGCCTTGCTGCACGGTCGGCGGCTGCACCTTGAATTGGATGCGTGTCAGGCTGGCAAACTCATCAAACGCCATCAATTGACGTTGCAGGCGTTTTTGCTGATAGCGCAGACGGGTGGCCCAATGGCCGTCGGTGACAATTAACAGCAAATTGCCTTCACGCCAGGACGCGACATGACAATGTTCACGTGCGGCGGGCTGCAGCTGGCTGTCGAGCAGGCGTTGCAAATGGCCCAAGCGTTGCGCGTGGCCAAAGATGGCTTTTAACGGTTTGGCTTCGCGAAGCAACACGCTGGGGGCGCGGGCTGTAAGTGGGCGAAAGGCCATTTTTAGACACCTTAAGTAACAGAGCCGCCATCTTAGCAGAAAGCGCCTGCGTGCCCCCCAGGCGATGTGCTGAGCGGGCATTGCCCGTGAAATCAATTGGGTAACTTCTGCGCTCTATGGGTTGAAGTTCCAGCAAAAGCCCTTATTTTAAACAGGCCCTCTCACAGCGCCATGCCAGCATCGGGGAATAACGCCACTTTCCTCACCCACGAATCCGGGTAGAATGCGCGTTCGCATGCGGCCGTGAGGGCTGCTCGGGCCACTCACGGTGCGCCCTCCATCCCTATGTGTGGAAGAACCTGCCGATATGTTTGCGCCTTTGTTAAAGAAACTTTTTGGAAGCAAGAATGAGCGCGAAGTTAAACGCATGCTCAAGACGGTGCAGCTGGTCAATGCCTTCGAAGAGCAGATGGTTGCCCTTTCGGACGAGCAATTGCGCGCCAAGACCGAAGAGTTCAAGGCCCGCATAGCCAAAGGTGAAACCCTCGACAAGCTGCTTCCCGAAGCCTTCGCGGTTGCCCGTGAAGCCGGTAAGCGTGTCATGGGCATGCGCCACTTCGACGTCCAGTTGATCGGCGGCATGACCTTGCATGAAGGCATGATTGGCGAAATGCGCACCGGTGAAGGCAAGACCCTGGTGGCTACTTTGGGCGTTTACCTCAACGCACTGTCCGGCAAGGGCGTGCACGTTGTGACGGTGAACGACTACCTGGCTCGCCGGGACGCCAACTGGATGCGCCCGCTGTATGAATTCCTCGGCCTGACCGTCGGCGTTGTCACGCCGTTCCAGCCGCCGGAAGAGAAGCGCGCCGCTTACGCTGCCGACATCACCTACGGCACCAACAACGAATTCGGTTTCGACTACCTGCGCGACAACATGGCGTTCAGCATGGAAGAAAAATTCCAGCGCGAACTCAACTTTGCCGTGATCGACGAAGTCGACTCCATCCTCATCGACGAAGCCCGTACCCCGCTGATCATCTCCGGCCAGGCCGAAGACAGCTCGCGCCTGTACACCGAGATCAACAAGTTGATCCCGCGCCTGGAGCAGCACATCGAGGAGGTCGAAGGCGTAGTGACCAAAGAAGGTCACTTCACCATCGACGAGAAGACCCGTCAGGTCGAACTCAACGAAGCCGGTCACCAGTTTGTCGAAGAGATGCTCACGCAGATCGGAGAGCTGGCCGAGGGCGAAAGCCTCTACTCGGCACACAACCTGGGCCTGTTGACCCACGTGTATGCTGGCCTGCGTGCTCACAAGTTGTTCCATCGCAACGTTGAATACATCGTGCAGGACGGCCAGGTCGTGCTGGTTGACGAACACACCGGCCGCACCATGCCGGGTCGTCGTCTGTCCGAAGGCCTGCACCAGGCCATCGAAGCCAAGGAAATGCTCAACATTCAGGCCGAAAGCCAGACGTTGGCGTCCACGACCTTCCAGAACTACTTCCGTCTGTACAACAAACTGTCCGGCATGACCGGTACAGCCGACACCGAAGCGTTCGAATTCCACCAGATCTACGGTCTGTCGGTCGTGGTTATTCCGCCGAACAAGCCGCTGGCGCGTAAAGACTTCAACGACTTGGTGTTCCTGACTGCCGAAGAGAAATACGCGGCAATCATCAACGACATCAAGGACGGCATGGCCCAGGGCCGTCCGATCCTGGTGGGTACCGCCACCATCGAAACCTCCGAGCACGTGTCCAACCTGCTCAACAAGGAAGGTATCGAGCACAAGGTACTGAACGCCAAGTTCCACGAAAAAGAAGCCGAGATCATTGCCCAGGCCGGTCGCCCAGGCGCACTGACCATCGCCACCAACATGGCCGGTCGTGGTACCGACATTCTGTTGGGCGGTAACTGGGAAGTGGAAGTCGCAGCACTGGAAAACCCGAGCCCTGAGCAGATCGCCCAGATCAAGGCTGACTGGCAGAAACGCCACCAGGCCGTGCTGGAATCCGGTGGCCTGCAGGTGATCGCTTCCGAGCGTCACGAATCGCGCCGTATCGACAACCAGCTGCGTGGTCGTGCCGGTCGTCAGGGTGACGCCGGTTCCAGCCGTTTCTACCTGTCCCTGGAAGACAGCCTGATGCGTATCTTTGCCTCTGACCGGGTGAAGAACTTCATGAAGGCCCTGGGCATGCAGTCCGGTGAAGCGATCGAGCACCGCATGGTGACCAACGCCATCGAGAAGGCTCAGCGCAAGGTAGAAGGTCGTAACTTCGACATTCGCAAACAACTGCTTGAGTTCGATGACGTCAACAACGAACAACGTAAAGTGATCTATCACATGCGTAACACGTTGCTGGCCGCCGACAACATTGGCGAGACCATCGCTGATTTCCGTCAGGACGTGCTTAACGCCACCGTCAGCGCCCATATCCCGCCACAGTCCCTGCCCGAGCAGTGGGATGTTGCCGGTCTGGAAGCAGCATTGAAGGCCGATTTCGGTGTTGAGTTGCCAGTCCAGAAATGGCTGGACGAAGACGATCACCTGTACGAAGAAACGCTTCGCGAGAAGCTGATGGCCGAGTTGCTGCTCGCGTACAACGAGAAAGAAGAGCAGGCGAGTGCCGAAGCGCTGCGCACCTTCGAGAAACAAATCGTACTGCGCGTGCTGGACGACCTGTGGAAAGACCACCTGTCGACCATGGACCACCTGCGCCACGGCATCCACTTGCGTGGCTACGCCCAGAAGAACCCGAAGCAAGAGTACAAGCGCGAGTCTTTCACGCTGTTCTCCGAACTGCTGGATTCGATCAAACGCGATTCGATTCGCGTGCTGTCCCACGTTCAGGTGCGTCGCGAAGACCCGATCGAGGAAGAGGCCCGCCTGCGTCAGGAAGCCGAAGCACTGGCTGCGCGCATGCAGTTCCAGCACGACGAGGCGCCAGGGCTTGATGCTCCGGAAATCCTCGGCGAAGAAGTCGATGTAGCCCTGGCTCAGTCCCCGGTTCGCAACGATCAGAAGCTGGGCCGCAACGAACTGTGCTGGTGCGGTTCGGGCAAGAAGTTCAAACACTGCCACGGCGAAATCAACTAAGATTTTCGCCTGACGCTGCAACACCCCGCGCCGCGACCGGCTTTTGCCGTCGCGGCGTTTTGCCATTAATTTCACCGTCGCCCGCGACGGCACACACATCACCTAATTTTTAAGGAGCGCATTCATGGCTGTTGGTCTTGGTCCTTTGCCCACACTGCACCCGGTTGCCGGTTTTGAACTCGGTATCGCTTCGGCCGGCATCAAGCGCCCCGGGCGCAAAGATGTGGTGGTGATGCGTTGTGCCGAAGGTTCGACCGTCGCCGGTGTGTTCACCCTCAATGCGTTCTGCGCAGCGCCGGTAATCCTGGCCAAGCAACGCGTTGCCGGCAACATTCGTTACTTGCTGACCAACACCGGCAATGCCAATGCCGGCACCGGCGAGCCGGGCCTGGTGGCTGCCGCGCGCACCTGCGCCAAGCTGGCCCAGCTGACCGGCGTGGACGCCAGCCAAGTACTGCCGTATTCCACCGGCGTGATCGGTGAGCCGCTGCCAGTCGAGAAAATCGAAGGCGCCTTGCAAGCCGCACTGGATGACCTGTCTGTGGATAACTGGGCGGCGGCGGCGACCGGCATCATGACCACTGACACCCTGCCAAAAGGCGCGAGCCGTCAGTTCGTGCACGACGGCGTGACCGTGACCGTGACCGGCATCAGCAAGGGCGCGGGCATGATCCGCCCGAACATGGCGACCATGCTTGGCTACATCGCCACCGACGCCAAGGTTTCCCGCGATGTGCTGCACAGCCTGATCCTCGATGGCGCGAACAAATCGTTCAACCGCATCACCATCGACGGCGACACCTCGACCAACGACTGCTGCATGTTGATCGCCACCGGCCAGGCCGACCTGCCGGAAATCACCTCGGCCAGCGGCCCGCTGTTTGCGGCATTGAAGCAGGCAGTGTTTGAAGTGTGCATGGATGTGGCCCAGGCCATTGTGCGTGACGGCGAAGGCGCGACCAAGTTCGTTACCGTTGAAGTCAACGGCGGCGGCAACCATCAGGAATGCCTGGACGTGGGTTACACCGTGGCCCATTCGCCACTGATCAAGACCGCGCTGTTTGCCTCCGACCCGAACTGGGGCCGTATCCTGGCCGCCGTTGGCCGTGCCGGTGTGCCGGATCTCGACGTGAGCAGAATTGATGTGTTCCTTGGCGACGTGTGCATCGCCAGCCGTGGCGCCCGTGCTCAGACCTATACCGAAGCCCAGGGCTCGGCGGTGATGCAGCAGGAAGAAATCACCATCCGCATCGAGCTGGGTCGCGGCGCGTGCAGCGAAACCATCTGGACCACCGACCTGTCCCACGAGTACGTGAAGATCAACGCGGAATACCGTACCTGATCGACAAGAGGATAAACGCGGTGAAACGAGTGCATGTAGCAGCAGCGGTGATCCGCGGTGTCGACGGCAGGATTCTGCTGGCGCGCCGTGCCGATACTCAGCATCAGGGCGGCCTGTGGGAGTTTCCCGGCGGCAAGGTGGAGGCCAATGAGTCGGTCGCCACCGCCTTGTCCCGCGAATTGCAGGAAGAGCTGGGCATTCAGGTCACCACGGCGCGTCCGCTGATCAAGGTGCAGCATGACTACCCGGACAAGCAGGTGTTGCTGGATGTCTGGGAAGTCTCGGCCTTTACCGGCGAGCCTCATGGGGTCGAAGGGCAACCGCTGGAATGGGTGGCGCCTCGGGATTTGATCAACTATGAGTTCCCGGCGGCGAATGCGCCGATCGTGACGGCGGCGCGTTTGCCTGCCGATTACCTGATTACGCCTGGCGAGCTTGAAGCCCCGGCGTTGTTGCGCGGTATTCAGACAGCCATTGCTGGTGGCATCAAGCTGGTTCAGTTGCG
The DNA here is from genome assembly GCF_049896045.1 of Pseudomonas sp. PWP3-1b2. NCBI lineage: Bacteria > Pseudomonadati > Pseudomonadota > Gammaproteobacteria > Pseudomonadales > Pseudomonadaceae > Pseudomonas > Pseudomonas sp. PWP3-1b2. The sequence goes on from NZ_JAFCTN010000015.1 coordinate 83,692, forward strand.
TGCGCCTAATGGCTACGACCCTAAATATCGCGACCTTGCGGTGGATGCGGTGGGGCTGTGTGCGGGCAAGGCGCAGTTGATGCTCAAGGGGCCGTTTGAGTGGCTGGGGGATTTTCCTTCGGCGGGGTGGCATATGACGTCGGCGCAATTGCGCAAGTATGCGAGCAAGGGGCGGCCTTTGCCGAAGGATCGGCTGTTGGCGGCGTCGTGTCATAACGCTGAAGAGCTGGCGCTGGCGGAAATGATGGACGTGGATTTTGTGACGTTGTCGCCGGTGCAGCCGACGCAGACGCATCCGGATGCTCAGCCGTTGGGTTGGGAGCAGGCGGCGCAGTTGGTTGGTGGGTTTAGCAGGCCGGTGTTTTTGTTGGGTGGGGTTGGGCCTGCTGAGCGGGAGAAGGCTTGGGTAGCGGGGGCTCAGGGTGTTGCGGGGATTCGGGCGTTTTGGCCTGAGGGTTGAGGGTTGAGGGTATATCCGTTGCTGCGGTAACGGCTAATATGGGTTCCGCTCTTACAGCGGCTCACTTTTGGAAAGACCCAAAAGTAAGCAAAAGGTCTTCGCCCCACCACTTGGCACCGAGTCTAAGCGAGGTGCCGAGTGGTGGGGCGGAGCGTTTTTGGTTACTTTTTGCGCTCTTCAAAAAGTGACCCGCTGTAAGAGCGGAACCCATATCAGCCGTTACCGTAGCAACGGATATGTACCCCAACCCCACAAAACCCTCAGTGCGGCTTAGCCGCCGCCTGCCACAGCACTTCCGCGACTCCTTGGCGCTTGGCAATCACCCTGGCCGCCACAAACAACAAATCCGACAACCGATTGATATACGAAAGCCCCACCCCTTCCAACGGCTCAACTGCATTCAAGTGCTGACACCGTCGCTCCGCCCCTCGCGCCAGGCTGCGGCATACGTGCGCCTGGGCGATCAGCACCGAGCCGCCGGGCAGGATGAAGTTTTCCAGGGGCCCCACTTCCTCGTTCCAGCGATCTATCGCTGCCTCCAGCCGATCCACTTCCGCCGCAGTCAACGCCTTGTACACCGGCATTGCCAGTTCACCGCCAAGGTCAAACAGGCGATGCTGGCAGGGTGTAAGCACCTCGATCACATCTTTCAATTCCGGATGCTTGCCGCTCTGTTCTTCGAGGTTGGCCAGCAGCAGGCCCAACTGACTGTTGAGTGCATCAACCTCGCCAATGGCTTCCACCCGCGGGTGGTCCTTGGGGACGCGGCGGCCGTCGCCCAGGCCGGTCTCGCCCTGGTCGCCGGTGCGGGTGTAGATCTTCGACAGGCGAAAGCCCATGGTCATTGCTCCAGTCTGGTGAGTTCGTGGGAGGGTAATTGGCTGCTGGCCAAGGGCAGGCGCAGGGTGAAGCAGGTGCCTTGGCCGACGGTGGAATGCACTTCCATCTGGCCCTTGTGGTTGTTGGTGATGATGAAATACGACACCGACAGCCCAAGCCCGGTGCCCTGGCCGATTTCCTTGGTGGTGAAGAAGGGCTCGAAGGTGCGTTTGCGCACGTTTTCGCTCATGCCGATGCCGTTGTCTTCCACCTGGATCTCCGCCCACGGCGGGTTCAGGCGAGTGCGCAGGATAATGCGGCCGGGCTCGCTGTCGTCTTCACGCTGGTAGATCGCCTGGGCGGCGTTTTTCAACAGGTTGAGCAGCACTTGCTCAAGCTCGTTGGCGGTGCCGGGCACCGGGCCCAGTTGCGGGTCGAACTGGCGGATGATCGCCTGGCCCTTGAAGTCGAAGCCAATGGTGAGGTCGAAGTCGTTTCCGGCAATGTCCACCGCTTGGTCGATCAATGCTGGCAAGTCGCAGGGGGCCATCTGGCGATTGCTCAGGCGGCTGAAACTGAGCATGTGGGTGACAATCTTCGCCGCGCGCGCACCGGCCTGTTGAATGCCGTCGAGCAGTTGCGGCACTTCGCGGCCTTGCAGGTAGCGGTTGACGGTGTCGAGTTCGATGCCCGCCTGTTCGGCGTATTCGAGGTTCTTCGGCAGGTCGGGCGACAAGCGGCGGCGGATGTTCTGCACGTTATGCAGGATCGCCCCCAGCGGGTTGTTGATTTCATGGGCCATGCCCGCAGCAAGACCGCCGACGGAGAGCATTTTCTCTGACTGCACCATCATTTCTTCCAGGGACAGGCGCTGGGTGATGTCGTCGATACGGATCACCACGCCGCGCCCGGCGCCGCCCATCAGCGGGTAGAAGGTCAGGGCGTAATGCTTGGCCTCATCGCCCTTGATCCAGGTCACGCGCTCAATCCGTTCCACCGTGTGTTGCTCCACCGTGGCCTTGATTTGCGGCAGGTACGGTTTGAGCGGCTGGAACGCGAGGAAGATCGGCTGGTTCAGCGCCTCATCCAGGCGCGTGCCGGAAAGCGCAGTGGCTTCCTGATTCCATTGGGTAACGTAGAGCTGTTCGTCCAGGGCGATCAGCGCCGAGGGCATCGAGTCGATGATGCTGTTCAGGTAGTTCTGGAAACCCGTGAGTTTCTTCTCGATCTTGCTGCGAACCTGCACTTCCAGTTCCAGCTTGCGGTTGGTGTGGCGGGTTTCTTCGGCCAGGCCTTGAGCCTGATCATAGGCGGCCTGGGAATCGTCGCGCGCGCGTTTGAGCTGCTGCTCGCGGGCTTCGATACGCGACAACATGGTGTTGAAGGCTTCAGCCAGGCTGCCGATTTCATCATGGTTGCCCCGGCGGGCGCGCAGGGCGTAGTTCTCTTCGCGAGTCACTTGCCGCGACAGCACTTCGAGTTCGTGGATCGGCCGGGTGATCAGGCGTTTGATCTGTCGGGCGATGATCAGCCACAACAACACACTGAAAATCAGGATGCCCAGGCTGGCCGTCAGCGTGCCGGTATAGAACGCCACCGGCAACTCACTGCTGGCGACCAACAGTAAGTGGCCTGGAGGCTGGCCGGCGCGGGGCAGGGTGATGACCTGATTGCTGCGAAACTCGGTGATGCGCCAGGCTTCAATATGCCGGTAGTTGTCCGGCAAGTGCAGGCGATTGCCGTGTTGCATCTGCGCCAGGCGGTTGCCATCGCCGTCGTACAAGGCGGCGGCGCGCAACGGCGAATAGCTGGTCAGCTCATTGAGCAGCGCGTCGGCCTTGGCGGGCGACTCAGTGGCTTCGGCGGCAAGCGAGGGGTTGGACACCAGGCGGCCAATGGCCTGCAAGGCCTGTGGCGCCATGCTTTCCTGGGAGATCCAGTAGGCGGCACTGATAAACGTCAGGTTGGCCACTAACAGTACGGTGGTCAACAACACCAGCAGGGCGGCCAGCAGTTTCTGCCCTACCGGTAGATTTTCAAGACGCTGGCGCAGTGGCATCAGGGTTTTCCCAGGTGATAGACAGGTAGGCAGGGTAGCGCGTGCCTCAGTGGCTGGCCAATCCGCGTGCACCCAGGTAGTCGACCAACCGCACGTGCAGTTGTTGCAGATGGGGCAAAACCAACTGATGGCGGGCAGCCGCCTGGCACGCATAGCCGAGCAGGTAGCTGATTTCAGTGCGTCGGGCGTTGGCCACGTCTTGATACATCGAGGAGTAGTTGGCGGCCGTGGCGTGGATCACCCGTTGCACCTCACTGTGCAAATCGTCGGCGGCTGCCGGCTGGCCGCAGCGTTCAAGCAGCTCGGTCAGCTCGGCGCACAGCGTGGCGACTTCACAATGATGGTCCTGCAAACCGCCGTTCCGGCACTGATACAACACGGTGAGCGGGTTAATCGCGCAATTGAGGGCCAGCTTGCGCCACAAGCGCGTGACGATGTCAGTGCTCCATTCGTGGGGAATGCCGGCGGCGCGCAGCTCATCCAGCCACGGCGGCGGAGCAGGGTGGGCGGCGTCCCCAAGCCAGGTGTAGCCATGGCCGGCAAATACCACGCGCCACTCGCCGTCGCGGAAGGCGCCTTCGGTGCTGGAGGCAAAGATGCAGCGGGCCTGGGGCAGTTGGGCGGCGACGGCGTCCTGGCTGCCGAGGCCGTTTTGCAGCAGGATCAGTTCCGCGCCCGGCACCAGGCGGTGTTGCAGCTGTGCGATGGCGCTTTGCGCGTCGTAGGCTTTACACGCCACTAACAGACGATGAATCGGCTCTGGGCTGTCAGGCGTTTCGCCGGTCACGGGGTACGTCTGTGCGATGTTGTGCTCCACCAGCGTCAGCCCGGCACCGGCGTTATAACTTGCCAGGCGTGCGGCATCGCGCAGGATCAGGCGCACCGGCACACCGCAGCGCGCCAGGCGCGTGGCCCAGAGTGTGCCCAGGCTGCCAGCGCCGAGAATGTGCCAGGGGGTCGACATCAGTTTGTGCTCCGTAGGGTCGCTCACAGTGAACGGGGCGAAAGAACCGCTATAATGCCTCGGCATTTTAGCTTGGGCGCGCTCCATCTCTACTGAGCCCGCCCCTTATATTGGAGAAATGACATGCCTTCGTTCGACGTGGTATCCGAACTGGACAAACACGAAGTCACCAACGCCGTCGAGAACGCCGTCAAGGAACTGGACCGTCGCTATGACTTGAAAGGCAAGGGCAGCTTCGAATTCAAGGAAAAGGACCTGACCGTCAACCTGACCGCAGAAGCCGATTTCCAGCTGGAAGCGATGATCGAGATCCTCAAGCTGTCCCTGGTCAAACGCAAGATCGACGCGCAATGCCTTGAAATCAAGGACGCCTATGCCTCCGGCAAGCTGATGAAGCAGGAAGCGGTACTCAAGGAAGGCATCGACAAAGAGCTGGCGAAGAAAATCGTCGCTCACGTCAAAGACGCCAAGCTGAAAGTCCAGGCTTCCATCCAGGGCGAACAGGTGCGCATCACCGGCAAGAAGCGTGACGATTTGCAGGAAGCCATCGCGGCCCTGCGCGCCAAGACTTTCGACATGCCGTTGCAGTTCAATAACTTCCGCGACTGATGGCACCGCGGGGAACCTGCCGGCGCTTTTGACGTCCCACGCCCCAGAGTTTATGCCTACACTTGAGCCCTCCGGGGCTCATTTGCGTTTTTAGGCAGTCAATAAAGCCGCACATCCGCGCTACAGGAGAAGATAGATGGATTTGAATGCTGAAATGGATCACTTGATCAAGACCTCTGAGTCCTGGCTCCCGATGATCATGGAATACGGCAGCCGGTTTTTGCTGGCCGTGATCACCCTGGCCATCGGTTGGTGGCTGATCAACGTGTTGACTCACCGAGTGGGCCGCTTGCTGGCGCTGCGCAATGCAGACCTGGCACTGCAACACTTCATCACCAACCTGGCCAACATCGCGCTCAAAGTCATGCTGGTGGTCAACGTGGCCTCGATGATCGGCGTGGCCACCACCTCCTTTGTTGCCGCGATTGGTGCTGCCACCCTGGCCATTGGCCTGGCGTTGCAAGGCAGCCTGGCAAACTTCGCCGGTGGTGTGCTGATTCTGTTGTTCCGCCCGTTCCGCATTGGTGACTGGATCGAAGCGCAGGGCACTTCCGGTACCGTCGACAGCATCCAGATCTTCCACACGGTGTTGCGCACCGGCGACAACAAGACCGTGATCATTCCCAACGGCAGCCTGTCCAACGGCTTGATCACCAACACCAACCGTCAGCCGACCCGCAAGGTGGTGTTTGACGTGGGTGTCGACTACGAAGCCGACCTGCAAAAAGCCCGTGAAGTGCTGTTGGAACTGGCCAAAGACCCGCGGGTGCTGGCGGATCCGGCGGCAGTGGCAGTGGTGTCGACCCTGGGCGACAGTTCGATCACCGTTTCGCTGCGCTGCTGGACCAAGACGGCGGATTATTGGGATGTGGTGTTCATGCTCAATGAACTGGCGCGTGATCGCTTGAAAGCGGCGGGCATTGATATTCCATTTCCGCAGCGGGTTATTCGCGTGATGCAGGAAAGTGTTACGAAGTAACTAAGCAAGACGCTGTCGAACTTGGCCGAGAGGTCAGGTTCGATGCCGCAAGTTCAAGCTCGATAGTTAGCTTGCTAGTTTTTTTCAACTGAAATAACACGGCAATAAAAAAGCCGCTCCCTTGTTAACAGGGGAGCGGCTTTTTAATTAAGGCCGAGGCCTTAAATCATCGTTGTAATCAAACTGCCAATTACAAGATGTTCAGCGGGTATTGCGCGATCAGACGCAGTTCGTCGATCGACGCCGAACCGTAGTACACGCCGTCAGACGAACGATAGGTCGCTTGACGTACGCGCAGGCTCAGGTCTTTGGCTGGGCCGCTTTGGATCACGTATTTAGCTTCGATATCGCGTTCCCACTCTTTGCCGTTCGAGGTTTCTGCGGTGTTAGCGCCGGTACCTTTAACGTAACGAGTCATGAAGCTCAGGCCTGGCACGCCGAAGGTGGCCATGTTCAGGTCGTAGCGAGCCTGGAACGATTTTTCGTCTTCAGCGTTGAAGTCGGAACGGGCGATGGAGTTGGCCAGGAAAATCGTGCCGCCGCCGTCTACGCCGTAGCCGTAGTCACCGTCACCGCTGACTTTCTGGTAGGCCAGGGTGAAAGTGTGAGCCTGGATGGTGTACGCGCCTTGCAAGCTGTAAGCACGGTTATCCAGTTTGGTGGTGCCGTCTTTTTCTGCGCGTTGCAGGCCGGCGCCATCGCTCTTGGTGCTGTAGATGTTGAAGTCAACGGCCAGGGACTGTTCGTCGCTCAGCGCGTGAGTCCAGTTCAGGTTGGCGTAGGTTTTCTTCCAGTAGTCTTCAGTCTTCGCGTAGTACAGGCTGGCGCTGACTTCCGGCGTCAGGGCGTAGACACCGCCGATGAAGTCGGTTTTGGTCAGGCCAAGGCTGTCACGGAACGTCTGGTTTTGCGCGACGCTGGAGGTGAAGTGACCGCCTTCGAGTTTCAGGCCCTTGATCTCGTTGCTGGTGATCGAGATACCTTGCGGCAGCTCTGGCAGCAAGCGGCTGTCATCGGAGGCGAATACCGGCGCGGTGGTGTACTGGTCGCCGACTTTGAGCACGGTGTCGGAGATGCGGAACTTAACAGCGCCGCCGCCTTTGGAGTATTCGTCTTCCGAGCGACCGTCAGAACCGGTAGGGAACAGGCCAGTGCCCGAACGACCCTTGCCGCTGTCCAGTTTCACGCCCAACAGGCCGATCACGTCAACACCGACACCGATGGTGCCTTGGGTGTAGCCCGACTGGAACAGGCCATTGAAGCCCAGGCCGGTTTCGTTGACGCGGCTCTTGCCGGAGTCGTTGTTACGGAAGTCGCGGCCAAAGTTCAGGAGGCGAGTGTTGATGCTGAAGGTGCTGTCTTCAACAAAGCCCTTGGAATCGTCCTGGGCGGACGCCATTGCGAACTGCGAGGTGCCTGCTGAAACAGCCAGGGCGATCATGCTCCACTTCATCACGCGCATCGTGATTTGCTCCTTTGGTTTTAGGAAGAGTACTGCCGTCCCACCTGTATTTTTATCTGGGCGGCTCTTTCTTTATTGTGTCGGCGCAAAGTTATATCACGCAGACTCTAATGACGATACTTGCCCATCTATCCTTTCAGCTTCTTTACGAGGCTATCGTAATTTGCTGGCTCCTTGTCGCAAATTCACAGCCCGGCTGTGACCGGGCTGACAACTTCAATGCTGTTTTCAAACCCCTTTGCAAGTTTGAACTCATCCGTGACACACACTGAAACGCTACTGTTTTTTATCGCGAAACACCTGCATCCAGGCGGGTGTCGTTGCCGACGATATGGGTGTTAATGCAACAAGCGTGCACAAAGCGGTAACCGAATGTCATTTTTTCGTGAAAAACGTTACGGCCGTGTAAAAACCGCATAAGCACGGGCTTTTTGCGCCGTTTGGTTTGGGCTTTACGCCCAGGCTTTCTGCGTCCCCGGTGGTACACATTTGCTGCACCAGGGCAAAACGTTACCGGTTCACCCCCTTTTGTGGGTAGTCGGCGGATCCCTATGAAGCACAAGTGGGTCATTTTGGTGCGTACCGGTGACGCCCGGTTTAGCGTAGCTCAACAATTTGCCCGCCTCGAAAGGGTGCATGTTTTTTGTCGGTTGGCCTCAGGGCTTGCCGCATTCGCCGTGAAGCTGCAGGCATTCAACGGTATGCTTGGCGCCTGAAACTGACTTGCCGAACGGAGCGTCCACGTGTTCGCCTTAGATCAACGCCTGCAACAAGACACATTGGCCATTGGGGACTTCCCGCTCTGCCGCCTGCTGCTGTCCAATGATGCGAACTATCCCTGGTTCATCCTGGTACCGCGCGTCGACGGTATCAGTGAAGTGTTTCAGCTGGATGTCGCCGATCAGCAAACGCTGTGGCAAGAAACCACGACGCTGGCGCAGCTGCTGAATGAAGCGCTGAACGCCGACAAAATGAACATTGGCGCGCTGGGTAACGTCGTCAGCCAGTTGCACGTGCATGTAATCGTGCGCAAGCGCGACGACGCGGCTTGGCCTGCGCCGGTATGGGGCAAGCATCCGGCACAACCTTATACGCAGGAACAGGTGGCGGCGATTCGCGCACGAATGCGCGAGTTATTGCCTGCTGACTTTATCTTTGCCAGGGACTGAACCATGGATCTGCAAGACCGCGTCACCGATCTGGAAAGCCGCCTGGCCTTTCAGGACGACACCATCGAAACCCTCAATGACATTCTGGTCGCGCAGCAGCGTGCGGTTGAACGCCTGCAGATGCAGATGACGGCTTTGCTTAAGCGCCAGGAAGAAATGGGCGGTCAGTTTGAGACATCCGAAGAAGAAGCGCCGCCGCCTCATTACTGATAAGGGCGCTATTAATAGCCACGCAATAAAAAACCGCGACCCAGCAACGCTGGATCGCGGTTTTTTTTACGCCGAAGGCAGGAAAATCAGCGACGCGGCAATGCCGCGATCACGTCTTCGGCCTGCAGGCCTTTGTCGCGGTTCATCACGGAGAACTCAACGCGCTGGCCTTCGACCAGTACGCGATGGCCTTCGCCACGGATGGCCCGGAAGTGGACGAAGATATCGTCGCCCGAATCGCGGGAGATAAAGCCAAAGCCTTTGGAGGTGTTGAACCACTTGACGGTACCGGTATCCCGATTGGTCATGTCGTAGTTTTGCGACGCGGCCGCTGGGGACGAACGGTAGAAGCTGACGGCCAGATGAAGAACGATGGCGACCACAGCAATCACCAGGCTGAGCAGGATGGCCGGGTGGCCGCCCACTTCAGGCATAGGTGCCAGGAGGGTGAGGGTTTGAACGACAACAGTCAGCACCAACAGCGCGCTGACAAGGTTTTGCAGTTGATGACGTGTGCCTTTGTTCCAGTAAGGAATTACCGGAGCCAGGGTCAGGTTAAGAAGGCCGAACAAGGCCAGGTACAGAGCGTCGTGTTGTTCCAGATAGGGAGGGCTTCCCTGTTGCAGGCTCGGAATAAAGGACAGCAGCAAAGCTGCAACGCCCGTTAGCAGGTGGACGATTTTCAACATTTTGATTAACTCACTTTAAGACGGATCACAAGGAGGAGCTGACTGGCACGGTTCGCTTCTGAACTGATGGGAGGCGTTGAGCACGTGCGCGGGGTATCAGCCTATGCGGGCGCCGCGAAAATAAACGGCAATCACACCGCGCCTATTTAACAGCAAAGGCTGTGGCTACTCAAATCAAGCATTTGCGGGTGTTGTGAGGGCCATGGCATTTCTGCATCAAACACTTGTCCTAGACAGGTGCAGGCTGTTGGAGCACGGTGCCGGGACGTTTCGAGTTCTCCCGAAGGCGGGTACGTTGCCGGCAGGCGCGTGGCAGTTTGGTCAATTTGTCGCACGTGACCTGTGAGCGTCCGGCTGCATGAGGCCGGCACTCTTGCTAGAGTGGGCTTGCACCTGCTCAATGAATACTCGTCAATTGAAGGGGAAAAAACATGGCAATCGATATTGGTATCAGTGAAGAAGACCGTAAATCCATCGTCGACGGACTCTCACGCCTGCTGTCCGATACCTACGTACTGTATTTGAAAACCCACAACTTCCATTGGAACGTCACAGGCCCGATGTTTCGCACGCTGCACTTGATGTTTGAGGAGCAGTACAACGAACTGGCGCTGGCGGTGGACTCCATTGCCGAACGGATCCGTGCCCTGGGTTTCCCGGCGCCGGGTGCCTATTCGATCTACGCCCGCCTGTCTTCGATCAAGGAAGAAGAGGGTGTGCCGACCGCCGAAGAGATGATCAAACAACTGGTCGCCGGCCAGGAAGCGGTCACGCGCACTGCTCGCGGGATTTTCCCATTGCTCGACAAGGTCAGCGATGAGCCGACTGCCGACTTGCTGACCCAGCGCATGCAGGTTCACGAGAAAACCGCGTGGATGCTGCGTTCCCTGCTCGAAAACCAGTAAGCCTGCCTACCGAGCGGCGCCGTTCTGGCGCCGCTCGCTTGTTTCCGCGCACTTCCTGGCGTTGTCCTACGCCTTTCCAATACCCGTCTTCTGGCGGCCTTTCGCGTGCTGCTGTTTTATAGGCCATCGCCCAATGGGAGACGCCCATGGGTTAGCTGTATGGCAATGGAGTGTCAGGTGTATGTCACGCGCAGTGGGTAATGGAATCATGGAAACCGGTGGTTTTCACAGGACAGAGGCCGATCCCTTCGCCAAGGGGTTCGATATGGGGCTGGCCAAGCCGTTGTCCCGCTCGGTCAGGCTCAACGGGTTTTCAACCTGCCTGAGGCTCGAACAGATCTACTGGAATATCCTTACGGAGATAGCCAGGATCAACGCGTGTTCAGTCAGCGCGTTGTTGTCGTATGTGGATCGGGAAGTGCATCTGCGCTACGGCGGGGTGAAGAACTTCAGCGGGCTGGTCAGGGTGGTGTGCGTGGTTCACGTGTTAAAAGCGCGCGCAAACCTTGATTGATTCAGCAATTCACAAGTCGGCCCGCCGTCAAGGCGGGCCGCGCTTGGGGCAGAAAGCCGGCTGCGCTGCCTCGATTTACCAGATATAATCCCGCGCTTTGCTGTGCGTGCCGGGTCTTTACCCGTAAGGCGCAGCGCGGTAACGACCTGATCGCCGAGACATCTCCATGCCCATGTACGACTATCAATGTGCTTCCTGTGGTCATCAGTTGGAAGCCATTCAGAAGATCAGCGCAGCGCCGCTGGTCGATTGCCCCGCCTGCCAGGCGCCTGAGCTGAAGAAGATGTTGTCCATGCCGGGCTTCCGCCTGAGCGGCAGCGGCTGGTACGAGACCGACTTCAAGACCGGCTCGAAAAAGAACCTGGCGGGCGGCGACAAAGCAGACTGAGTTGAACTCTACGCGCAGGCTCCTGCATTATCCGTCCCCTGCTTTAATGTACGGTGACGAGGCGAGCCTCCACCGAATTTCGAATTACGAGAAGTGAAACCACTACCATGATGCGCAGCCACTATTGCGGCCAACTGAACGAGACCCTGGAAGGTCAGGAAATCACTCTTTGCGGATGGGTTCACCGTCGCCGCGACCACGGCGGGGTGATCTTCCTCGATATCCGTGATCGTGATGGTCTGGCCCAGGTGGTGTTTGACCCGGACCGCGCCGACAGCTTCGCCGCCGCCGACCGCGTGCGCAGCGAATACGTCGTGAAGATCACCGGCAAGGTGCGCCTGCGTCCGGAAGGCGCTGTGAACAAGAACATGGCGTCCGGCGGCATTGAAGTGCTGGGCTATGAGCTGGAAGTGCTGAACGAATCGGAAACTCCGCCGTTCCCACTCAACGAATACTCCGACGTCGGCGAAGAAACGCGCCTGCGCTACCGCTTTCTGGACCTGCGTCGTCCGGAAATGGCCGAGAAGCTGCGTCTGCGTTCGCGCATGACCACCAGCATCCGCCGCTTCCTCGACGAGAACGGCTTCCTTGACGTTGAAACGCCGATCCTGACCCGGGCCACCCCGGAAGGCGCGCGTGACTACCTGGTGCCTAGCCGTACCCACGCCGGTTCGTTCTTCGCCTTGCCGCAATCGCCGCAGTTGTTCAAGCAACTGCTGATGGTGGCCGGCTTCGACCGTTACTACCAGATCGCCAAGTGCTTCCGTGACGAAGACCTGCGCGCCGACCGCCAGCCTGAATTCACCCAGATCGACATCGAGACCAGCTTCCTCGATGAAAAAGAGATCATGGGCCTGACCGAACAAATGATCCGCAACCTGTTCAAGGAAGTGCTGGACCTGGAGTTCGGCGAATTCCCGCACATGACCTTCGAAGAAGCCATGCGCCGCTACGGTTCCGACAAGCCAGACCTGCGTAACCCGCTGGAACTGGTGGACGTGGCCGACCAACTCAAGGAAGTCGACTTCAAGGTGTTCAGCGGCCCGGCCAACGACCCTAAATGCCGCATCGCTGCCCTGCGTGTACCCGGTGGCGCGAGCATGCCGCGCAAGCAGATCGACGACTACACCAAGTTCGTTGGCATCTACGGTGCCAAGGGCCTGGCGTACATCAAGGTCAACGAGCGCGCCAACGGTGTTGAAGGTCTGCAATCGCCGATCGTTAAAAACATCCCGCTGGACAACCTCAACGCGATCCTTGATCGCGTGGGTGCCGTTGATGGCGACATCGTGTTCTTCGGCGCCGACAAGTCCAAGATCGTCAGCGAAGCCCTGGGCGCGCTGCGTATCAAGCTGGGCCACGACCTGGACCTGCTGACCTGCAAGTGGGCGCCGATGTGGGTGGTCGATTTCCCGATGTTCGAAGAGAACGACGATGGCAGCTTCAGCGCTTTGCACCACCCGTTCACCGCGCCAAAATGCACGCCTGCCGAGCTTGAAGCCAACCCGGCTGGCGCGCTGTCCCGTGCCTACGACATGGTTCTGAACGGTACTGAATTGGGAGGCGGTTCGATCCGTATCCACCGCAAGGAAATGCAGCAGTCGGTATTCCGCCTGTTGGGCATCAACGAAGCGGAACAGGAAGAGAAGTTCGGCTTCCTGCTCGACGCCCTGAAATACGGCGCGCCGCCCCACGGTGGCTTGGCTTTCGGCCTCGACCGTCTGGTGATGCTGATGACCGGCGCCCAGTCGATCCGTGAAGTGATCGCGTTCCCGAAAACCCAGAGTGCTGCGGACGTCATGACCCAGGCTCCGGGTGTGGTGGATGCCAAGGCACTGCGCGAACTGCACATTCGTCTGCGCGAGACGCCGAAGGCTGAGTAAGGCCGCTGCGTGAAAGCGCACTGAGGTTTACGCGGTCTAAAAAGGCGCATCTTCGGATGCGCCTTTGCGTTACACGAGGCACATCCCGTTTGGCGGGATTGATAAGGTTTCTACAGAATTTCGGAGTTGTGTTATGGCTGGCCATTCCAAGTGGGCGAACATCAAGCACCGCAAAGAGCGTCAGGATGCCAAGAAAGGCAAGATTTTCACCAAGTGGATTCGCGAACTGACTGTCGCTGCCCGCCAGGGTGGCGGTGACCCAGGCTCCAACCCGCGTCTGCGCCTGGCGCTGGACAAGGCCTTGGGCGCGAACATGAGCCGCGACATCATCGACCGCGCCGTGGCCCGTGGTGCCGGCGCCGCCGACACCGACGACATGGTCGAGTTGAGCTACGAAGGCTACGGCCCGGGCGGCGTGGCGGTGATGGTCGAGTGCATGACCGACAACCGCAACCGCACCGCAGCCGCTGTGCGCCACGCGTTCAGCAAGTGCGGTGGCAACCTGGGCACCGACGGTTCGGTGGCTTACCTGTTCGAGCGCAAGGGGCAGATTTCCTTCGCGCCGGGCGTGGATGAAGATGCCCTGATCGAGGCCGCCATGGAGGCGGACGCCGACGACGTGGTGACCAATGAAGACGGTTCCATCGACGTGTTTACCTCGTTTGCCGGCTTCTATGCGGTGCGTAACGCGCTGGAAGCTGCCGGATTCAAAGGCACCGACGCGGAAATCGTGATGCTGCCGACCACCAGCGCCGAGCTGGACCTGGACGGCGCGCAGAAAGTGCTGAAGATGCTGGATATGCTCGAAGACCTGGATGATGTGCAGAACGTTTATTCGAACGCCGACATCCCGGAAGAAGTAGCCGAGCAGCTAGGCTGAAGGATGATGAACCCCCCTGTGGGAGCTGGCTTGCCTGCGAAGGCATCACCTCGGTTTGCCTGCCATACCGAGGTGTCTGTATCGCAGGCAAGCCAGCTCCCACAGTTGTTTAATGTTGGCCGCAAGAACCGTGTTTTCCCCACTCTGCAGGCGTTATGACTTTAATCCTTGGTATCGACCCCGGCTCGCGCATCACCGGTTTTGGCGTGGTGCAACACACCCCGCGCGGCTGTGTTTACGTCGCGTCGGGCTGCATCCGCACCGGCGCGGGCGAGTTGGCCGAGCGCCTGCAGATTGTGTATCGCGGCGTGCGTGAAGTAATCCAGACCTACGGCCCGGTGACCATGGGCATCGAAAAGGTCTTCATGGCGAAAAACGCCGACTCCGCGCTGAAGCTTGGCCAGGCCCGTGGCGCTGCCATTGTTGCCGGTGCCGAAGAGGGCCTGGAGATCGCCGAATACACCGCAACCCAGGTCAAGCAGGCTGTGGTCGGCACCGGCGCGGCGAATAAAGAGCAGGTGCAGATGATGGTTATGCACATGCTCAAACTCACCTCAAAGCCGCAAATTGATGCTTCCGACGCCCTGGCCATTGCCATTTGCCATGCGCACACCCGCTCCAGCCTGCTACCGCACGGCCTTGGCACCGCACGCAGTCGTGGCGGGCGGCTGCGTCTCTGATAGCATCAGCGCAATCGTTATTTCCGGTCAGGCCTTGATCTGACCCCAAGCTTTAAGGATCGAACCGTGATTGGACGCTTGCGCGGCACCCTGGCTGAGAAACAGCCGCCGCACCTGATTCTGGATGTAAACGGGTTGGGGTATGAGCTGGAAGTGCCCATGACCACCCTGTATCGCCTGCCGTCGGTCGGCGAACCGATCACCTTGCACACCCATTTGGTGGTGCGCGAAGACGCGCAATTACTCTATGGTTTCATTGGCAAGCGGGACCGTGACTTCTTCCGCGAGCTGATTCGCCTCAACGGTGTAGGGCCGAAACTGGCGCTGGCGTTGATGTCGAGCCTGGAAGTGGATGAGCTGGTGCGCGCCGTTTCGGCCCAGGACACCTCGGCGTTGACCAAGGTGCCGGGTGTCGGCAAGAAGACCGCCGAGCGCCTGCTGGTAGAGCTCAAGGACCGTTTCAAGGCCTGGGAAGTGGTGCCGAGCATGTTTGCCCTGGTGCCGAACCAGCCGGACATGCCGGCGGGCCAAGTCGCCAGCGCCGAAAGCGATGCCGTCAGCGCGTTGATTTCCCTGGGCTACAAGCCCCAGGAAGCCAGCAAAGCGGTGTCGGCCATCAAGGACAAGAACCTGAGCAGCGAAGACATGATCCGCCGAGCCCTGAAGGGAATGATTTAAGTGATTGAAGCTGATCGTCTGATCGCGGCCACTGGCCCGCGCGACCGTGAAGAAGTCCAGGACCGGGCCATTCGCCCGCTGAGCCTGGCCGACTACATTGGCCAGCCCACCGTACGCGAGCAGATGGAATTGTTTATCCAGGCCGCACGCGGGCGCAGTGAATCCCTCGACCACACGCTGATCTTCGGCCCGCCGGGTTTGGGCAAGACCACGCTGGCCAACATCATCGCCCAGGAAATGGGCGTGTCGATCAAGTCCACCTCCGGCCCGGTGCTGGAGCGTCCAGGCGACTTGGCGGCGCTGCTGACCAACCTTGAGCCCCATGACGTGCTGTTTATCGACGAGATCCATCGGCTGTCGCCGATCGTCGAGGAAGTGCTGTACCCGGCCATGGAAGACTTCCAGCTCGACATCATGATCGGCGAAGGCCCGGCGGCCCGCTCGATCAAGCTCGACCTGCCACCGTTTACCCTGGTGGGCGCCACAACCCGCGCGGGCATGTTGACCAACCCGCTGCGAGACCGTTTCGGCATTGTTCAACGTCTGGAGTTCTATAGCACTGCCGACCTTGCGACCATCGTCAGCCGTTCGGCGGGCATTCTGGGGTTGCCGCTGGACCCGGAAGGCGCGTTTGAAATCGCCCGTCGTGCCCGTGGCACGCCACGGATCGCCAATCGCTTGCTGCGCCGTGTACGCGACTTCGCCGAGGTGCGCGCCAAAGGGCATATCACCAAGCCGGTGGCGGACCTGGCGTTGAACCTGCTGGATGTGGACGAGCACGGCTTTGACCACCAGGACAGGCGCCTGCTCTTGACCATGATCGAGAAGTTCGACGGTGGCCCGGTTGGCGTGGACAGCCTGGCAGCGGCGATCAGCGAAGAACGCCATACCATTGAGGATGTACTGGAGCCGTACCTGATCCAGCAGGGCTACATCATGCGTACGCCGAGAGGCCGAGTGGTGACGCGCCATGCCTATTTGCACTTTGGCTTAAATATTCCGTCACGATTGGGTGAGATGCCCGTGGTAGACGAATTTCTCGATGCAGTGGACGATTAAAAAGGTCACGCCAGTCGATTTATCTGAAGTTTGTGCTGTCCTAGTGGCTGGCGACGTCATTCAGTCGTTGGAAATGTGCTTCATCATGATCAACAGAATGAAAAAACAGTTGCCTGGCCGGATTGGCAACCTGAGGAGTAAGCACTAGAGTATGCGCGCGCAAAACGTGGATCAGCCGTTCGCACATCGCTGTCGCGTTTATTACGAGGACACCGATGCTGGCGGCATCGTGTATTACGTCAACTACCTCAAGTTCATGGAGCGGGCTCGAACCGAGCGGCTACGGGAGCTGGGCTTTGCCCAATCCCAGCTTGCGGGGGAAGACCTGTTGTTTGTCGTGCATTCCAGCGAGGCGCGTTACCACGCGCCGGCGCGGTTGGACGATGAGCTGCTGGTCAGCGCAGAAGTAATCGAATTGAACCGTGTCAGCCTGCGCTTTAAACAGCAGGTCAGGCGGGCAACGGATGCAACGCTGCTCTGTGAGGGGCAGTTTCTGGTGGCTTGTGTGCGCACCGATAGTTTGAAACCCCGGGCCATTCCCGAAGCTCTACGTGCGGCCTTTGCCGGCGTAAGCGGCGCGGGTAAACAATCAAAGCAGGAGATTTAGCGTGGAACCTACCGTCGTCGACCATTCCTCCATGTGGAGCCTGGTCAGCAATGCCAGTGTTGTGGTTCAACTGGTGATGCTGGTCCTGGTAGCCGCATCGGTTACCTCTTGGGTCATGATTTTTCAGCGCAGCAACCTGCTGCGTGCCGGTCGACGCGCCCTGGAGAGCTTTGAAGAGCGCTTCTGGTCGGGTATCGACCTGTCCAAGCTGTACCGTCAGGCCGGCAGCAACCCGGACCCGGATTCGGGCGTAGAGCAAATCTTCCGCGCCGGTTTCAAGGAATTCTCGCGCCTGCGCCAGCAACCGGGCGTTGACCCTGAAGCGGTCATGGAAGGCGTGGCCCGTGCCATGCGCGTCGCCATTTCCCGCGAAGAAGAAAAGCTTGAGCAAAGCTTGCCGTTCCTCGCCACCGTCGGTTCCGTCAGCCCGTACATCGGTCTGTTCGGTACCGTATGGGGCATCATGAACTCATTCCGCGGCCTGGCTCAGGCTCAACAAGCGACCCTGGCCACCGTGGCCCCGGGTATCGCCGAAGCCCTGATCGCCACCGCGATCGGCTTGTTCGCTGCTATCCCCGCAGTAATTGCCTACAACCGTTTTGCCGCTCGTGGCGAAACCTTGATCAGCCGTTACTACACCTTCGCCGATGAATTCCAGGCGATCCTGCACCGTAAAGTGCACACCAGCGAAGAATAAGCAGGTAATTCCCAATGGCTTTAATCGCTCGAGCTCGCAAAAAGCGCAAGCCGGTCGCCGAGATGAACGTAGTGCCTTACATCGACGTGATGCTGGTGCTGCTGGTTATCTTCATGGTGACCGCGCCGATGCTCAATCAGGGCGTGAAGGTTGATCTGCCCAAGGTTTCCAGCGAAGCCTTGCCGCAGGACAACAACACCCAGGTCCTGACCATTTCGATCAAGGCTGACAAGACCTATTACTGGAACCTTGGCAGCGAAGTCGACACTCAGAAACAGCAAGACAAGGCCATGACCTTGCCGCAGATGACCGATGCCGTGACCAAGATCATCCGGTCCGGTAATGAAGGCGGCAAGCACACGCAAGTGTTCATTCGCGGCGACAAAGTGGTCGACTATGGCTCCGTCATGGGCGCCATGGGCGGGCTGCAGAAAGCCGGCGTGGGTAACGTTGGCTTGATTACCGAGGCGCCCTGATGCAGCAACAGCGAGAGCCGTCCGCCTCGGAAAGCTTCTTCTGGCCTAGCGTCTGGGCAATTGCCCTGCACGTCCTGGTGTTTGGCATGCTGTTCGTCAGCTTTGCCATGACCCCGGACCTGCCGCCAGCCAAGCCGATCGTGCAGGCGACCCTGTATCAGCTGAAATCGAAAAGTCAGGCCACCACCCAGACCAATCAGAAGATTGCGGGTGAAGCCCAGAAGTCGGCTGCGCGCCAGACTGAAGTCGAACAGATGGAACAGAAGAAGGTCGAGCAGGAAGCGGTGAAGGCTGCTGCGGAACAAAAGAAAGAAGACGCGGCTCAAAAGGCCGAGGAATCGAAAAAGGCTGACGAAGCGAAGAAAGCTGAAGAGGCGAAAAAGGCTGATGAAGCCAAAAAAGCCGACAAGGCTGCCGAAGCCAAAAAAGCCGAAGAGAAACAATTGGCTGATATAGCCAAGAAGAAGTCTGAAGAAGAAGCCAAAAAAGCTGCCGAAGAAGAGGCCAAGAAAAAGGCCGCTGAAGACGCCAAGAAAAAGATAGTCGAAGACGCGAAGAAGAAAGCCGCCGAAGACGCCAAGAAAAAATCCGAAGCAGACGAGGCGAAGAAGAAAGTCGCCGACGACGCGAAGAAGAAAGCTGCCGCCGATGCCTCCAAGAAAAAGGCTCAGGAAGCAGCGCGCAAATCCGCCGAAGAGAAAAAGGCCCAGGCCCTGGCAGACTTGCTTTCCGACACGCCTCAGCGTCAGCAGGCCTTGGCCGATGAACGTGGTGATGAAGTCGCGGGCAGTTTCGACGACCTGATTCGGGCACGGGCAGCAGAAGGCTGGACACGTCCACCTTCGGCTCGCAAAGGTATGACAGTAGTGCTGCAGATCGGCATGTTGCCGGACGGTACGGTGACTTCGGTCGGCGTGGCCAAGTCCAGTGGTGACGGTTCGTTCGACAGTTCGGCGGTTGCCGCGGTCAAGAACATTGGCCGGTTGACCGAGATGCAGGGAATGAAACCAAGCGACTTCGCTCCCTATCGTTCATTCAAGATGACATTCACACCTGAGGATCTAGCCTTGTGAGAAACCTTCTTCGAGGAATGCTTGTCGTTATTTGCTGTATGGCAGGCATAGCGGCGGCGGATGAAAAGAACATCCTGGTTACCAGCGGTAGCGATCGGGCCACCCCGATCGCTGTAGTACCGTTCGGCTGGCAGGGCGGCAGCGTGCTGCCGGATGACATGGCCCAGATCGTCAGCGACGACCTGCGCAACTCCGGTTACTACGCGCCGATTCCAAAAGGCAACATGATCAGCCAGCCCAACCAGGCCAGCGAAGTTGTGTTCCGTGACTGGAAAGCCGTTGGCGCGCAGTACCTGATGGTCGGCAACATCACGCCGGCCGGCGGTCGCCTGCAGATCCAGTACACGTTGTTCAACGTGGCCACCGAGCAGCAGGTCTTGACCGGCAGCGTATCGGGCACCGCCGAACAACTGCGGGACATGGCCCACTACATCTCGGACCAGTCGTTTGAAAAGCTTACCGGTATCAAGGGTGCTTTCTCGACGCGTCTGCTGTATGTCACGGCTGAACGTTTCTCCGTCGACAACACGCGCTACACCTTGCAGCGTTCGGATTACGACGGCGCACGTGCAGTGACCCTGCTGCAGTCGCGTGAGCCAATCCTGTCGCCGCGCTTTGCGCCAGACGGCAAGCGTATTGCCTACGTGTCGTTCGAACAGCGTCGCCCACGTATCTTCGTCCAGCACATCGATACGGGCCGTCGTGAGCAGATCACCAACTTTGAAGGGCTGAACGGTGCACCTGCATGGTCGCCGGATGGTTCGCGCCTGGCGTTCGTGCTGTCGAAAGACGGCAACCCGGACATCTACGTGATGAACATGGCTTCGCGCCAGATCAGCCGAGTGACCAGCGGCCCGGGCATCAACACCGAACCGTTCTGGGGTAAGGATGGTTCGACCATCTACTTCACCTCCGACCGCGGCGGCAAGCCACAAATTTATAAAACGAGCGTGGGCGGTGGGGGCGCGGAACGTGTGACCTTTATCGGTAACTACAACGCCAACCCTAAGCTTTCGGCTGATGAAAAGACGTTGGTGATGATTCACCGTCAGGATGGTTTCACTAATTTCCGGGTTGCGGCCCAGGATTTGCAGCGTGGAACGGTAAAAATCCTCACAGATACCAACCTTGATGAGTCAGCTACTGTTGCACCCAACGGCACCATGGTAATCTACGCCACCCGCCAGCAGGGCCGGGGAGTCTTGATGCTCGTGTCCATTAATGGACGCGTAAGGCTCCCGCTTCCTACCGCACAAGGCGAAGTCAGAGAACCATCCTGGTCCCCTTACCTGAACTGACGCGGCGCTACAAAAAGAATTGCTTAACACACTGGGGTTCATTAGGAGTTTCACGATGGAAATGCTGAAGTTTGGTAAGTTTGCTGCTCTGGCTCTGGCTTTGTCCGTAGCCGTTGGTTGCTCGTCTAAAGGCGGCGACAATGCCGGTGAAGGCGCAGCTGTTGATCCAAACGCTGGTTACGGCGCTAACACTGGTGCAGTTGACGGCTCCCTGAGCGAAGAAGCTGCTCTGCGCGCTATCACCACTTTCTACTTCGAATACGACAGTTCGGACCTGAAGCCAGAAGCCATGCGCGCTCTGGACGTTCACGCCAAGGACCTGAAAGCTAACGGCGCTCGCGTTGTTCTGGAAGGTAACACTGACGAACGTGGTACTCGCGAGTACAACATGGCACTGGGCGAGCGTCGTGCGAAAGCCGTTCAACGCTACCTGGTACTGCAAGGTGTTGCTCCAGGCCAACTGGAACTGGTTTCCTACGGTAAAGAGCGTCCAGTTGCTACTGGCCATGACGAGCAGTCCTGGGCTCAAAACCGTCGCGTCGAACTGCGTAAGTAATTCGTCATGCGAACGTGCCGTCGTGCTCTAACTGTATTGGCTCTCAGCCTCGCACCGCTTGCGGTGTGGGCTGCGGTTCCTGTGGAAGATAGCAACTCTGGCTATAACAATAGCGGGAGCAGCTATCCGCCAGCAGGTTATGGCACGAACGGCGCCTATGCTGGGGGGCCGGCGACTGCCGCCCCCTCGGCACAGGGCGAACTGTTCAACCAGCTGCAACGCATGCAGGATCAATTGGCGCAGCAACAAGGCACCATTGAGATTTTGCAGAACCAAGTGAACCAGCTGAAGCAAGAAGGCCTGGAGCGTTACCAGGATCTTGACCGACGTATTGGAGCCGGCGTTTCACCTGCCGCCACTCCTGATAATTCTTCTGCCGGTGGCGCGCCTGTTGCGGCCGCCGGTGGTGCAGCAGCAGGGGCCACGGCTGCCAGCCAAGCCCCTGCCGCGAGCAGCGAACCGGGTGATCCGGCGAAGGAAAAGCTGTATTACGATGCAGCCTTCGACCTGATCAAAGCCAAGGATTTCGATAAGGCCAGCCAGGCCTTTACCGCCTTCCTGCGCAAGTACCCGAACAGCCAGTACGCGGGCAACGCCCAATACTGGTTGGGCGAGGTCAACCTGGCCAAGGGTGATCTGCAAGGCGCTGGCCAGGCATTTGCCAAGGTCAGCCAGCTTTACCCGAAGCACGCCAAGGTGCCTGATTCGCTGTACAAACTCGCTGACGTAGAACGCCGACTGGGTCATACCGACAAGGTCAAAGGCATTCTGCAGCAGGTGGTTGCCCAATACCCGGGTACCTCCGCTGCCCAGTTGGCCCAGCGGGATCTGCAGCGCTTGTAAGCGCGGCACTCCCGTTTAGAAGAAACCCGCGCCTGGCGCGGGTTTTTTCGTTAGAATCCACGCCCTTTTATGAAACACGCTTTTTGCGGTCTACGCGTTGGCGGGATCGCTTTAAGTGCCTGACGGAGGCGGACAGCCTGTTTAGCTGTTACGCCCGTGGCGATTATGCAAGACACATTACGCATCACCGAAGTTTTTTACTCGTTACAGGGTGAAACGCGCACCGCTGGCCTGCCCACCGTATTTGTACGGCTGACCGGCTGCCCGTTGCGTTGCCAATACTGTGACAGCGCCTACGCCTTCAGTGGCGGCACCGTGCGCACCCTCGATGACATCCTTGAGCAGGTTGCCGGCTTCAAGCCGCGCTATGTCTGTGTCACCGGTGGCGAGCCGCTGGCCCAACCGAATGCCATCCCGTTGCTCAAGCAGCTGTGTGACGCCGGTTACGAAGTCTCCCTGGAAACCAGTGGCGCCCTGGATATCTCGGCGGTAGACCCGCGTGTAAGCCGTGTGGTCGACCTCAAGACGCCGGGCTCCAAGGAAGCGCACCGCAATCTGTACGAGAACATGGACCTGCTGACGCTCAACGATCAGGTCAAGTTCGTGATCTGTTCGCGCGACGACTACGACTGGGCAGCTTCCAAGCTGATCCAGTACGGCCTCGACCGTCGCGCCGGCGAGGTGCTGTTCTCTCCAAGCCATCACGACCTGAACGCCCGTGACCTCGCCGACTGGGTGGTGGCCGACAACCTGCCGGTGCGCCTGCAATTGCAGCTGCACAAATACCTGTGGAATGACGAGCCGGGGCGCTGAGATGAGTGATCAAAAGCGCGCAGTCATCCTGCTCTCCGGCGGCCTCGACTCCGCCACGCTGGTGGCCATGGTCCGTGCCGAAGGCTACCGCTGCTACACCATGAGCTTCGACTACGGCCAGCGTCACCGCGCTGAACTGGACGCCGCCGCCCGCGTGGCTCGTGACCTGGGCGTGGTCGAACACAAGGTGGTCGGCCTCAACCTCAATGGCATCGGCGGATCGGCCCTCACCGACAGCAGCATCGACGTACCCGAGGCTCCCAGCGAAGGCATCCCGCTGACCTACGTGCCAGCACGCAACACCGTATTCCTGTCCCTGGCCCTCGGTTGGGCCGAAGTACTGAATGCCCGCGACATCTTCATCGGCGTCAACGCACTGGACTACAACGGCTACCCGGACTGTCGCCCCGAGTACATCGAATCTTTCGAGCGCATGGCCAACCTGGCGACCAAGGCGGGCGTAGAGGGGCAGGGCTTCCGTATCCGGGCGCCGCTGCAGAACATGAGCAAAGCCGACATCGTGAAGGCAGGTGTAGGACTAGGCGTCGATTATGCGCAGACAGTTTCCTGCTACCAGGCAGACGATTCCGGCCGTGCATGTGGGAAATGCGACGCCTGCCGACTGCGCGCCGAAGGCTTCAAAAACGCCGCAATTGCGGACCCAACGCGTTATTTCTGATTTATTTCAAATAAGGTGTTGAATAATCCTTAGAAATCAGTATTATACGCGCCACCACACAGCGGGTCGTTAGCTCAGTTGGTAGAGCAGTTGGCTTTTAACCAATTGGTCGTAGGTTCGAATCCCACACGACCCACCATATTTGGCGGTTTAGAAAATCCGGAAGGCCCACGCAAGTGAGGATTTCCGGGTTTTTTTTTGCCTTGTGAAAAAGCCGCCTGCAACAGGCGGCCCGTGGCCTGGCATGAGGCGCGCTCAGCCAAACCGGCCTGTGATGTAATCTTCCGTCTGCTTCATCTTCGGCGCGGTAAAGATCTGGTCCGTCTTGCCATGCTCAATCAATTCCCCCATGAACATGAACGCGGTGCTGTCCGACACCCGCGCGGCTTGCTGCATGTTGTGAGTCACGATGATCACGGTGTAATGCGTTTTCAGCTCGGTGATCAATTGCTCGATGCGCCCGGTCGAGATGGGGTCGAGCGCCGAGGTCGGTTCGTCCAGCAGTAACACCTGTGGCCGCAGCGCAATGGTGCGCGCAATGCACAACCGCTGCTGCTGGCCGCCGGAAAGGCTTTGAGCGCTCTGGTTGAGTTTGTCTTTCACCTCGTCCCACAACGCGCCGCCGCGCAGCGCTTGCTCGACGCGGTCGTTCATTTCACGGCGCGAGAGTTTTTCGTGGTGGCGCACGGCGTAGGCGATGTTGTCGTAGATCGACATCGGAAACGGCACCGGCTTCTGGAACACCATGCCAACGTGGCTGCGCAGGCGGTTCATCGAATAGCCGGGGGCGAGGATGTTTTCGCCGTTGAGCAGCACTTCGCCACGCGCTTCCTGCTTGGGGTACATCGAGTAGATGCGGTTGAACACGCGCAGCAGCGTGGACTTGCCGCAGCCCGAGGGGCCGATGATCGCGGTGATGCGTTTTTCCGGGATATCAATGTCGATGGACTTCAGGGAGCGTTGGTTGTTGTAGAAGAACTCCAACCCGCGCACACGAATTTTGGTTTTTTCGAGCTCAATGCCAGTGGCGTCCATCAGTGAGACCTATTGCGTAAAAGGATCAGGCGAGATGCCAGGCTAAGTAGCAGCACGAACAGTGTCAGGACCAGCGCGCCGGCCCAGGCGAGGGCGTGCCAGTCGTCGAACGGGCTCATGGCGTACTGGAAAATAACCACGGGGACGCTGGCGATCGGCTTGAGCAGGTTGCTGCTCCAGAACTGGTTGCCGAACGCGGTAAACAGCAGGGGCGCGGTCTCCCCGGTGATGCGGGCCAGGGCAAGCAGGATGCCGGTGACCACGCCGGCCTTTGCGGCTCGCAGCACAACCTGCAGCGTCAGCTTCCATTGCGGTACACCGAGGGCCAGTGCGGCTTCGCGCATGGTCGAGGGTTGCAACTGAAGCATTTCATCGGTAGTGCGCACCACCACCGGAATCACCAGCAAGGCCAGGGCCAGCGCACCGGCAATCGCAGAAAACCCCACCTGATGATTCGTCAGCTGGTTCAGCGGCAGGATCACGGCGGTGTACACGAACAAACCCAGCACAATCGACGGCGCGGAGAGCAGGATGTCGTTGATGAAACGCACCGTAGTACCCAGGCGCGAATGCCGTGCGAATTCTGCCAGCCAGATGCCAGCCATTAATCCGATGGGCGTACCGATCAGCAAGGCGATGCCAGACATCAGCGCGCTGCCATAAAACGCGTTCGCCAGCCCGCCTTCGGTGCCGGGCGGCGGGGTCATCTGGGTGAACAGGCGCAGGTTGAGCGCCTGAAAGCCGTTGATGATGGTCGTCAGCAGAATCCACGCCAGCCACAGCAAACCAAAGGCTGTGGCGCCGCAACTGAGGAACATCGCCACGCCATTTTTAAGCGCGCGTTTACGATAAAGACGTTCGTTGGCGTTCATAGGCCTTCCTTGCGGGACAGGCGCATCAGCAGTAGCCGCGCGAGTGCCAGCACCACAAACGTCACGATAAACAGCAGAAAGCCCAGGGCGATCAGCGCCGAGCGATGCAAGTCGGTGTAGGCCTCGCTGAATTCGTTGGCGATGACCGACGCGATCGAACTGCTCGGCATCAGCAGCGACGAGGAGAACTGTTGGGCATTGCCCAGCACGAAGGTCACCGCCATGGTCTCGCCCAGGGCACGGCCCAGGCCGAGAAAGATGCCGCCGACCACCGCCGAGCGGGTGTACGGCAAGACGATGTCCCACACCACTTCCCACGTAGTGCTGCCCAGTGCGTAGGCCGATTCTTTCAACTGCGTGGGCACACTGCGAAACACCTCATGCATCACCGAGGTGATAAACGGCATGATCATCACCGCCAGTACAATGCCGGCGGTCAGCATGCCGATCCCCAGCGGCGGGCCCTGGAACAGCGAGCCGACAAAGGGCAGGGCGCCGAGGTAGTCATTGATGTAGGGCGACAGGTACTCGGCCATAAACGGCCCGAATACAAACAAACCCCACATGCCGTAGATGATCGAGGGAATACCGGCGAGCAATTCGATGGCGGACGCGACCGGCATTTTCAACCACGGCGGCGCGACTTCCGTGAGAAAAATCGCGATACCAAAACTGACTGGCACGGCGATCAGCAACGCCAGAAATGACGTCACAAGGGTGCCGTAGATCGGCACCACAGCGCCAAAGTGGTTGTTGACCGCATCCCACTCGGTGCTGGTGATAAAGCCGAAGCCGAAGGTCCTGAATGCCAGGCTGCCGCCCCACAGCGTCGAAGCCGCGATGCTGGCGAGCAACAGCAGCACCAGCATGGCAGCCCCGAACATCGAGCGCTTGAACCACAGATCGTGGCGTTGATCGCGGGCGGCGCGCGTGTCGCTGCGGGTGTCGCTCGCGTGAGTAGTCATAGCCAGCGGTTGCACGGTGTCGTTCATATCAGATGTGCTCACCGCCTTCCTCGATCACCGGGGAAGGCGGTCGTAGGGCGAATCAGTGAGTGAAGTCAGACTTCCAGTAACCTTCGATTCGCGTCACCAGGGAGTCCGGCAGGGCTACGTAGTCCAGCGCGGCAGCCTGTTGCTGGCCTTTTTCCAGTGACCACTTGAAGAAGCTGAACGCCGCCTGGCTTTGCTCGGCATTCTTTGGCTGCTTGTACATGATGATCCAGGTGGTCGCCGTGATCGGCCATGCGCCTTCGCCTGGCGCGTTTGTCATGATCAGGTTGAAGTCTTTGGCGCTGGCCCAGTCGGCGGTGTCAGCGGCCGCCTGGAAGGCCTTGGCGTTAGGCGAGACGAACTTGCCTGACGCGTTCTTCAGTTGGGTGTAGGTCATTTTGTTCTGCAGCGCGTAGGCGTATTCCACAAAGCCGATGGAGTTCTTGATCTGCTTCACGTAGGCCGAAACACCTTCGTTGCCTTTGCCGCCCACACCCACTGGCCACGGCACGGTGGTGCCGAAACCGATTTTGGTTTTCCAACTGTCACTGACCTTGGCCAGGTAGTTGGTGAAGTTGTACGAAGTACCCGAGCCATCCGAGCGGTGCACCACGGTGATGTTCGCCACCGGCAGGTTCAGGCCCGGGTTGAGGGCGGCGATGGCCGGGTCGTTCCAGGCCTTGATGTCGCCGAGGAAGATCTTCGCCAGCACGTCGCCGTCGAGTTTCAGCTGGCCAGCAGTCACGCCTTCGACGTTCATCACCGGCACGATGCCGCCGATCACGCTGGGGAACTGGCCCAGGCCGCCGGCTTTGAGGTCTTCGGCCGACAGCGGCGCGTCAGAGGCGCCGAAGTCGACGGTGGCCGCCTTGATCTGGGCAATACCGCCACCCGAGCCGATCGACTGATAGTTGATACGGTCGCTGGAGTTCTTGCTGTAGTCCTGCGACCACTTGGACAGCACCGGGTAGACAAAGCTGGAGCCTGCACCGGTGACGTCGGTGGCGTGGGCCACGCCGCTCAGGCACAGGGCGGTCAACAAAACAGACAGACTTTTTTTGCTCGGCAACATCACGACAACACCTCAAGGGAAGGGCTAAGTGGAAGGGTCCACCTGTCTAAGACGTGACGATTTAATTCCTGATATATGTCTGTTTCATGACGATTTGGCTTTATGAAGAAACATTTAGAAATGTTTGCCGGTGATGGCCGACGCCTATTTATCCCGCTGGCGTTTCTTCTTTATCGATGAAGTACTGACAAACACAAGGCGCTGAAACTGACAGGTCTCTGTATCTGAAACTCACCGGTCATAATAAGGTTAAAAAGTCATAATGAATAACAACCAGGCCGGCAAAGTCGTTGAAATACATGAGTTTGTCGGACAACCCACTGAATGAAAAACTCTTCATAATCGCCTCGCTCGATCGTTGGTAGCTTCCTCATCGCTGCCCAATAATTCGAGTCCTAATAATGAATAACAAAACTCTGAAAGGCGCCTTGGCGCTCTCTATTTCGCTCGCCTCCACACCGCTGTTCGCCGGTGGTTTTGCCCTCAACGAACAAAGCATCAGTTCGATGGGGACAGGCTACGCCGGTCGCTCATCCTCGGCCGACGACGCCAGCACGGTGTTCGGCAACCCGGCGGGTATGTCCCGCCTCAAGCACAATGAAGTGAGCATCGGGGCGACCTACCTCGACGCTAAAACAACTATCAAGGACGCCAGCTCTTCCCAGGGCGGCGTCGACAACCCCGGCACCAACAAGGGCGACATGGTCCCCGGCATTGCCGTGCCGATGGGTTATCTGGTCACGCCAATCGACGAGCACTGGGCGTTTGGCCTGGGCATTTATGCGCCGTTCGGCCTGGTGACGGACTATGAACACAGCTTCCAGGGCAATGGTTTTGGCAACAAGAGCAAGGTGCAGGTCACAACCGTGCAGCCGACCGTCAGCTATGCCTTCAACGACAAAGTCTCGGTAGGTTTCGGCCCGACGTTCAACAAGATCAATGGCGAGCTCGACTCCAAAGTCCCGGCGTTCGGCCTGGGCACGGAAGCCGTCAAGATCAAGGGTGACGACACCGCGATGGGCTTCAATGCCGGTGTTCTGGTGCAGGCCCTGGACAGTACCCGCGTCGGCGTCACTTACCATTCGCAAGTGGTCTATCACCTGAGCGGTCATACCGACGCCTCGGGCGTGCTGTCCGACATTCTGGACGGCGGGCCGCAAAAATATGACGCCAAGCTGAACCTCACCACCCCGTCTTCCGTGGACTTCTCGGTCACTCACCAGTTGACCGATGCCCTGACTCTCTACGTGGGCAGCACCTACACCCGCTGGAGCCAGTTGAAGAAAATCACGGTGAACAACAGCGGCGTGTCCGACCTTGCCGCTGAGCTGGCAGGCCTTGGCTCCATTACCGAGGAACAGCACTGGCACGATACCTGGTCCCACGCTATCGGCTTGTCGTATCAGCTCAACAAGCAATTAGTGCTTCGTACGGGCTTCTCCGTGGACCAGACGCCGACCAACAATACCGATCGTTCCGTGCGTATTCCCACGGGCGACCGCACCGTGTTCAGCCTCGGTGCCGGCTGGACGCCTGTGGATAACCTGACCTTTGACGTGGCCTATTCCTACTTGAAGGAAGAGCCGATCAAGGTTCGCGACAACAACCCTCAACTGGCGCTGACCTACGACGCCAAATATGAAAACAGCGCCAATGGGTTTG
This sequence comes from Pseudomonas sp. PWP3-1b2, assembly GCF_049896045.1. Taxonomy (NCBI): domain Bacteria; kingdom Pseudomonadati; phylum Pseudomonadota; class Gammaproteobacteria; order Pseudomonadales; family Pseudomonadaceae; genus Pseudomonas; species Pseudomonas sp. PWP3-1b2. The sequence goes on from NZ_JAFCTN010000015.1 coordinate 112,774, forward strand.
GTGGTTCGGTGACTTACCGCTTCTGATCCCACGTAATACGGCAAAGAGCCAGATTTTTGGCATGGCTCTTTGCTAGTGGATTTGGCCTGAGCGCTGTTAATCCCGGCATGTCTTGGTTAGATTGAAGGCTACTCGGCTTTTAAGACACGGACTGTCATGAATACGCTAACGCCTGTTATCGCGACCAACCCCCTCATCCTTCGCCCTGCCGCGACCACGCCTGTGGCAACGCTTGCGAACCCACTTGATGTATTACCGGTAAGGCCGTCTTCCGTGGTCAGCCTCGGCAACCCGCTGGCCGATGCCGTCGATGTCTACACGCGAAACGGTCTGTTGCCCGGCCAGGAAACTGTGCGCGCCTGGGAGAGCAACAGCCAGGACACGGTCACGCAATTGATGAACACCCGCTTCAACTCGACTTCCACCGCCAATCGCTACAGCGGCCTGGGCTCGGCGTTGATGGATCAATTCAGCAAAAGCGGCGGGGCGGGCATCTCCCAATCGGTGCTCAACACCACGGCGGACCGCGCCGGGGACGCAGGCGCGATCAAAGCTGATCAAGCATTCCTGCACAGCCAAGCCGATAACCAGGTCAGTTTGAGCATCAAGACCGCCAGCGGTAAAACCGTCACCTTCACCTTGTCCAGCCAGAAAGACGGCTTGGGCGTGCAGGCCACGGTTGAAGGTGGCGACTTGAGCGCCGAAGAACTCAAGGCCGTCGGCCAATTGGGAGCTGCGTTCCAGGCCTCGGTCGATGGCTTGATGGCGGTGCCGCCGAAACTCGACCTGGGCAAATTGACCCAGTTCGATGCCAACGTGCTGACGTCGGTCGACCTTAACGCCAAGGTAACCGCTCAGGGCGGTGAAGACCTGACTCTGGCGTTCTACGCCGACAGCCAGAGCCGCACCACGCGCATGAGTGGCCCGGCTGGCGAAGTGAACCTGGCGGTGGACCTGAAAAATACTGCGATTCTTGGCGATGCCAAGCAGCAAGCCAAGGCGCTGAACGCCTACCTTGCCCAGTTCGACCGCGCGCAGCAGCGCGGCAGTGCGAATGCAGACCTGATGACGATGTTCAAGGACGCGTTCAGCGCAATGAACAGCAACTATCCGCAAACGGCGGTGCCGGATGCCTTGAGTCGCAGCCCCACTGACAAAGGCCTGCTCACCGGGTTGGCGGACTTCAAGGCGTCCATCAAGCAGGTCGCTGATGCTACCAACGCGATGCGTCCGTCGGAAGTCGACAGCTTCTCCTACAATGTGTCGCAGAACACCCAGGTCAACGGCCGCAGCAACGCTGATCGCAGTGTCACCCAGCACCAGCAATCGACGCTGTCGGCGAGCTTTCACAAAGGCCTCGACGGCGGCAAACCACCGGTGCTGGACGGCAACCGTGAATCGCAGAATTACCTGTATGTGCAGGTGCAGGACAAGGCCAGCAGCACCGCGAGTTTTGCGTATAAAGATGGTCAGTTGGCGAGTGCGTCCGTCACACAATCGGCGTCGCAGAACACCCGCACGCAAAAGTATGTAATGGCCCAGTTGGTGGAAGACACCGCGGTGCCAAAGGAAGGCTCGTCCAAACGCGACTACCTGGCGCTGCTTGAGCATGCGGCTCAGGCGAGCAAAAACGCCAGGGATACGCGGGAGCAGTCCGCCCTGGCGGATATGCATGACTCGATTCTGTTGCAGGATGACCCCAACGCCTTGATACGCTGACGCCCTGCGTTACAAAAACGGGAATGCCCACTGTCTGGCATTCCCGTTTTTTTGCCCGGCGCAGGCGACGCCAGATTAGGCTTTTGAATCGATTCGATATTCTGTAGCCTTGCGCAGCTTCACCCGTGCTTGATGAACACAATCACTTCGTCCGGCGGCGCCCGAAGGGCTCCAGAGCCGGTGGTACACTCGACTTTCGCGCAACTGCGCCTGCAGGTCTTGCGAACATGACGCACATTTCCGAACGCCTTCTGGTTCAAGCCCACCTCGACGCCAAGCAGCCCAAGGCGCTCAGTGCCGACGAAGAGGCGAACCTGCGTGCCGCCATCGCTGCCGAGCTTAAAGCTCAGGATGCGGTGCTGGTCGCCCACTTCTATTGTGACCCGGTGATTCAGGCCCTGGCCGAAGAAACCGGTGGCTGTGTCTCCGACTCTCTGGAAATGGCGCGCTTCGGCGCCGCCCACCCGGCCAAGACCGTATTGGTCGCCGGTGTGCGTTTCATGGGCGAGACGGCCAAAATTCTTACGCCTGAAAAACGCATCCTCATGCCCACCCTGGAAGCCACGTGCTCGCTGGACCTTGGGTGCCCGGTGGAGGAGTTTTCGGCGTTTTGCGATCAGCATCCCGAGCGCACGGTGGTGGTCTACGCCAACACCTCGGCGGCGGTCAAAGCCCGGGCGGACTGGGTGGTGACGTCCAGCTGCGCGCTGGAGATCGTTGAAAGCCTGATGGACAACGGCGAGACGATTATCTGGGGGCCGGACAAGCACCTGGGCACTTACATTCAGCGCCAGACCGGTGCGGATATGTTGTTGTGGGACGGTGCGTGCATTGTGCATGAGGAGTTCAAGTCCAAGCAGCTTGAGGACATGAAAGCGCTGTACCCGGACGCCGCAATTCTGGTGCACCCGGAATCGCCGACGGCGGTGATCGAACTGGCGGATGCGGTGGGGTCGACCAGCCAGTTGATTGCGGCGGCGCAGCGGTTGCCGAACAAGACATTTATCGTGGCGACTGACCGGGGCATCTTTTACAAGATGCAGCAGTTGTGTCCGGATAAGGTGTTTGTTGAGGCGCCTACGGCGGGTAACGGCGCGGCGTGCCGTAGTTGTGCGCATTGTCCGTGGATGGCGATGAATACGCTGGAGCGTACGTTGCAGTGTTTGCGTGAGGGGAGTAATGAGATTTTTGTTGAACCGTCGGTGATTCCGCATGCGGTTCGGCCGTTGAAGCGGATGTTGGATTTTACTCAGGCTGCGCGGTTGAGGTTGGCTGGGAATGCTTGATCTGGCGGTTGGTGGTTGGTTGGGTACATATCCGCTATTTGGGTAACGGCTGAAATCGGTTCCGCTCTTACAGCGGGTCACTTTTTGAAGAGCGCAAAGAGTAACCCAAAACGCTCCGCCCCCATCACGGCTAACCCGGCGTCTGAGATCAAAATCAAAAGCCAGATCAAAAGCAAGAGCACGGCGGCCTGAGAGCCGACCTGAGTGGTTGGATCAAAAGCAGATTGTGTGGGAACTGGCTTTTCTGTGGGAGCTGGCTTGCCTGCGATGGCATCAACTCGGTTTGCCTGATGTACCGAGGTGTCTGCATCGCAGGCAAGCCAGCTCCCACAGAGAAGCTCAACAGTGTGTGGAGGTATTGAAGTTGTACTCGGTCAGAAGTGTGGGAGCGGGCTTGCTCGCGAAGGCGGTGGGTCAGTTGATGGATTTGGTGGCTGACACACCGCCTTCGCGAGCA
>NZ_JAFCTN010000016.1:0-109796 GCF_049896045.1 Pseudomonas sp. PWP3-1b2
GACCCTAGAAAGAAGAATGCGGTGGGTCAGGCATTCTCCGGGCGCTGGTTTTGGGGCTGCTTCGCAGCCCAACGCGGGGCAAGCCCGCTCGCCACAGGGATAGTGTTCGCCCTTTCAGACAGATTCCCAAAGACCTTGAAAGGGCTGACATTTAGAGTGTGATCAGTTCAGGACTTCACTCAGAGGGATGAAATTGACTCGGTCGCCAATCGCCAGCGTCGTCCCCTCCAACACCTCCACAAACCCTTCCGCCCACGCCGCGCTGCGCAGCACGCCGGAGCTTTGGTTGCGGTAGATGATCGCCTTGCCCTGCTCGAGCCGCCCGCGCAGGTACTCGCGGCGGTTGCCCGGTTTGGGCCATACAAACCCTACCGGTACCTCGAAGCGCAACGGTTCCACATCCGCCACACCCTGGCGGCGCAGCAGATAAGGCCGGGCCAGCAGCGCAAAGGTCACCAGTGTCGACGCCGGATTGCCGGGCAGGCCGATCACCGGCACGCCGCGAAAGTGGCCGAAAGTCAGCGGTTTGCCGGGTTTGATCGCCAGCTTCCACAGGGCCAGTTCGCCCTCTTCGCGCAGGGCGATGCCGAGAAAGTCCGCCTCGCCCACCGACACACCGCCGGTGGACAGGATCAGGTCAACGCCACCCAAATCCGCCAGCCGCGTACGGGTTTTTTCCAGGTCATCCGGCAGGATCCCCGCGTCGATCACTTCACAGCCCATGCGTGCCAGCCAGGAGCACAGCACACGGCGGTTGCTGTTGTAGATTTGCCCCGGACCGAGCGGCAGGCCGGGTTCGATCAACTCGTCGCCCGTCGACAGCACGCCCACACGCACGCGGCGCACCACGCTCAGGCGGTCATCGCCTAGCGAGGCGGCAAGGCCCAGTTCGATTGGCCCCAGGCGGGTGCCGGCGTTCAATACCAATTCGCCGACGGTGGTTTCCTGGCCCTGGGGGCGAATATTCTGGCCCGCCTGCATCGGCTCGGTAAAACTCACGCGCTCATCAGCGTGAACCACAGCGTTTTCCTGCATTTCCACGCAGTCCGCGCCTTCGGGTACCGGAGCGCCGGTAAAGATGCGCGCGCAGGTGCCAGCGGCCAAAGGCTGCGGTGCCTGGCCGGCGAAAATCCGCTGACTGACGGCCAGCGGCTCGCCGGACCAGTCGGCCAGGCGTAGCGCATAACCGTCCATGGCACTGTTGGGCCAGGGCGGCAGGTCGAGAGTGGAAACCAGATCCTGCGCCAACACGCGGCCGTCGCAGTCGGCCAGCGCCAGGGTTTCATGCTCGCGGATCGGCGCGGCGTCGGCCATGTCCAGCAATTGCTTGAGCGCGTGTTCGACCGGCATCAAGGCGCCGGTTTTGCCGGGCTTATCCACGGGATTCGCAGGGCTCGGCCTGCTTCAAATGGGGCACGAAATTGCACGGGCGGTGACGGTTGTCGAGTTGCTCGGCGAGGATGCCGTCCCAACCGGTGCGCACGGCATTGGTGGAACCCGGCAGGCAACACACCAGCGTGCCATTGGCCAGGCCGGCCAGTGCGCGGGATTGCACGGTGGAGGTGCCGATATCGGCCACGGAAATCTGGCGGAACAGTTCGCCAAAACCATCGACGTGCTTGTCGAGCAGGCAGCTCACCGCTTCGGGCGTGCTGTCGCGGCCGGTGAAGCCGGTGCCGCCGGTGATCAGCACCACTTGCACCACGTCTTCGGCGATCCAGTGGGCCACTTTGGCGCGGATTTTATACAGGTCGTCCTTGAGCAGCACGCGCTCGGTCAGGTGGTGGCCAGCGGCGGTGAGGCGGTCGACGAAGACCTGGCCCGAGGTGTCAGTGTCGAGGGTGCGGGTGTCGCTGACGGTCAATACAGCAATATTCAGGGGTACGAAGGGCGCATCTGCCTTGGCGGTCATGGCACGGTCCGGTTGTCGAAGGAACAGCCCGATGTTATATCACAGGGCCCTATTTACCTGCCGCAGCGGAACCACCATGTCTCTCGATTCTTCGCCTTTGCCGTGTTCGATTTTGCTGCTGGCCGGTGGTCGAGGCCAACGCATGGGTGGCCGGGATAAAGGCCTGCTGCCCTGGCACGGCGAACCTTTGATCGCCCATTTGCACCGCCTGACCCGGCCACTGACAGATGACTTGATCATCTCGTGCAACCGCAACCGTGACATCTATGCGCCCTATGCCGACCAGTTGGTGAGCGATGACAGCGCGGATTTTCCCGGCCCGCTGGCGGGCATCCGCGCCGGGCTGGCTGCAGCACGTCATGAACACTTACTGATCTTGCCGTGCGATGTGCCGCACATTGACGCGCACCTGTTAGCCGAGCTGCGGGCGACGGCGCAGCGCAACCCGCTGGTGCCCCTGATGGTGCGCCACGGTGAATTCTGGGAACCCTTGATTTGCATCATCCCTACCGGCCTGCGAAACGCGGTAGAACGTGCATGGGAAACAGGCGAACGCAGCCCGCGCAAACTCTTCATGCAACTGGGCGGCGTGGGCCTGGAATGCCCGGCAAATGACCCACGCTTTGCCAACCTGAACACACCCGAGCTTTTGCACCCGGGCTTGGGCGTGTCAGAATGAACCTCGCACAAGGAACTTTGTCGGCGCCTCGTGCGTCACAGGGTCAGCAATTTAAAAGAATTCTCTCGGAGACAAACTCATGACTCAACGGACCATCGCCGCTCTCATGCTTGCACTGGGCCTGGCTACTCTTGCCGGTTGCGCTTCGCCTACAGTGATCACCCTGAATGACGGTCGCGAAATCCAGGCTGTCGACACGCCTAAATTCGACAAGGCTTCGGGCTTCTACGAGTTCGAACAACTTGACGGCAAGCAGACCCGCATCAACAAGGACCAGGTTCGCACCGTTAAAGACCTGTAAGTCTTAACGCTGAACCCACAAGGCCCGCCTCGCGCGGGCCTTGTCGTTTCCGGGGGTTACCAGTCGAGGGTAATCGCGCTGCGAAAACTGCGTTCTTCACCGGTAACCGGGTCGATAAACCGCACACCCTGGGCCAGCAGCTTGAGCGGGTTGGCGTAATCGTCTTCGGCGTCCTTGATCACATCCGGGTAGAACGGGTCATTGCAGATGCTCGCCCCCAGCGCGGTCATGTGCACGCGCAACTGATGCTTCTTGCCGGTCACCGGGAACAGGCCGTAGCGCCACAAATCGCCGTTTTTTCCGCGCACTTCCACGGCCGTTTCGGTGTTGCTGGCGCCCGGCCCTTCCATCATGCGGAAGAACGGTTCGCCATCGACCAGGCGGCTTTTATGCACCCTGGGAAACGTCAGCTGTGGCAACGCTGGGGCGATGGCTTCGTAGAATTTGTCGATACGCCGCGTGGGAAAAAGCTGTTGGTACGCCGAGCGGGTTGCCGGGTTGGCTGAGAATAACACCAGGCCTGCGGTGTGCCGGTCGATACGGTGCAGAGGCACCAGCGAGGGATTGTCCAGGCGGCGAATCAGACGGCGCAACAGGGTCTGTTCGACGTATTCGCCGGCAGGCGTCACCGGCAGAAAATGCGGTTTGTCCGCCACCACCAAATGCTCGTCGGCGTACAGGATGGTTTCCTGAACCGGGATCACCTTTTCGTTCGGCACTTCACGAAAGTAATAGATGCACAGGCCTTCCTTGTACGCCAGGTGCGCGCTTATCGGGTTGCCGTTGATATCCAGCACGCGGCCACGGCCGATGCGGTCCAGCCACTGCTCACGGCCAATGGCCGGAAAGTGCTCGCACAAGCAATCCAGCACCGTCGCCCAAGGGCCAGGGGGCAAATACAGAGTGCTGGCTTGGTGCCGGGACGCGGAAAAACCGGATGTGGACATGAAATGCTCGATGCCTGAAAAAACACCGGGGCATTATCCCGCATGACGCGGGATGGAGCCTAGGGCGGATGTCAGGCCTTGGCCAAACCGGCGCGCAGGATCGGCGAAGCGCTGGCAGCGTCGGTGAACTCTTTGAGCCACCGGAGCACGTCCACCGCTTCCCAACGGCCGGGGTCGTAAAGCGCGTACAACAAGCCCTGATACCCCACCACATCCAGCTGCTTGTGGTAACCGGCGCGCTGGAACAATGCCTCGATTTCGGCAAAGCAGGTGTTGAAATGCACCTTGTTAAACGGCGTCTTGCCTTCCGTGACCAAGCCATCGAGGCGCAGCTCGTTCACCGCGTCGCGCACGACGTCGGCGGACATGCGATTGACGCTGCTTTTCAATTGTTCAACATTCACCACGGGCGTTCCCTCTATTCAATCGCTGTACAAACATACAGTAACGTAATATTTGGAAACCCGCTATCGGATAACGCCTAGAGAAGGAAGGCGACAACCTGTCCGGTGTCGAATGGCCAATCCAGCTCCGCCCCGGTATCTACCCGGCGAAGTACCGGAATCCTTAGCCCATAGGCTTCAGTCAGGTCCTGGGGATCAGCAATATCCACCAGTTCGACAAGCAGCCCGTGTTCGACGAGCGGCATGATTTCAGCCTCAGCGATTTCACACAAATGGCAACCCAGGGTGCCGAACAACTGGCATTCAGGAAGCATGGCTAATAGACCGGTTCAGACAGTAGGCATTTATTCTATGCCCGCCCACTGCCGGTGGCGAGCCGGTAAACCTTGACTCAGGTCAGCATGACCTATAACTGGTTCAGCGATTCTCGCGACTTTTTGTCCGTACGACCTGCAAGGGAGCTGCTCGTGTTCGCCAACCTGCTGATCATTCTGGCGTCATCCCTGGTGGTGATTGCGCTGTTTCGCCGGCTGCAACTGCCGCCCGTGCTGGGCTATCTGTGCGTCGGGCTCGCCGTGGGGCCTACCGCACTGGGCTGGGTGAATGACAGCGAAGACCTGCCTGACCTTGCCGAATTGGGCGTGGTGTTCCTGCTGTTCTCGCTGGGGCTGGAGTTTTCCCTGACCAAAATGCATGCCCTGCGCAGCGTGGTGTTTGGCCTGGGCAGCTTGCAGGTGCTCAGTTGCGCACTGCTGTTGGGCGTATTGCTGCTGAGCCTGGGTGTGGCGCCGGGCATCGCCTTGCTGTTGGGGGCGGGACTGGCGCTGTCATCCACCGCCATCGTCAGCAAGGAGCTGACCAGCCTCGGGGAAATCTTCAGCAGCCATGGCCAGAATGCGATTGGTGTGCTGCTGTTTCAGGACGTAGTGGCCGTGCTGCTACTGACCCTGGTGCCGGTGTTTGCGGGTAGCGGCGCCCAAGCGTGGTATTGGGCGGTGCCGCTGACGTTGGGCAAAACCGTGGTTTTGTTCGTCGGCTTGCTGTGTGCCAGCCGCTGGTTGTTACCGCGCTTGTTCCATGAAGTCGCCGCCGCCCACTCCGCTGAGCTGTTTGTGCTGCTGGCGCTGGTAATCGTGCTGCTCACCGCCTGGCTCACCCATTTGCTTGGCCTCTCACCTGCCCTCGGCGCATTTCTGGCCGGCATGTTGCTCGGTGAAAGCCATTATCGTCATCAGATCGAAGCCGACATCCGGCCGTTTCGCGACATTTTGCTGGGGCTGTTTTTCGTCAGCATCGGCATGCTGATCGACCTGCAGCTGTTCGTCAGCCACAGCCTGCTGATTCTCGGCCTGACCCTCGCACTGATGCTGATCAAAGGCTGCATCGTCGCGGCGCTGGTGAAATTGCGCGGCAGCGACGGCGAAACCGCCTGGCGCAGCGGCTTGGCGCTGGCCCAGGGCGGCGAGTTTTGCTTTGCGCTCATGGCGCAGATGCAGCAGAGCCGCTTGCTACCGGACGAGCTCAACGGTTTGCTGCTCGCGGCCACGTTCTGCTCGATGCTGCTGACCCCGCTGCTGCTGCGCGCAGCCCCGGCGATCGCTCTGCGCCTGCACCGCAAGCCCAACCAGCAGGTGCAACTTGAAGAAATCACCGCACTCAATGCTGAGTTAAGCGGCCATGCGCTGATTTGCGGGTATGGCCGGGTCGGGCAATCCATCGCACGTTTTCTGCGCCGGGAACAGCAGGCGTTCATCGCGTTGGATGACGACCCGGAACGCGTGCAAGAAGCTGCCACTGAGGACAGCAGCGTGCATTACGGCGACTGCCGTCGTGGCGCGTTGCTCAGTGCGGTCGGCCTGGAGCGCGCGCGGCTGGTGGTGATCGCCGTGGACAACAGCGACGTCGCCTTGACCGTGTTGAAAGAGGCACGACGCATCAATGCCGACGTGCCGATTCTGGTGCGCACTCGCGATGACAGCCAACTGGCTGAACTGAAAGCTGCGGGCGCCACTGAAGTGGTGCCCGAACTCTTGGAGTCGAGCCTGATGCTCGCCTCCCACGCCTTGATCATGCTGGGCCTGCCGGACCAACACGTACAGGCGCGGGTTGATGAAGTTCGCCAGAGCCGCTACCGCCTGCTGCACGGTTTCTACCCGCAGGCCGAAGAGGCGCCGATCAATCCTGACTGACCGCGCCAATTTTGTGGATCGACAGGTCCGCGCCGTAGTACTCCTCTTCCTGGCTCAGGCGCAGCCCATGCACCCGCTTGATCGCGCCGTACACCAACAGCCCGCCGACCAGCGCCACAGCCACGCCGAGAGCGGTGCCGATCAACTGGCTGATGAGGCTCACGCCGCCCAATCCACCCAAGGCGGTTTGGCCGAAGATTCCGCACGCGATGCCGCCCCACACGCCGCACAACCCGTGCAATGGCCATACACCCAGCACGTCGTCGATCTTCCAGCGATCCTGAGCGGCGATAAAGCACCACACGAACAAACCGCCGGCGACCACGCCCGTTACCAGCGCGCCCACCGGGTGCATCAAATCGGAACCGGCGCAGATGGCCACCAGCCCGGCCAGTGGCCCGTTGTGCAGGAAGCCCGGGTCATTGCGGCCGATGACCAGCGCCGCAACCGTGCCGCCGACCATCGCCATCAGCGAGTTGACCGCCACCAGGCCACTGACGCCGTTCAAGGTTTGCGCGCTCATGACGTTAAAACCGAACCAGCCGACGATTAGAATCCACGAGCCCAGCGCCAGAAACGGGATGCTCGACGGTGCAAACGCCACGAGGCGTCCTTCCCGGTAGCGCCCGTTGCGCGGCCCCAGCAACAGCACCGCCGCGAGCGCCAGCCAGCCGCCCATGGCGTGCACTACCACGGAACCGGCGAAGTCATGGAAACTGGCGCCAAATGTCGCGAGCAACCAGGCTTGCAGGCCGAAATTGCCGTTCCACACCATGCCTTCAAAAAACGGGTAGATAAACGCGACGATCAACGCGGTGGCGCACAGCTGAGGAGCGAACTTCGCCCGTTCGGCAATACCCCCGGAAATGATCGCCGGAATCGCCGCGGCAAAGGTCAGCAGGAAGAAAAATTTCACCAGGCCATAGCCATGATCGGCGCTGATGACCGCCGCAGGTTGCATAAAGCTCACACCGTAGGAGATCCAATAGCCTATAAAGAAATAAGCCAGGGTGGAGATGGCGAAGTCGCTGAGGATTTTCGACAGCGCGTTGACCTGGTTTTTCTGGCGCACGGTGCCGACTTCCAGAAACGCGAAGCCCGCGTGCATGGCCAGCACCATGACCGCGCCAATCAGGATAAACAGGGTATTGGAGCTGTGGACGAGGGTGTCCACTGCACTTTGCAAATTTTCCATGGAGGTTGGCAGGCCTGCATTAAAGGCAAAAAGCACCAAAGCGGTTCAAGCCAGCGCGCCGCGCACTAAAGGGGTGCCGCCGGCCTTGCCCCTCTTGAGGGGGCGTGAACCGCTTTAGCGCAGCGATCAACTCAACAAGCCGTTGCCGAGAGGGTTTTTCCGCGAGTTTCAGTTATTTAGGGTAAGGTTTTTCAAGGTTTTAGCTTCAACCGCCCATATTCAGCGCAAGCCCCGGGGCGTGCGCACCATGGCAAAGCAAAAGCTGTACCACACAATTGCACTGAACCTTCACCGAAGCCGGTGACTCGAAACCACACCTACACGCACACGTAAAGATCAGCCAATCACGGAGATAACCATGGCCAGAAGAACTGCAAAGACCGCTCAAGAAATTCTGTTGGCGGATTTTCAAACCCTGGTGAGTGACACCGAAAAGCTGTTGGACGACACCGCCGTGCTGGCCGGTGACCAGGCAGACGAACTGCGCACCAAGATCCATGACAGCCTGCTCAAGGCCCGTGAAACCCTGCAACTGACCGAAGACTCGCTGCGCGAGCGCGGCCAGGCGGCCGTCACCGCTACCGAGGATTACGTGCAGGCCAACCCTTGGCAGTCCGTCGGTATCGCTGCCGGTGTGGGCTTTTTGATCGGTCTGCTGGCAACAAGGCGCTAACATCATGTCTATCGGCGAAACCGGCTCGTCATCGGGCACAAGTTCTACCTCCCGGCGCCTGGGCGCAGCCGTTCTGGGCTTGCTCCATAGCCACGTCGAGTTGTTTGGCATCGAATTGCAGGAGCAAAAGTCGCGCACCGTGAGCCTGCTGCTGTTTGCAGGCCTGGCACTGGTGTTCGCCCTGCTGCTGCTGGTGGGGTTGTCGGCGCTGGTGATGATTCTGGTGTGGGACACCTATCGCCTTACCGGGATCATCAGCCTCTGCGTGTTTTACATCCTGGCCGCAGGGTTCTGCGGGTTGCGCTTGAAAGCGGCGATATTCGATGAGTCTACGCCGTTCCATGCCACCCTCGAAGAGCTGGCCAACGACCGGGAGCGCCTGCTGCCATGAACCTGACAGAAGTTCCAAAAACCACGTCCCGGCGGGAAATGCGCAAAGCGTTGATTCGCCTGCGCATGGAAATGCACCGCCAGGAAATCCGTCACGAGTCCCAGCAACTGATGGCGCCCCTGCACAAAGTGCGCAACATGGGCACTAACTGGCAGGACAGCCTGGGCATCAAGCACGCGCCGCTGTGGGGCGTAGCGGCGGTGACGCTGATGGGTTTCTTCACCGGTAAAGGTGCCAAGGGCGGCGGTATCAGCGGCGTGACGCGCCTGGTGCGGCTGGGCGCCGGTTTGATCCCACTGATCAAATTGGCCATGGCCGGACGCAAGCGCTAAGCGCTACTGGCTGCATTCTTGCAAACAGAATCGGCCCGGCCCTCGTTATCGAGGGCCGGGCCTTTTTTTCGCCAGTTCAATTAAGGAGGCCCCGTGATCGACGGGCAACCGCTCGCCTGCTTTCAGCCGTTCATCGACACTGCCACCGGGCGCATTGCTGGCGTCGAGGCCTTGGGTCGACTGCGCCAGGCCGATGGCCGTTTGCACTCCGTGGGCCCGCTGTTCGCCGACCCACGCACACCGGGCGTGGCGCTGCGCACCCTCGACCGGCAGATCCGCGACAATGCCTTGAGCCGTCTGCATGAAGCCCCGGAAGACTGGTTCATGAGCCTGAACATTTCGCCGCGCTGGATCAACCGCCTGCGCCAAGGCCAGGCACTGCCCAGCCTGAAACAGGTGCACGCCCACGGCGTTGACCCGCGACGCATCGTGTTTGAGATCACCGAACTGGGCGGCAATATCCAGCGTCTGGCCGACGTGGTGGCGCGCTACCGTGAGGCCGGCGCACGTATTGCCATAGACGATTTTGGCGCCGGTTATTCCCAGCTCGACCGGGTACTGGCCTTGCAGCCGGATATCCTCAAGCTGGACATGCGCCTGTTCCAGGAAGCCGCTCGCGGCGGGCCGAGCAGCGAGGTGGTGCGCGCCCTGGCGCAAATGGCCGAGAAGACCGGCTGCTGGATTATCGCCGAAGGGGTCGAAACCGAGGCGCAATTGAGCTTCGCCCTGGAATGCGGCGCGCGTTATGTGCAGGGTTATCTGTTTGCCCAGGCTCAGCTGGATTGGTTCGCCACGGATGCCTTCGTGCCGCGCTTTGCCCAGTTGCGCTGCGTTTACGTCCAGCAAAAACTCGCAGAGCGCGGGCGCATCATGCAACTGCGCCTGCAATTGGTCGAGTTGATGAAGATTCTGCAAACCTGGGCACAGGGTCAGGAACCACTCAGCCAACTGCCACAACTGCCGGACTTTCCGTGGCTGCTGCGCTTCTATCAGTGCGACCGCCACGGTACCCAACTGACGCCCAACTTCGAATGGCGCCAGGACGCGTGGCAGGCCGACAGCCGCTACCTGGGGCATAACTGGTCGTGGCGGCCGTATTTCTATCACCTGCTCGCTGAAGGCTGGGACGAACGGCGGCTGATCCTGTCCTCTACCTATCGCGACGCCACCACCAATCAGTATTGCCTGACCGCAGGACAATTCTTTGATAACGGTCAGCGTTTGCTGTTAATCGATATCGACGCAGCCGGTCTGTAGATTTTCGCTTGCCCCGCCAAGGCGGAACCGGGAAGCTGGGCGCTGTCATTTACCGCTCGGAGAATACCCGCCTTGGATTGGCCCACCCTGCTGACTCGCGAACGTCTTGGTAAACCCCTGCACAGCCCGGAAGAATTGGGCCGCAGCCCGTTTCACAAAGACCACGACCGCATTATTTTCTCCGGCGCGTTCCGCCGCCTGGGGCGCAAGACCCAAGTGCACCCGGTCTCCAGCAACGATCATATTCACACCCGCTTGACCCACTCCCTGGAAGTCAGTTGCGTCGGGCGCTCACTGGGCATGCGCGTGGGCGAAACCTTGCGCAGCGCCCTGCCCGACTGGTGTGACCCCAGCGACCTGGGCATGGTGGTGCAATCGGCCTGCCTGGCCCATGACATCGGCAACCCACCGTTCGGGCACTCCGGCGAAGATGCCATTCGCCATTGGTTTCAACAGGCCGCCGGGCGCGGCTGGCTGGATGATATGAGCAGCGCCGAACGCAATGACTTCCTCAATTTCGAAGGCAATGCTCAAGGCTTTCGCGTGCTCACCCAGCTTGAGTACCACCAGTTCGACGGCGGCACCAGGCTGACCTACGCCACGCTGGGCACCTACCTGAAATACCCGTGGACCGCGCGCCACGCAGACTCGCTGGGCTACAAGAAACACAAGTTCGGCTGCTACCAGAGCGAGCTGCCGATTCTTGAGCAGGTCGCCCGCCGGCTCGGCCTGCCACAGCTTGAAGAGCAACGCTGGGCGCGCCACCCGCTGGTGTACCTGATGGAGGCGGCGGACGATATCTGCTACGCCTTGATCGACCTCGAAGACGGCCTGGAAATGGAGCTGCTGGAGTACGCCGAGGTCGAGTCTTTGCTGCTTGATCTGGTGGGCGACGACCTGCCCCAGACCTATCGGCAACTGGGCGCGCAGGACTCGCGTCGGCGCAAGCTGGCGATCCTGCGTGGCAAAGCCATCGAGCACCTGACCAACGCGGCGGCGCGTGCGTTTGTCGAGCAACAGGACGCCTTGCTCGCCGGCACGCTGCCTGGCGATCTGGTGGAACACATGCATGGCCCGGCCAAACGCTGCGTGCTGGATGCCAAGGACATGGCGCGCAAGAAAATCTTCCAGGACAAGCGCAAGACCCTGCATGAAATTGGTGCCTACACGACCCTGGAAATCCTGCTGAACGCCTTTTGCGGTGCAGCCCTGGAGCAGCATGGCGGGCGCACTCCGTCGTTCAAGAACCGGCGGATTCTCGACTTGCTGGGCAATAGCGCGCCCGACCCGGCGTGGTCGCTGCACGCGTCGTTCCTGCGCATGATCGACTTTATCGCCGGCATGACGGACAGCTACGCCACCGAGATGGCACGGGAGATGACCGGGCGTTCCAGCCCACAATAACGATGCCGGTCACGCCGCCTGTCTCCCGAACAGAATCTGCCTACGATGGGAACAGAGCGGCCTGATCGAATTCTTACGTCCATTCGAAGAATAATCACGCACGCTTCCGGCGGACTAGGCGAGCTATTCCTACGCCCCACCCCATCGACGCTTGACTGATCCGTGTGCCCTCTATGCCCAAACCCCCTCTTCGAATCCTGTTGGTGGAGGATCACCCCTTTCAGCTCCTGGCCACCGAGTGCCTGCTTAAAAGCTTCGGCTTCGAACAGTTGACCCTCGCAGAAAACGCCGAACAGGCTATTTGCTCGATGTCCCGGGCCCATGCGCCTTTTGACCTGATGTTGTGCGATCAATGCCTGCCGGATCTGCCAGGCCTGGAACTGGTGGACATTGCCAGTCGCCGACACTTTATAATCGGCGCCATTTTGTTAAGTGGTCTTCCCGACTCGGAACTGTCCAACTTGATGGCCCAAGCCATGACGCGCGGTCTGCCATTGCTGGGCTATCTATCCAAGCCCCTGAACAAAGACGAGTTGGCACGGTTGATCAGCCTCTGACGCCAAGTGTGCATGTAGGACTTTAAACACTGTGCGCCTGCGAAAGTTAACCCAAAGGCTGCTGTGAGATTCCAGGCACGCCTGCATGATGGGTTCAATGCAAAATCCTCTTACAACGGGGGTTACAAAGCCTTAACGACTGGTAGGCAATTACCTTTTCTAACGTAGGAATTCTCCTGTTTTATATCTACTCCCTCCATGACTCATGCGCCTCGCTCAATTTCTGGGCTAATGTGCCCGCTTAATTTGCACTTGCATGGAATGTGATTATGAACACAGTTTTTATCATTGATGACCATCCTGTTATCAGGCTGGCCATTCGTATGTTGCTGGAACATGAGGGCTATAAAGTCGTCGGTGAAACAGATAATGGCTGTGACGCGATACAAATGGTCCGTGAATGCCTTCCAGACCTGATCATTCTGGATATCAGCATCCCCAAACTGGACGGCCTTGAAGTGCTCTGCCGGTTCAACGCCATGAACACGCCGATGAAAACACTCATCCTCACCGCACAATGCCCAACGCTGTTCGCTACCCGCTGCATGCGCTCCGGCGCGGATGGCTACGTGTGTAAGGAAGGTGATCTAAGTGAACTTCTGAGTGCCATTCGCGCGGTATTATCCGGCTACAACTATTTCCCGAGCCAGGCATTGAATGGCAACGGTGCAGACAGCAACTCGCTGGAACTTGAACTGTTCAAGACCGTCAATGACCGCGAGCTAATGGTATTGCAACTATTCGCACAGGGCCGTACCAATAAGGAAATTGCCAAAGGTATGTTTCTAAGTAATAAAACTGTCAGCACCTACAAAAAGAGGCTTATGCAAAAACTCAAAGCCAAATCCTTGGTAGAACTTATCGAGATGGCAAAACGAAACGCGCTAGTGTGAGAAAGCGGATGCCCAGGCGTATAAAGGACTATTTGATTATATTGATTGCCGGTATGTGCATCAGCACTGCCGCGCCCGCGGACCCTCAAACCGGCCCGCAACACCTCACGTTACTGAGCCGTACGAGTGCCGTTCAACTCGATATTCAACTGGATAAGGCTCAGCGCCAGTGGTTGCAGCACAAGCGCGCGCTGGTACTCGGCACCGCAGCACCCGACTACCCTCCCTTCGATCTGACGTCCAGTGGTCACGACTACGAGGGGCTCACCGCTGACTACGCTGGGTTGTTGGCAAAGGCGATGGCCTTGCCGATACAGGTACTGCGCTACCCCTCCCGTGAGGCGGCGATTCACGCCCTCGAAACCGGTGAAATTGACTTGTTGGGTTCTTCCAACGGTTTTGAGGCCGCCAACCCGAACATCACGCTGTCGGAGCCCTACGCCGTGGACCAACCGGTACTGGTCACCCGCGAAGGTGAAACACGCAGCCTCAGCGATGGTTTGGCCGGGCTCCGCGTCAGTCTTGTCTACCATTACCTGCCACTCAATGAAGTGGAAAAGCTGTACCCCCATGCGATCATCCGCGCCTACCCGTCTTATCAGAATGCGTTGAATGCGGTCGCGTTCGATCAAGCGGATGTCTTTCTGGGCGACACCATTTCCACCCATTACATGATCAACAAGGGCTACCTGAAAAACATCCGCATGGCCAATTTCGGCAAACATGAAGCCTATGGTTTCAGTTTTGCGCTGCGCCAGGACCAGCGGATTCTGTTGAGTATCGTCAACGAAATTCTGGCCGTCGTCCCCACCAATAATCGCGACAGCATTGCCAAACGCTGGAGTGCGGGAAGCGATATCCTGCTGACCGACCAGAAGCTGCAACTGACGCAGCGCGAAGAACGCTGGCTGCAAGACCACCCGGTGGTGAAGGTGATGGTCAACGAAACCTTTGCACCCCTGACGTTCTTCGACTCTGACGGCACCTTTCGCGGCATCACTGCAGACTTGCTGGAGTTGATTCGCCTGCGCACCGGGATGCGCTTCGAGATCCAGCGCAGCCGTGATGTCCATTCGATGATTGAACAGGTCGACAGCGGCAACGCCGACATCATCGGTGCGATCATTCCCAGCGTCGAACGGGAAGCGCAACTGAGTTTCAGCCGCCCTTATCTTGAAAACTCTTATGTACTGCTGACGCGCAAGGAGCCTGGCGCGCCCTTGAGCCTGGAGCAAATGGCCGGCAAACGCCTGGCGATCACTCAAGGCAACCCGCTGGAACAAACCCTGCGCGAGGGTTTCCCACAGATTCAACTGGTTGAGACCAGCGACACGTTCAAGGCATCGGAATTGCTGGCGCAAGGGCAGGTCGACGGCGCCGTGAATTCGCTGGTGATCGCCAACTACTTCCTGTCGTCGCAGGTGTTCCAGGACAAACTGCAAATCAGCTCCAGCGTCGGTACCCAACCGGCCACCTTCGCCCTGGCGACGTCACGGCGGGCGACCGAACTGAGTTCGATCCTCGACAAAGCCTTGCTCAGCATTGCCCCGGACGAGCTGGGCATCATCAATAGCCGGTGGCGCGGCTACACGGCCGCCTCCGACAGCTACTGGCGCAATTACCACGAATTGATTGCGCAAATCATCATCGGTACCGGGCTGTTATTGCTGATATCCCTGACCTGGAATGCCTACATGCGCCGCCAGATCAAGCACCGAAAAATGGCCGAGCGCGCCCTCAACGATCAATTCGAGTTCATGCGCGCGCTGGTCAACGAGACACCGCACCCCATCTACGTGCGAGACCGCAGGGGCTTGCTGAAAACCTGCAACGACAGTTACCTGCAAGTGTTCGACGTCAAGCGCGAAGACGTGATCGGAAAAAGCGTTATCCAGATGAACATGGCCCTCGAAGCGGAGGCCGCGCAATACCACGCTGACTACCAGCGAGTGGTGGCAGAAGGCACTCCGCTGATCCTCGATCGGACCCTGCATACGCCTGGAAAAAAGCTGACGATCTATCACTGGATTCTGCCTTACCGTGACTCCGACGGCGAAGTCCAGGGCGTCATCGGCGGCTGGATCGATATCAGTGAGCGGCGCCAGTTGTTCGACGAATTGCGCGCCGCCAAGGAGCGCGCCGATGAAGCCAACCGCGCCAAAAGCACTTTCCTCGCCACCATGAGCCATGAAATCCGCACGCCGATGAATGCGGTGATCGGCATGCTGGAATTAACCCTCAAGCGGGCAGACCAGGGGCATCTCGACCGCCCGGCCATTGAAGTGGCCTACAACTCGGCCAAGGACCTGCTGGAACTGATTGGCGACATTCTGGACATTGCGCGTATTGAGTCCGGCCGTTTGAGCCTTGCGCCGGAGCGCGTAAACCTGCGGGAAGTCATCGAGTCGGTGGTACGTGTGTTCGATGGTCTGGCACGCCAGAAAACCCTCAGTTTGGTGTTGGAATTCACACCCGAACTCGACGACACCGATGTGCTGATCGACCCCTTGCGCTTCAAGCAGGTGCTGTCAAACCTGGTGAGCAATGCGATCAAATTCACCGAGCGCGGCCAGGTCAAAATCAAAGTGGATGTGCACACCGCTGATCTGCCGCAGCAGGTTGAAATGAAACTGGCGGTGGAAGACACCGGCATCGGCATCAGCCGCGAGGACCAACTGCGCCTTTTCGAGCCTTTTGCCCAAGCCGACAACTCCGGGCAACTGGCCAGGAGCGGTGCAGGCCTGGGGCTGGTGATTTGCCGCAGCCTGTGCGCGATGATGGGTGGGCAGTTGAGCCTGAGCAGCGTGCCCATGGTGGGCACACAAGTGCATATGCACTTGAAAATGCCGCGCCTGCAGCCGGTTCAACCGGTGGAGGAACTCAAGCCAGCGGCCCCTGCGCCTGCGCCGGTGCTCAATGTATTGGTGGTGGACGACCACCCGGCCAATCGCCTGCTGATGTGCCAGCAATTGGGCTACCTGGGGCACCAGTTCACCGCGGCCCAGCATGGTGCGGCGGGGTTCCAGGCCTGGCGCCAGGAACGCTTCGACCTGGTCATCGCCGACTGCAACATGCCCGTCATGAATGGCTACGAGCTAAGCCGCTCGATTCGTGAATATGAACAGCGAGAGCACCTTGCGCCCTGTGTCGTACTGGGTTTCACCGCCAATGCCCAGCCGGAAGAGAAGCTACGGTGCGCCGAAGCGGGGATGAACGACTGCCTGTTCAAACCGATCAGCCTCACGGCGCTGGAGCGCCAACTGGCGCAGATCGGGCCGCAATCATGCGGCACGCAGCTGGATATCAGCAGCCTGGACGCGCTGACGGGAGGCGACCTGCAGTTGAGTCGTCGCTTGCTTGAGGAGTTGTTGAGCAGCAGCGGTCATGACCGCCAGGAATTGGTTGCGCTGTTGGCTCGGCAGGCACCGCCCCAGGACATCATTGACCAGGCGCACAAAATCAAGGGCGCCGCGCGCATCGTGCAGGCGACGGCGTTAGCCGACCAATGCGAAGCGCTGGAACAGCTGTGCGCGCGGGGTGAAGATCAGCCGGCGATCGAAACAGGCATCAAGACGCTGGAGAAATGCATGCTTGAATTGGAGCGGATGCTGCAAATGCGCCTGAATGGTTTGGACGCCCCGGTGTAGGCGGGAGCGAATGTGGCGATTCGCTCCCGCAACAACCCGTCAGCAGTCGGTCAAGCGCAGGAAAATCGCCGCCAGCTGCTCGATACCCACTTGGTCTTGCGCGGTAAAGCGGGCCAGTGACGGGCTGTCCAGGTCAAGCACGCCAATCAGTTGGCCATCCTTGACCAGCGGCACTACCAACTCGCTGTTCGACGCGCTGTCACAGGCGATATGCCCAGGGAAGGCGTGCACATCTTCCACCCGTTGGGTTTGCCGAGAGGCCGCCGCCGCGCCACACACGCCACGACCGAACGGGATGCGCACACAGGCGATCTGGCCCTGGAACGGCCCCAGCACCAACTCTTCGTTGCGGTTGAGATAGAAACCGGCCCAGTTAAGGTCATCCAGCTGGTTGAACAAAAACGCAGAGAATTGCGCACTGTTGGCGATGAAATCACGCTCATCGGCCAACAGCGATTCCAGCTGCGCACACAACATGGCATAGCCGTCCAGGCCGGTACCGGCCTGCTGTAAATCAATCATGCTTGACGCTCCAGCAATTTGAGACCCACCCAGTAGCGGGCGAATTGATATGCGCAACGACCGTTGCGGTTGCCGCGCCCGGTGGACCAGCGAACCGCCAGGATGTCGAGTTCTTCATCGCGCTGCCACTGCAAGCCAGCCTTGGTCGCCAGCTCGCCGATCCAGTGCTCCACCACATTCAGAAAATGTTCCTGAGTGAACGGGTAGAACGACAGCCACAAGCCAAAACGGTCGGACAAGGCGATTTTGTCTTCCACCGCTTCGCTTGGGTGCAGTTCGCCGTCCACGCGCTTCCAGTTGTCATTGTCACTCTGGTTTTCCGGCACCAGGTGGCGACGGTTGGAGGTGGCGTACAACAGCACGTTTTCCGGCGCCTGTTCAAGGGAGCCGTCCAGCACGCTCTTGAGCACGCGGTAATCGCCCTCGCCCGCCTCGAACGACAGGTCGTCGCAGAACAAAATGAAACGCTGCGGCAACTTGATCAGTTGCTCGACCACCCGTGGCAGGTCGGCCAGGTGGTCGCGCTCGATCTCGATCAGGCGCAAGCCTGCCGTTGCATGCTGGGCGAGCAAGGCACGCACCATCGACGATTTGCCGGTGCCGCGCGAGCCCCACAGCAGCGCGTGGTTGGCGGGCAGGCCATCGAGAAATTGCTGGGTGTTGCGGGCCAGCGTTTCAAGTTGTTTGTCGACGCCGATCAGGTCGGACAGGCGCATGTCCAGGCTCACTTCCAGCGGCAGCAAAAAACCGCTGCGGCCTTCACGTTGCCAGCGGGCCGCCAGGCACGTGTTCCAGTCGATGGCCTGGCGCGGCGCGGGCAGCAAGGGTTCCAGGCGTGCGAGTACGGCGTCGGCACGCTCAAGAAAGGCATTCAATCGAGAATCCACGATTATTCCTCTGGCAAGTTCTTGCAAAAGATGGCGTATTGGCAACCCTGCGGCAGACCGCACGAGGCTGCGTATAAAATTCGATTCATGCCGGGCAAGCCAGGGCCTGTGGATGTTCAGCTATGCTTGCCGGGCGAAGGGAAACGTGAAGTGGTTCAACACCCAATGGATATCAAGTTCGCCCACCGCTTGTCTTATAAACAAGCCAGATTGACTGTGCTGGTCGGTTTCGTCTTGGGAACCCTGCTCAGTCTGATCCAAATCGGCATCGATTATGCCAGTGAAGACGCATCCATCAACCGTGAAATCCGCTCGCTGATCGAAATCAGCCATAACCCGGCCTCACGGATCGCCTACAACATTGATGCCGAACTTGCCCAGGAACTGACCCTCGGCCTGCTGCACTCCCCGGCGATTACCCGCGCGCAACTGGTCGATAACAATGGCGTGGTGCTGGCCGACGTCAATCGCCCCCGCAAGGAAAGTACCTACCGGCCCATCAGCGACTTCCTGTTTGGCGCCAACCGGCAGTTTGAGGACCGCCTGTTCCTCAACCACATGCCCAACGACGCCCTCGGCGTGTTGCGCCTGGACGTCGACACCTATGCCTTCGGCAGCCGTTTCCTGCACCGCGCCGAGATCACTTTGCTCAATGGCTTTACCCGCAGCCTGTTGCTGACCGGGATCTTGCTGGGCCTGTTCTACGTGATGTTGACGCAACCACTGGTGCGCATTATTCGGGCGCTGAGCACCAGCAAGCAGGCCCGTCTGGACTGCCCGCCCGGGCATGAACACGATGAAATCGGCGTGCTGGTCAGCGTCGCCAACCAGCAGTTCGAAAACATGCAAACCGAAATCCAGCAGCGGCGCAACGCCGAAGACCGCCTCACCGAATACCTGGGGCAACTGGAAGATATCGTCTCCGCGCGCACGCTTGAGCTGAAGGCCAGCAACCAGCGCTTGAGCCAATCCAACGAGGAACTGGAAGCCGCGAAGATGACCGCCGTGGGCATGGCCCAGGCGCGAGCGGCGTTCCTGGCCAACATGAGCCATGAAATCCGCACGCCGCTCAATGGCCTGCTGGGGATGATCGCGCTGTCGCTGGACAGCCCGCTGAATGCCGAGCAACGCCAGCAACTGTCGATCGCCCATGATTCGGGCAAAGTGCTGGTGGAGTTGCTCAACGACATCCTCGACCTGTCCAAATTCGACGCCGGGCAGCTGGAGCTGGAGCGCATTCCGTTCGACCTCGGCTCATTGGTGGAAGACACCGCCAACCTGCTGTCGCAGAACGCTGCGCCGAGTGTCGAACTGACCTGCCTGATTGACCCGCTGTTTCCCGCCCAGGTGATCGGCGACCCGACCCGCGTGCGGCAAATCGTCAGCAACCTGCTTTCCAATGCACTGAAGTTCACCCGTTTCGGCCGCGTCGACGTGCGCCTCAGCGCCAGCGACGACCGGGTGAACATTGAAGTGTGTGACACCGGCATTGGCATCGCCATGGACGCGCAGGTAAAGATCTTTCAGCCCTTTACCCAGGCGGGCGCGGGCATCACCCGCCAGTTTGGCGGCACAGGGCTGGGCCTGGCGCTGACGCATAACCTGTGTGAAGCGATGAAGGGCCGCCTGAGCATCAGCTCGGAAGTGGGGTTTGGCAGCCAGTTCTGCGCCGACTTGCCGCTGCCAAGCCATCTGCCGTCTACCCGACAACTGCCGCTCAAAGGCGACGTGATGGTCATCACCCATGCCGGTAGCGGGCTGACCGAGTTGCTCACGTCCCTGCTGCCTCATTGGGGGCTGGCTCCACGCTTTTACTCGCTCGATGATGACTTGAATGGGCAAGCCCCCAACCTGTTGATCACGGATTGCCCGGAATGCCTGTTCCGCCTGCGACCTGGCATTACGGCGCCAATCCTGCTGGTCACCGCCTATGGCAACTTCATGCCCAGCGAAGAGGTCGCAGCCCTCGGGCCATTGCAGCAACAGGCGCGCCCCTTGAGCCGCAATGCGCTGTACCAGATTCTGCAACGCAACCTGCGCAGCGACGAGGAGTTGATCCTCGAGCCTGTTCAAACGGACGCCGCGCCCCTCCTGCACCGGGCGCGCATCCTGCTGGTGGAGGACAACCCGGTCAATCAACTGGTGGCCAAGGGCATGCTCAGCAAGCTGGGGTGTGAAGTGATCGTCGCGGCCCATGGTGGCGAGGCGCTCAAGCTGCTTGAGGAACAACGCTTCGACATGGTGCTGATGGACTGCAATATGCCGGTGATGGACGGCTACGAAGCCAGCCGGCAGATTCGTCGCAGCGGGCGCTGGCCGGACCTGCCCATCGTCGCCTTGACCGCTAACGCACTGTCGGAAGAACGCGAGCGTTGCCGCGCGGCCGGGATGGATGATTACCTGGCCAAGCCATTTCGCCGCGAGGAACTCAAAACCCTGCTCGACGTGTGGGTGCCTATGACGACAAGCCTTTGATCTGTGCCAGCAACTGATCAAGGCCATCGCGCAGGGCGTCGGCGCTGTTGAGGTCGACGCCGCTGTCACAGAGCAGCCGGGTTTTCAGGCGGTGTGCCTCGTCGTGCAACTGCACGCCCGCCTCGCTCAGCCCCAAGTGCACTTCTCGCTCATCTCGCGCACTGCGCTGACGCCTCACGAGCCCAAGCTGCTCTAGGCGCTTGAGCAAGGGCGTCAGGGTGCCCGAGTCGAGCATCAGCCGCTCACCCAGGGCCTTGACCGTGGGTTGCGCAGGCGCTGCGCCATGCCATTCCCACAACACCAGCATTGCCAGGTATTGCGGGTAAGTCAGGCCCAATTGATCGAGCATTGGCTTGTAGGCACGCGTCACCGCCCGCGAGGCGGCGTAGAGCTTGAAACACAGCTGATCGTCAAGAGACAGGGACACGAGGGGAGCGTCGGTCATTTGAGCAGGGCTTCAATCTCTTGGGTCAGGTCCTGGGGTTTGGTGGTCGGAGCAAAACGCTTGACCAACTGGCCATCACGGCCGATCAGGAACTTGGTGAAATTCCACTTGATGCCTTTGGAGCCCAGCAGGCCCGGGGCCTGTTTTTTCAGCTGCACGAACAACGGGTGGGCATCGCTGCCGTTTACGTCGATCTTTTTGAACAGCGGGAAACTGACGCCGAAGTTCAGCTCGCAAAATTCGGAAATCGCGCCTTCGTCACCGGGTTCCTGCTTGCCGAACTGGTTGCAAGGGAAGCCCAGCACCACCAGACCTTGATCCTTGTACTGCTGCCAGAGTTGCTCCAGGCCTTTGTACTGCGGGGTGAAGCCGCACTTGCTGGCGGTGTTGACCACCAAAATGGCCTTGCCGGCGAAGTCGGCCAAGGTCTTTTGCTCGCCCTTGAGGGTGGTGGACGGGATGCTCAGCAGGGTGTTGCTCATGGCAGCGCCTCGAATAAGGAGTTAGAACCGGAACGATAGTAGGCAATTCAATTGTGTGCAATTTAATTGACCGCAATGATGGCGCGTTATAGCCCTACACCCATTCTTCCCTCTTACTCGATTCAATTGTGGGAGCGGGCTTGCTCGCGAAGGCGGTGTATCAGTCAATTTATTCGCAGACTGACGCACCGCCTTCGCGGGCAAGCCCGCTCCCACAGTTGGAGGGTGCTGGTTGCCCTAGCGCGGCACGAGGTCCAGGCACACCGAGTTGATGCAGTATCGCAAACCCGTCGGCGGAGGGCCGTCCGGGAACACGTGCCCCAGGTGCGCGTCGCACTTGGCGCAGGTGACTTCGGTGCGGATCATGCCGTGGCTGACGTCACGGATCTCGATCATCGCGCTGTCGGCAATCGGCGCGTAGAAGCTCGGCCAGCCGCAGCCCGAATCGAACTTGGTGGTCGAATCGAACAACGCCTCGTTACAACAGATGCAGTGGTACACGCCGTCGGTCTTGGTGGCATTGTACTTGCCCGAAAACGGGCGCTCGGTGCCTTTGAGGCGGCACACGTTGTACTGCTCGGGGTCGAGCATCGCTTTCCATTCATCAATGGTTTTCTGCAGCTTTTCCATCGGTACACCTCGGCAACTGAAAAACCCTGATCTGTGTCTTTTCCATGGATCAGGCGGCACGTATGATTGCGCCTCTTCAAAACGCCAGTCTGGCACCCGCGCTACCGGCATTCAAACGTATTTATGGGGGCGGCCCTGCGGGATTCACAGTACGGTAGTCTCCACACCGTCTGGATCGTTCATTTTCAGGATCACATCGCCATGCAGGTCAGCAAATCGAACAAGCTCGCCAACGTCTGCTACGACATTCGCGGCCCAGTGCTCAAGCACGCCAAACGCCTGGAAGAGGAAGGCCATCGCATCCTCAAGCTGAACATTGGCAACCCGGCGCCCTTTGGTTTCGAAGCGCCGGATGAAATCCTTCAGGACGTGATCCGCAACCTGCCGACCGCCCAGGGCTACAGCGATTCCAAAGGCCTGTTCAGCGCGCGTAAAGCCGTGATGCAGTACTACCAGCAGAAGCAGGTTGAAGGTGTCGGCATCGAAGACATCTACCTGGGCAACGGCGTGTCCGAGCTGATCGTGATGTCCATGCAAGCCTTGCTCAACAATGGCGACGAAGTGCTGGTGCCAGCGCCCGACTACCCGCTGTGGACGGCGGCTGTGACCCTGGCCGGCGGCCACCCGGTGCACTACCTGTGCGATGAAGGCGCCGACTGGTTCCCGGACCTTGCCGACATCAAGGCCAAAATCACCCCCAACACCAAGGCCCTGGTGATCATCAACCCGAACAATCCCACCGGCGCCGTGTACTCAAAGGAAGTGCTGCTGGGCATGCTCGAACTGGCGCGCCAGCACAACCTGGTGGTGTTCTCCGACGAGATCTACGACAAGATCCTCTACGATGACGCCGTGCACATCTGCACGGGCTCCCTGGCGCCGGACCTGCTGTGCCTGACCTTCAACGGCCTGTCGAAGTCTTACCGCGTGGCGGGCTTCCGCTCCGGCTGGATCGCCATCTCCGGCCCAAAGCACAACGCCCAGAGCTACATCGAAGGCATCGACATGCTCGCCAATATGCGCCTGTGTGCCAACGTGCCGAGCCAGCACGCCATCCAGACCGCCCTCGGCGGCTACCAGAGCATCAACGACCTGGTGCTGCCACAAGGCCGCCTGCTGGAGCAGCGCAACCGTACGTGGGAGTTACTCAACGCGATTCCGGGCGTCAGCTGCGTGAAACCCATGGGCGCGCTGTACGCCTTCCCACGCATCGACCCGAAAGTCTGCCCGATTTTCAACGACGAGAAGTTCGTGCTCGACCTGCTGTTGTCGGAAAAGCTGCTGGTTGTGCAAGGAACCGCGTTCAACTGGCCGTGGCCGGATCACTTTCGCGTGGTGACATTGCCGCGTGTGGATGACCTGGACATGGCCATCGGTCGCATCGGCAACTTCCTCAAGTCCTATCGCCAGTAACGGATGTTGCGCTGTACGGCCGGTATTCGGTCGTACAGCGAGTATCTGGCAACACTTCTCTGTCTTTCTCCCCTTCCCCTCTGTCGCGGCATACCAAGGATCGGTCAGCCCCTGTAATTACGGGACGGCGAGGCAAGATCGCGGTGAAGTCCGTTGGCTTTCCAGCTCGGAAAATCCCTTCAGGGCTCTACATTCAGGCTGTAGGACACAGTTTGAAATAGTCGCCCAGTTGAATCACCCCAAGGCGCACCTTATATACCCCGCAGTACGCGACATATTAAGCATGAGGAGAATTCTACAACCATGATGCGCATCCTGCTGTTCTTGGCCACTAACCTGGCGGTCGTGCTGATTGCCAGCATCACCCTGAGCCTGTTCGGCTTCAACGGGTTCATGGCGGCCAACGGGGTCGATCTGAACCTCAATCAGCTACTGGTTTTCTGTGCAGTCTTTGGTTTTGCCGGCTCACTGTTCTCGCTGTTCATCTCCAAGTGGATGGCGAAGATGAGCACCAGCACGCAGGTCATCACCCAGCCCCGCACCCGGCATGAGCAATGGTTGCTGCAGACTGTGGAGCAGCTGTCCCGCGAAGCCGGTATCAAGATGCCTGAGGTCGGGATCTTCCCGGCCTACGAAGCCAACGCCTTTGCCACCGGCTGGAACAAGAACGACGCGCTCGTTGCAGTGAGCCAGGGCATGCTGGAACGCTTTTCCTACGATGAAGTGAAGGCTGTGCTGGCTCACGAGATCGGCCACGTGGCCAACGGTGACATGGTCACCCTGGCGCTGGTACAGGGCGTGGTGAACACCTTTGTGATGTTCTTCGCGCGGATCATCGGCAACTTCGTCGACAAGGTGATCTTCAAAAACGAAGGCGGCCGCGGTATCGCCTACTTCGTGGCGACCATCTTCGCTGAAGTGGTGCTGGGCTTTCTGGCCAGTGCGATCACCATGTGGTTCTCGCGCAAACGCGAATTCCGCGCAGACGAAGCCGGTGCTCGCCTAGCCGGTACCGGGGCGATGATCGCAGCGCTGCAACACTTGCGCTCCGAACAGGGCTTGCCGGTGCACATGCCGGACAGCCTGACCGCTTTTGGCATCAACGGCGGCATAAAACAAGGCATGGCTCGGTTGTTCATGAGCCACCCGCCGCTGGAAGAGCGTATCGACGCGTTGCGTCGTCGCGGCTGACAGCGAGGCAGCGACACTGGAAGGGGCGATCTGATCGCCCCTTTTTTGTGGGTGCCTGAATTGTCATCGCGGGCAAGCCCGACTTCCACAGGGATCTGCCCAGCCTCACATAAACTGTGAAAAACTCGGTCAATGTGGGAGCCGGGCTTGCCCGCGATAGCGATGGCAGGGTCAGCACCTTGTCAGTTGATAGACACGCTCTTCCAACCGCGTAACGCCGTCCTGCACAAACTTCCAGCTCTCCCCCAGAATATCCTGCTCCTCCAGTACATTCAGGCCCCAGTGAGCCCCAAACAGCACCTCAACTTCTTCATCCATCACCGCAAACGGCGGGCCGGCTTTTTGCGCCTGGTCGTAATCGAGGGTGATCAGTAACCCCTGGCAGCCAGAACCCAGCAAGGTACTCAGATGCTCCGCATACTGCGCCCGCATCAAGGGCGGCAAGGCGATCAGCGCGGCGCGGTCATAGAGAGCACTGCAACCGGCAACAGCTTCTGCGCCCAACGCAAAGAAATCCCCGCACCACAGCTCGATCGAGTCAGCCTGATACACCTTGAACGCGCCTTGCCAAGAGATGCGTGGCGTAAGGCCCTGCTCATTGAAGAACGTCTCCACCGCCTGCTCCGACAGCTCCACCCCCATCACGCGATGACCCAGGCTCGCTAACCACATCACATCCAGGCTCTTGCCACACAGCGGCACCAGCACCCTGGCGCCTTCAGCCAGCGCGAGTTGTGGCCAATGCCGTTGCAGGTACGGGTTAACGTCGGGCAGGTGAAAGCCGATCTGATTGCGCGCCCAGCGCTCTTGCCAAAACTTGGGCTCCATAATTCCTCCTGAAAATTCGATCAAAAGGCGCTAAAACTTATATTAGATTTAGATCAATGATCTGCTTGAAGATGGGCTCATGTTAACGCTCAGGACACCCATTATGCTCCCCAGCCTGTATATATCTCACGGCTCGCCCATGCTGGCCCTGCAACCCGGCGCCAGTGGCCCGGCGCTTCAGCGCTTAGCCGCCGAACTGCCGCGCCCGAACGCGATTGTGGTGGTCTCGGCTCATTGGGAGAGCCAGGAATTGCTGGTCAGCGGCAACCCTGCGCCAGAAACCTGGCACGACTTTGGCGGCTTCCCGCGTGAATTGTTCGCCGTGCAATACCCGGCGCCGGGCGACCCGCCACTGGCGAGCGAAATTGTTGAGCTGCTGCACACCGATGGTTTGAATGCGCGCGTCGATGACCGGCGCCCCTTTGACCATGGCACGTGGGTGCCGCTGTCATTGATGTATCCGGCAGCGGATATCCCGGTGGTTCAGGTGTCTTTGCCTAGTCGCATGGGCCCTGCCCTGCAGACACGTGTCGGCAGCGCCCTGGCCAGCCTGCGCGAACGCGGTGTGCTGTTGATTGGTTCCGGGAGCATTACCCATAACCTGGGTGAGCTGAACTGGCACGCCGAGCCTGAGAGTATTGAGCCTTGGGCGCGGGACTTCAGGGATTGGGTGGTGGATAAACTCGCCGCCAATGATGAGGCGGCCTTGCACGATTACCGTCGTCAGGCGCCCCATGCGGTGCGCAATCATCCTAGCGATGAGCATTTGCTGCCGCTGTACTTTGCGCGTGGCGCTGGGGGTGATTTCAGCGTGGCGCACCAAGGGTTCACCATGGGTGCGCTGGGGATGGACATTTACCGCTTCGGCTAACGAAACGCATACCCCCTTGTGGGAGCTGGCTTGCCTGCGATGGCGGTGGTTCAGTCAGCATGTTTTTCACTGTTACGCCGCCATCGCAGGCAAGCCAGCTCCCACAGTTGACCGAGTGCTGATCCAAAATCAGGCAAAAAAAATCCCCGAACCAGTCGGGGATTTTTCATGTGCGATCAATCAGCCCAAAAGGCAGATCAATCTTCGCGATAGCGACGCAGCTTCAGCTGCTTGCCCGCAACGCGAGTGTCTTTCAACTTGGCCAGCAGTTTTTCCAGACCATCTTCCGGCAGCTCCACCAGGGAGAAGCTGTCACGTACCTGGATACGACCGATCGCTTCACGTGCCAGGCCACCCTCGTTGAGGATAGCGCCCAGCAGGTTCTTGGCAGCGATACCATCACGCGCGCCCAGCGCGGTACGGCAACGAGCACGGCCTTCAGCCAATGGAACCGGAGCGCGACGCTCACGATCACCACGGTCTGGACGGTCGCCAGTACGCTCTGGACGATCACCGCGTGGCGCGTTGTTCGGAACCAGTGGGCGTTCTTTCTCGATCGCAGCCAGGGTCAGCGCCTGACCGTTGGTAGCTTTGCGCAGCAGGGCGGCAGCCAGGGCACGCGGGGTGCAACCGATATCGGCGGTCAGGCGGTCGAGCAATTCGCCGTGGGTCGATTCAGCGTCAGCCACCAGCGGCGACAGGCTGTTGGTCAGTTTCTTGATGCGAGCATCCAGAACTGCCTGGGCATCCGGCAGGCGGACTTCGGCAACTTTCTGACCGGTTACGCGCTCGATCACTTGCAGCATGCGGCGCTCACGTGGAGTCACCAGCAGCAGTGCACGACCTTCGCGACCCGCACGGCCGGTACGGCCGATACGGTGAACGTAGGACTCTGGATCGTACGGCATGTCAACGTTGAACACGTGGGTGATACGTGGAACATCGAGACCACGAGCAGCTACGTCGGTCGCAACAACGATGTCCAGACGGCCATCCTTGAGGGAGTCGATAACGCGCTCGCGCTGGTTCTGGGCGATGTCACCGTTCAGCGCAGCGGCTTTGTAGCCTTTGGCTTCCAGGGCACTGGCCAGGTCCAGGGTCGCTTGCTTGGTGCGCACGAACATGATCAGGGCGTCGAAGTCTTCAACTTCCAGCAGGCTCAATACAGCCGAGGTCTTCTGGTCAGCGTGAACCAACAGGTGAGCCTGTTCGATCGCGGTAACGGTCTGAGTCTTGGTCTGGATCTTCACGTGTTGCGGATCGCGCAGGTGGCGCTCGGCAATGGCACGGATCGACTGTGGCAGGGTGGCCGAGAACAGTACGGTCTGACGGGTCGGTGGCAGTGCCTTGAAGATGACTTCCAGGTCATCCATAAAGCCCAGCTTCAACATTTCGTCAGCTTCGTCGAGAACCAGGTGGTTCACGGTCGACAGCACTTTCTCGTCACGACGCAGGTGGTCGCACAGACGGCCCGGGGTGGCGACAACGATCTGTGCGCCGTTACGGATTGCTTTCAGTTGTGGGCCCATAGGCGCGCCGCCGTAAACGGCCACAACGGTTACACCCGGCATTTGCTTGGCGTAGGTTTCGAAAGCGGTTGCTACTTGCAGCGCCAACTCACGGGTTGGCGCCAGGATCAGGGCTTGCGGCTCGCGCTTGGCAGGATCGATGCAGTGCAGGATTGGCAGAGCGAACGCGGCGGTTTTACCGGTACCGGTTTGCGCCTGGCCAATCATGTCTTGGCCGGCCATGATGATCGGGATCGATTGCTGCTGAATAGCCGAAGGTTCTTCGTAGCCAGTCGCGATGACGGCAGCAAGAATGTTCGGGTTAAGATTAAAAGCGGCGAAGCCGCCGGTTTCCTGGGTCATGGGTCTGCCTCTAAGTGCATCCGCAAAGACCCATGCTCCAAAGCTGCGCATGCCGTGTTGAGACTCAAGAGTCGCCCTGGCTGCTTTGTCGGCGGGGATTTGCGAAAACGAATGAATGAAAAAGATTCGTCAAGGGAGAGTCCGCTGTGCGGACGTGCAGCCGAAGCTGACTTCGGGGAATTGCGCTACCTAAACGCGGCCCGGTTAAAGGCCGGCGCGCACTATACCGGAAATACCTCAAAAAGGGAGCTTTTTTTATCGGAAAACACTGATAAACCGCGCTGGATCACAGTCTTTGCAGATAACACCGGCAAGGTCTATTTTTCAAAGGCCCGGCCATGTTGGTCATAAAGCTTAAACGGTTCACCTATCGATAGAGACCTTTGGTCTAAAACCCCAACCCGCAACCGAGGGCAAACCCGATGAATCAAGCCAGCAGCAGTCGCGTCAGTCGTGAATTACAGGGCCATGTCTTGCTGCTGGGCCTGGACCGCGTCCACAAGCGCAACGCCTTCGATCTGGATTTGCTCAATGAACTGAGCCTGGCCTATGGCGAATTTGATCGAAATGCCGACGCGCGGGTGGCTGTGGTGTTCGCCCACGGTGACCATTTCACCGCCGGGCTGGACTTGGCGAATGTCAGCGCGGTGATGTCGGGAGGCTGGCAGCCGCCGCTGGGCGGCTGCGATCCGTGGGGCGTGTTCGCCGGCCCCAGGGTCAGCAAGCCAGTGATCGTGGCAGCCAAAGGATACTGCCTGACCATCGGTATCGAGTTGATGCTGGCGGCGGATATCAATATTTGCGCGAGCAACACGCGCTTTGCGCAGATGGAAGTGCAGCGTGGGATCTTTCCGTTTGGCGGCGCGACATTGCGCTTTCATCAGATCGCCGGCTGGGGCAATGCCATGCGCTGGTTGCTCACCGGTGACGAGTTTGATGCGCATGAAGCCTTGCGGTTGGGCCTGGTTCAGGAGGTGATGGCCAGTGAAGACTTGCTGCCGCGCGCGATTGAACTGGCTAACCGGATCGCCCGCCAGGCGCCGCTGGGCGTGCAGGCCACGTTGATGTCGGCGCGTCAGGCGCGCATGGAAGGTGAGGCCGTCGCGGCGGCGGGGCTGCAGGTGATGGTGGAAAAATTGCTGAACAGTGAAGACGCCAAGGAAGGTGTGCGGGCGATAATTGAAAAGCGGCCGGGGGTGTTTAAAGGGATTTGAGTGGGCTGTGCGGGCCTCATCGCGGGCAAGCCCGCTCCCACATTTGAAATGCATTTTCCTGTTGAATGCATTCTCCTGTGGGAGCGGGCTTGCCCGCGAAGGCGTCAGAACAGCCAACTAAGTTGCCGGCCGGATGGCCTTTATCAACCCCTGCAACGAATAGCCCAACTGCGGCGCCAATCCCTCTGCGCGGGCCGACAGCGCATCAATGTCCAGCTCTTGGTCCAGCTCCGAAGGCACCAACAAAATCACATTGCCCTCCTTCACCGGCAGCTCCCAGTAATGGCGGTGATACAAGCCACGCAACAACGCCGCGCCCAACGGTTTGCCGTCGTCGGTCGCCCACTGGTTGATCACCAGCCAACCGCCGGGGTTGAGCTTCTTCTGGCAGTTTTCCAGAAACGTCCAGGCCAGGTGCCCCACGCCAGGCCCGACGTCGGTATAGAGATCGACGAAAATCAGGTCGGCGGATTCGGCGGTATCCAGCAACTGCAGGGCGTCGCCAATGCGGATGTACAAGCGCGGGTCGTCATCCAGGCCCAAATATTCAATGGCCAGGCGCGGTACGTCAGGGCGCAGTTCGATGGCTTCGACGTCTTCCAGCGGCAGGAACTTGAGGCAGGCCTGAGTCAACGTGCCAGCCCCCAAACCGAGGAACAACGCGCTTTCCGGCAGCTCGTGGCACAAGGCGCCAATCAGCATCGCGCGGGTATAGTCGTATTCCAGCCAGCTTGGGTCGGCGGTGAACACACAGCTTTGCTCGATGGCGTCGCCAAATTCGAGAAAACGATAGTCGGCCACTTCGAGCACGCGGATCATGCCGAAGTCATCATGGACCTCGGCCAACAGGCGCTCGACACGCTCTTCGGTCATCACGACTCCTAAAGGGTTTACCGCAGGGCAAAGGCGCGATTGTCGGCCAACCGGCGGCAGCAGGTCACGCACTAATTGCTGATAACATTGGCGCCCGACCGTCAATCACCCTATCGAGTTCATGATGAGCCAACCCTGGAGCCCCGACAGCTGGCGCGCCCTGCCGATCCAGCAACAACCCCA
Source organism: Pseudomonas sp. PWP3-1b2 (assembly GCF_049896045.1). NCBI lineage: Bacteria > Pseudomonadati > Pseudomonadota > Gammaproteobacteria > Pseudomonadales > Pseudomonadaceae > Pseudomonas > Pseudomonas sp. PWP3-1b2. Next base: position 30,667 of record NZ_JAFCTN010000016.1, read on the forward strand.
GTACCCGGACGCTGCGCACTTGCTGCAAGTGGAACAAAACCTCGCCAGCTACCCGCCACTGGTGTTTGCCGGTGAAGCCCGCGAGTTGCGCCGTCAGTTCGCCGAAGTGACCCAGGGTCGCGCCTTCCTGTTACAGGGCGGCGACTGCGCCGAAAGCTTTGCCGAGTTCTCCGCCGCGAAGATCCGCGACACCTTCAAGGTGCTGTTGCAGATGGCCATCGTGATGACCTTCGCCGCCGGCTGCCCGGTGGTGAAAGTCGGGCGCATGGCCGGCCAGTTCGCCAAGCCGCGCTCGGCCAACGATGAAACCATCGACGGCGTGACCCTGCCCGCCTACCGTGGCGACATTGTCAACGGCATCGGCTTCGACCTCAAAAGCCGCGTGCCGGACCCGGACCGCCTGCTGCAGTCCTACCACCAGTCCACCGCGACCCTTAACCTGCTGCGCGCCTTTGCCCAGGGCGGTTTCGCCGACCTGCACCAAGTGCACAAGTGGAACCTGGACTTCATCGCCAACTCCGCGCTGGCCGAAAAATACAGCCAGCTGGCGGACCGCATCGACGAAACCCTGGCCTTCATGCGCGCCTGCGGCATGGACAGCTCGCCGCAACTGCGCGAAACCAGCTTTTTCACCGCCCACGAAGCGCTGCTGCTCAACTACGAGCAAGCCTTCGTGCGCCGCGACAGCCTGACCAACGACTACTACGACTGCTCGGCCCACATGCTGTGGATCGGCGACCGCACCCGTCAGTTGGACGGCGCCCACGTTGAATTCCTGCGCGGGGTGAACAACCCGATCGGCGTTAAAGTCGGCCCGAGCATGAACCCCGACGACCTGATCCGCCTGATCGACATCCTCAACCCGGACAACGACCCTGGCCGCCTCAACCTGATCGCACGCATGGGCGCCGGCAAGGTTGGCGACCACCTGCCAAACCTGATTCGCGCCGTGCAGCGCGAGGGCAAGCAGGTGCTGTGGAGTTCGGACCCGATGCATGGCAACACCATCAAGGCCAGCAGCGGTTACAAGACCCGCGACTTCGCGCAGATTCTTGGTGAAGTGAAGGAATTCTTCCAGGTGCATCAGGCCGAAGGCAGCTATGCCGGCGGGATTCATATCGAGATGACCGGGCAGAACGTCACCGAGTGCATCGGCGGCGCGCGGCCGATTACTGAAGACGGTTTGTCAGACCGCTACCACACCCATTGCGACCCGCGGATGAACGCCGATCAGTCGCTGGAGCTGGCGTTTTTGATTGCCGAGACGTTGAAACAGGTCAAGCGCTAAGGCCCGACAACAAGGCCTGTGGCTAGCGAGCCTGTTGTGGCGAGGGTGCTTGTTGTGGCAAGCCCGCTTGCCACAACACTTCAAACCTGCAGCATTGCCACCCTCAGCCGGTCAGCACTCGGCCGCTGGCAGTTGAGCTGTACCTGCTCCAACCCCAGCCAATTGGCCATCTGCAGCAGATTCAACGCCAACGCCTGCATCCCTTCCTCATCCAGCCCCGGCGCCTCCTCGTGCACCGCATGCACCGCCAACCGCCCGTTCGCACGCTCAGCGCGCAAATCGATGCGCGCAGCGATCCGTTCATTGTGCAAAAACGGCAACACGTAATAGCCGTACACCCGCTTGTGTTGCGGGGTGTAGATCTCCAGCCGGTAGCGAAAATCGAACAGCCGCTCGGTGCGGCTGCGCTCCCAGATCAACGAATCAAACGGCGACAGCAACGCACTGGCTGGCACCTTGCGTGGCACTTTCGGCTCGGGCAGGCAGAACGCCGGGGCTCTCCAGCCCTGAACCTGGCACGTGAACAACTGGCCGTCTTCGACCAGTTCGGCGAGGCGATTGCGGCTGTCTGCGGGGTCCAGGCGAAAGTAATCGCGCAGGTCTTTTTCGGTACCCACGCCCAACGCCGTCGCACTGTGCAACAACAAACCGCGTTGCGCCTGGGCTTCAGTTAACGGAGCGTGTTGAAGAATCTCGCCGGGGATTACCCGTTCCGGCAAATCATACAGCCGCTCAAACCCGCGCCGCCCGGCGACGGTGACCAAGCCTGCGGCAAACAGCCATTCCAGCGCGTGTTTTTCATCACTCCAGTCCCACCAAGGCCCGGCGCGTTCTTCGCGGGTCGATAAACTCCCCGCGCCCAATGCGCCTTGCTGCTCAACCGTCTGCAACACACGCTGGATCGTGGCCTGTTGCTCACGGCCAAAGCGCGCCATCTGCGAGTAAATCCCCTGCCCCAGCTTTGCCCTTTCCATGCGCCAACGCATCAACGGGTACAGCGCCATGGGCAACAAAGACGCCTCATGCCCCCAATATTCAAACAGCGAACGCTGCCGGCCCTGGCTCCAGGCGGCTTGTTCAAGGATCAAGGGGGAATAACTGCCGAGACGGGAAAACAACGGCAGGTAATGGGAGCGCACCACGGCGTTGACCGAATCGATCTGCAACACACCCAGGCGATCAATCAACCGGTTGAGCTGCGCAGCCTTGATCAACGCAGGCGGCTGGCGCCCGGAAAACCCCTGGGCCGCCAGCGCCATGCGGCGTGCTTGCTTGAGTGAAAAAAACAGGTCGGCGGGCATGCGATTCTCCGTGTGAGCGCGCCGACCACCCTACTCCATCGCCGGTCATTTTCGCATCGGGTCTTGCCAGAAATGCAGGTGGCGCTCCTGCTCGACTTCGCTGCGATTGAGCCCGATGTCCTTGAGCGCGTTGTCATTCAAACTCGCCAGCAACCGGCGTTCCTGATGCAACGTCTGCCAACGCGCAATTGTGTGTAACAGCCCGGAAAACGGACGCTTCGCCATCGACACAAAACCTGTCTGACCTTTCATCTTCTCGCCCTCCAGTGGGGATGACGCGAGTGTGTGGCCTGCCTTATGATCAATCCAACGAATGTTTCTTATGCAATACATCTCGGAGATTGATCAATTGTCTGGCTACCCGAGTATCGACACGGAAGTGCTGCGCACCTTCGTTGCCATCGCCGATCTGGGCGGTTTTACCCGTGCTGGTGAAGTGGTCAACCGCACCCAATCGGCAGTGAGCATGCAGATGAAGCGCCTGGAAGAAGACGTGCTGCAGCGCAAGCTGTTTGAGCGCGACGGGCGCCAGGTTCGGCTGACGCCCGAGGGCCAGGTGCTGCTGGGTTATGCGCGGCGCATCCTGAAACTGCACAGTGAGGTGTTCAACACCCTGCGCGAGCCGCATATGGTCGGGCTGGTGCGCATCGGCACGCCGGATGACTACGTGATGCGGTTTTTGCCGGGGATTCTCAAGCGGTTTTCCAAAGCCTACCCGTTGATCCAGATCGAGATGCATTGTGAGTCGTCACGGGTGCTGATGCAGCGCCGCGACCTGGCGTTGACGGTGATCAGCCGTGAGCCGGGGGTTGAAATCGGCGAGTTGTTGCGCTCCGAGCGCATGGTGTGGGTAGCGTCGCCCTGTTTTTGTCTGGACGAGCACGATTCCCTGCCTCTGGCAGTTTCCGGCGTAGAAAGCTTTTGCAGCCAGTGGACCCGCGCGGCACTGGATGCAGTTGGGCGGGACTATCGCTTGGCGTATCACAGCTCCAACGTGGCGGCGATCCAGGCGGTGGTCAGCTCCGGCTTGGCGATTATGGCCAGCATGGAAAGCCTGGTGAACGAAGACTTGCGCGTACTCGGGAGCGCCGAAGGTTTTCCGCCACTGCCGTCGATGAACCTGCGCTTGTTGCGCAACCCGGCGATGACGTCGCCGATTACTGATTGCCTGGCGCAATACATCCTCGAAGGCTTCAGACTTTAAACGTCAACATCACCGCACAGATCGCCAGAAAGCCACAGAACAGGCCGCGCAGCACTCGCTCCGGCAGCGCGTGAGCGACTTTTACGCCCCAGCTGATACTCAGCAGGCCGCCGACGGCCAGGGGCATGCCAATCATCCAGTCGACCTCGTGGTGCCAGGCGTAGGTGACGAGGGTCACGCCTGTGCTAGGCAGCGCCAAGGCCAGGGACAGACCTTGCGCGACGACCTGAGTAGTGCCGAACAGGCTCGTCAGCACCGGCGTGGCGACCACCGCGCCGCCCACGCCAAACAAGCCACCCATAGAGCCGGAGGCGGCGCCCAGCACGCCGAGCCAGGGCCAGGAATAACGCATCTCGGCGGTTGGCGGCGCATTGCGAGTGAACATGCGCAACAGGTTGTAAGCCGACAGCGTCAGCAAAAACGCGATAAAGCCGATGCGCATCGCACCTGCATCCAGGCCAACCGCCCAGATCGAACCCAGCCAGGCAAAGCTGAAACCCATTACGCCCAACGGCAGTGCGTGGCGCAATTCGATGCGGTTGCGCTGGTGGTAACGCCACAGGGCAAGCATCACGTTGGGCACGACCATCACCAGGGCGGTGCCTTGGGCGAGTTGCTGATCGAGGCCGAACAACACGCCCAGTACGGGGATGGCGATCAGCCCGCCGCCGATGCCAAACAGGCCGCCGACGGTGCCGAGAGCCGCGCCCAATACCAGGTAAATCACTAAATCCAACACCGCGCGCTACTCCACAAATCCCAGGCCGCTCATGCTACGCAGTCGGCTCTGGTGCGGAAACGCACAGCAACGCACAATGGCTGTGCCAATCCTGCATAAGCGCGCGCCCATGAACCCGAATGCCTTGACCGACCAGCTCGGCCTGTTTCTTGACGTACTGGAGACCGGCAGTTTTTCCGCCGCCGCGCGACGCCATCCGCTGACCCCCTCGGCTGTGGCCCGGCGTATCGACAGTCTGGAAAGCTCAGTGGGCAGCCGCTTGTTTCAGCGCAGTACTCACGCCGTGGTGCCGACCCCGGCGGGCCTGGCCTTCGCCGAACGCGCGCGGCGGATCGTCAGCGAGCTGCAATTGGCTCGAGCCGAGGCGGTTTCCCTCAGCCATGCGCCGGAGGGCTTGATTCGTGTGGATGCGCCGGCGGCGTTTGGTCGACGGCATCTGGCCCCCGTGATTGCGGACTTTTTGAATGTGTACCCGGGGCTGGATGTGCACCTGCATTTGATCGACAGCTTTGTCGATATGCAGGGCGCGCACTTGGGCAAGGTCGACTTGGTGTTGCGCGCGGGGCACATCGTCGACACCCGGCTGATCGCCACGCCCCTGGCCAGTATCGTACGCATCGCTTGCGCCAGCCCGGCGTATCTGAAAAACCGTGGCACACCCACCCATCCTCACGAACTGAGCGACCACGACGGCCTGGATTGGGACGGCCTGGCGCCAATGTTCGCCTGGCGCTTTGAGCTCGACGGGCGCCGCGCCACGTATCGCCCCAAGCGCATTCGCATGAGCGCCAACAACGCCGAAGCGCTGCTTTGCGGTGCCCTCGCCGGCTTGGGTATCGCCCATCTGCCCACGTGGCTGGCCAGTGAATATCTGGTGCGCGGCGAGTTGCTGCCGCTGTTTTGCGAAGACGGCCTGCCAAGCCCGGAAACCAGCGGCATTTATGCGCTGCGCCTGGAACAACACGCCAATGCGCGTAGCCAGCTGCTGCTGGAATACCTGAAATCGCGCTTCAGCCCCGTTCCACCGTGGGATCTGGCGCTGCAAAGCGGCTTGGTCTGACCGTCCGGCCAGAATTATCTGGCGCATTAAAGGTTTGCCCGCTAGATTCCAGCCCAGACACGCTTTTTTAAGGCACTGCCATGAGTAAAAACCCCGACCCGTGCGAATCCCTGATGCTGGACAACCAGCTGTGCTTCGCTCTGCATTCCACCTCACTGCTGATGACCAAGGTCTACAAGCCCCTGTTGCAGGCACTCGGCCTGACCTACCCGCAGTACCTGGCCATGATGGTGCTGTGGGAAGAGGATGGTTTGACGGTCGGAGAAATCAGCAGCCGGTTGCTGACGGATCCGGGCTCGCTTACGCCTCTGCTCAAGCGCCTTGAAGTAGAAGGCCTGCTTAGCCGTACTCGCAGCCGTGAAGACGAGCGCGTGGTGGTGGTGGAACTCACCGCCGCTGGCCGCGCGTTGCAGGACAAGGCGATGGGTATTCCGCAATGCATTCTCGGCGCCAGCGGCCTTGAGCTGGAGCAGTTGCGCAAGCTGCAAGGCGACCTGATCGCGCTGCGCGCCAATTTGCAGTCCAGCCTCTGACGCGATAATCCGGCCACACAAAATCCACTGTGGGAGCTGGCTTGCCAGCTCCCACAGTGCTTTGTGGTGAGCCAGCAAATCCGCTCGAAAAAATAATCTTTAAATTTATCTTGCGCACTAAACATTAGCGCTATACATTCACCTCACCAACTACTTAGCGCGCAAACATTTAGCGCTTATAACCCTGAGGAAAATGCCATGCAAACTCTCTATACCGCAGTAGCCACCGCCACCGGCGGCCGTGATGGTCGTGCTGTTTCCAGCGACAATATCCTCGATGTCAAACTCTCCACCCCCAAAGAACTGGGCGGTGCCGGTGGCCAGGCCACTAACCCGGAACAACTGTTCGCCGCCGGCTACTCGGCGTGCTTCATCGGCGCACTGAAATTTGTCGCCAGCCAGACCCAACGCAAAATCCCGGATGACGCTTCGATCACTGCCCACGTTGGCATCGGTCAAATCCCCGGCGGTTTCGGTCTGGACATCGACCTGAACATCAGCCTGCCAGGCCTGACCCAGGACGACGCACAAAGCCTGGTCGACGCCGCTCACCAGGTCTGCCCGTACTCCAACGCCACCCGCGGCAACGTTGATGTGCGCCTGCACGTGACCGTCTGATTAATCGACGCCCACAAAAAAGCCCGACTCATGGTCGGGCTTTTTCATTCGTACGGTTTGGCCAGAATTACTTCTTGGCGCGACCTTTGTACGAACCACCTTCGCGGGTGTCGATCTCGATCAGGTCGCCGATTTCGATGAAATCTGCAACGGCCAGTTCGGTACCGTTTTTCAGTTTGGCAGGCTTCATCACCTTGCCCGAAGTGTCGCCGCGAGCGGAACCTTCGGTGTAGTCAACCTGACGCACGATGGTGGTCGGCAGCTCTACGGAAACCAGGCGCTCTTCGAAGAAAATAGCTTCGCAGACGTCTTCCATGCCTTCTTCAATGAACGGCAGAACGGCTTCGATATCTTCAGCGTTCAGCTCGTACATGGTGTAGTCGGAGGTGTCCATGAACGTGTAAGTGTCGCCGCTGATGAAGGACAGAGTCGCTTCCTTGCGGTCGAGGATCACGTCGTCCAGTTTGTCGTCGGCGCTGTAAACGATCTCGGTCTTGTAACCGGTCAGCAGGTTCTTCAGCTTGGTCTTCATGATTGCGCTGTTACGACCAGACTTGGTGAACTCAGCTTTCTGAACCAGCCAAGGGTCGTTTTCAAGACGGATCACTGTACCGGGTTTCAGTTCTTTACCAGTTTTCATTGCATATATCCGAAATTTGGATGGGATTTACAAAAATCAAGGTGGCGTATCATATCCAACTTTCATAAAACTGTACCAGCGCCGTCGCAAGATCGGCCTGCAAGCCTTGTTCCAGACACCACGATTCGGCGTGCTGACTGACCTCAGGCCAGTGTTCCAAGAGCATTTTCCACGGTTGTGCCATATCGCCATCCGTGTTCCAGGCTTGCCAGAACGCCATCAGGGCCACCCGTGCAGCCGGGGATAACGCGGCGGTGTACAGCGCCAGGAACGCATCGAGCTTGTCCAGGTGGATGTCTTCGTCCTGGCGATAGATATGCCATAACAACGGTCGCCCAGCCCATTGAGCGCGCACGAACGAGTCTTCGCCGCGTACGGCATTGAAGTCGCAGCACCACAGCAGGCGGTCATATTGCTCCTGACGCACGAACGCAATGACCTGCACGGTCAGCGCGTCACGTTGATGGATGTCCCCTGCCACCAGCCCTTCCACACCCAGCCAGCGCTGCACGTCGCCGAGGATGCGCCCTTCCGGCACCAGCAGATGAGTGGCACGCCCGTCCGTCGCCATCACGTCCAGCCAACTGCCAAGACTCGCGTTTTCGTAGGCAAACAACGACATCAGCCGCGCACCCGCTGCAGGAAACACGCCCAGGGTTTGCAGGAATTGTTGCTGCGCGACAGCGTCTTGTTGAAATGCCTGACGCGCCTCCAACAGGCCCGCCTCACGCAATAATCCGCCGGTGCCTGCACGAAAGCCCGGAAAAAAGAAGTACTTCTGCACGCCCTTGAACTTCACCGACGGCAGGCGATGGCAACCGACCACCCAGTCTTCGGCGCTGAGATAGTCCAGGTTCATCCACAGCGGCGTGCGTTCACACGCGGCCATCGCTTCCATATAGGAGGGCGGCAACTGGCAGGCAAAGGCGGCGATTACCACGTCGGCGGACGGTGTGTGAGGCCACTCGGCCGGCCAATGACGAACCTCGACGCCCTCTTGCCATTGCTGGCTCAGCCTCACGTCGATCTCGGGGCACATACGCTCGAACGCTCGCAGATCATCGACCCACAAACGCACGTCGCACCCCTGCTCCACCACCAGTTGCCGGGCCAGGCGCCAGGTCACGCCGATGTCGCCGAAGTTATCGACGACGCTGCAAAAAATATCCCAGCGGGCTTTCATTCCGGGCTCCAACACTCAAAGGCTTGATTGTCCGCATAAATGCGCCGATGCAGAAGGCTTGATCGCGATTATTCTGCACAGTGGCTGTGCGACAATCGTCGCCACGCCGCAAATGCCTGCCAGGAGGCCGCCATGTCTGACCGTCCGCTGTCGCTTTTCAAATTGTGTTTAGCCATCGCGCTTGGCATCTGGCTCGGGTTTATCGCCATCGTGCTGACTACCTGGCTGGCCTCGCGCTACCTGTTCCCGCAAAGCCTGGCCCCCGTGGCGCAGGCCGTTCAGCAATTGGGCAAGCCCGCCGTCGTTGCGCCGGAGCCGCCGAACCGTATGTTCGAGCAGTATCAGGAAAACCAGCGCAAGCAGGAGCAACAGCAAAGCCTGGATCAGGCGCGCAACAACGCGCGCAACCTGTCCAACCCCAAATGCCAGTTCTGGCTGCAACAGGACCAGAACGCGCCCAATGAAAAAACCCGGGCCAATGTCCTGCAATTCTGCGATTGATGACCATGAATAAACACACCGTTCACCAGCGTGTGCTGGAGAAGCTCAGCGTCGATCTCGACATCGCCCAGCGCGCTGCACAGACCGCCTACGAAACCGCGACCCACGAAGAAAACATCGCGGAAAACAAATACGACACGTTGGGGCTGGAGGCTTCCTATCTGGCGGCCGGGCAAGCCAAGCGCGTCGAGGAGATCAAGCAGTCGCTGGCGCTGTGCCAGAATATGCAGCTTGGGGCCTACGATGATCAGCGCGGCATCGAGGTGGGCACGCTACTGGGCCTGGAGGACGAGAACGGTCGCGAACAGTGGCTGTTTCTCGCGCCGGATGCCGCGGGTTTGAAGATCGATGTGGTGGGGCAACCGGTGACCGTCATTACCCCACGCTCGCCGTTGGGCAAAAGCCTGCTGGGGAAGTTTGAGGGGGATGAGGTGGAAATTCTGGTGGCGGGCGCTCGGCAACACTTTACGGTTACCGAGGCTAAGTAGCAGCCCTTTCAAGGTCTTTGGAAACCCGCCATATCTGGCTGATACCGGCGAATACTATCCCTGTGGCGAGCGGGCTTGCCCCGCGTTGGGTTGCGAAGCGACCCTAAAAAGGCAGAGTGCGATGAGTCAGATACTCCTCGGTCGCTGGTTTTGGGGCCGCTTCGCAACCCAACGCGGGGCAAGCCCGCTCGCCACATGAATGCGTAAGGTATTAGTGAACAGGCAGTTCCACGCCGTCGAAGAGTTCTTCCAGTTCCTGCTTGTTGTGGCACTGGATCGCCTTGGCCATGATTTCGCGGGTCAGGTGCGGCGCGAATTTCTCGATGAAATCGCACATGAAGCCACGCAGGAACGTGCCGCGACGGAAACCGATCTTGGTCACGCTGGACTCGAACAGCTCGCTCGCGTCGAGCACGACCAGGTCTTTGTCGAGGTTGGTGTCGACCGCCATTTTGGCGACGATGCCCACACCCAGGCCCAGGCGCACGTAAGTTTTGATCACGTCGGCGTCGGCTGCGGTGAACACCACCTTAGGCGTCAGGCCCCGGTGACTGAACGCTTCGTCGAGCTTGGAACGGCCGGTGAAACCGAACACGTAGGTCACAATCGGGTATTCAGCCAGGGCTTCGAGGGTCAGCTTCGGCAGCTTGGCCAGTGGGTGACCTTGCGGCACGACCACGCAACGGTTCCAGCGGTAGCACGGCATCATCACCAGGTCGCCGAACAGCTCCAGGGCTTCGGTGGCAATGGCGAAATCGACGGTGCCGTCAGCGGCCATTTCGGCGATCTGCATCGGCGAACCCTGGTGCATGTGCAATGCCACGTCAGGGTACTGTTTGATGAAGTCGCGGATCACCGGCGGCAATGCATAACGTGCCTGGGTGTGCGTGGTGGCGATGGACAGGGTGCCTTTCTTCTCGTTGGAGAATTCCTGGGCAATCTGCTTGATGCTTTCAACTTTACGCAGGATCTCGCCGGCGGTGGTGATGATGCGCTCACCGGCCGGAGTGACGCGGGTCAGGTGTTTGCCGCTGCGGGCGAATACTTCAACGCCCAGCTCGTCTTCGAGCAGGCGGATCTGCTTGCTGATACCGGGTTGCGAGGTGTAGAGGCTTTGAGCGGTAGCGGAAACGTTGAGGTCGTGGTGCGCCACTTCCCAGATGTAGCGCAGTTGTTGAAGCTTCATATGTGTCCCTCAAAGCGGATAGACGCCACGGGTATCAGCGACGGTATATAACTATATTAAAGGTAATACGGATAAATCTAGAACTTTTTATCGTTTTTTACCTGTCACCATCATTGCCGCGTCGCCGCTGTAAAGAGGGCACCAGATAAACCGGCACCGTGGACAGTTGCAACACCCGTGCAGCGGTGCGTCCGAGCGGAGTAGCCGCTGCGGTTGCATGGCTATGACTCCCTACGATCAACAGGTCGACGGAAAGTTTGCGCAGTTGGTCGAGAATCACCTCGCACGGGTCCCCCTGAATCACCCGCACCGAGCGAATCAACTGCAAGTCCTGCTCCCCGTCTCCCAACTCCTCGCGAAAACTGTCCAGCACCCGTTGCTCGATCGTGGCCATCACCCTGGTCAGCCCCTGGCTTTGCCACTCACTTAAGGCCTTCTCATCAAGGTAGCTGTGCAACACCGATTCGGCGAACAGCCCGATCGGCTCGACCACATGAACCACATACAAATCTGCTTTAAACGTTCGGGCCAGTGCCAGCGCATGGTGCATCACATAAGGCGCGTACAGACCAAGGTCGGTGGCGTACAGCATCGAACGAATCATAAAACCTCCTGGACGGCCAGGATGGCGGAGATTGAGTGAGCTTAGCAGCGCCTCGCAAAGTTCGACTCAGGGCTCGGCCTGGATTTTCAACTCATTGCTGATGCCATGGGGCACATGCCCGGTGGCGACCACCTCGTTGGCTCTCTCACAATGTCCGGCCTGGTCATCGAAAAACACATCGGCGCCAAACGCTTCCAGAAACGCGGATTTATCCAGGCCGCCAAGAAATAAAGACTCGTCCAGGCGGATATCCCATTCACGCAGGGTGCGTATTACCCGCTCGTGGGACGGCGCCGAGCGCGCAGTGACCAAGGCCGTGCGGATCGGGCAGGCCTCATCGGCGAACTCGCGCTGCAACAGGTTGAGTGCCGCCAGGAACCCTTTGAACGGGCCGCCGTGCAAAGGCTCGCGTGCCGATTCCCGTTCGTTGGTCAAAAATGCTTCGAGGCCGCCCGCCTGATAGACACGCTCCGACTCGTCGGAAAACAGCACGGCATCGCCGTCGAAGGCGATGCGCAGTTCGTCACTCGACGCCCGCCGCGCCCCGCCCGACAAAATCGTCGCCGCTGCAAAGCCGGCATCCAGTGCGCTGCGCACATCTTCAGCATGGGTCGACAGAAACAGATGGCAACCAAACGCGGCCAGATAAGGATAGGGGCTGCGCCCGCCGACGAAGGCGGCGCGGGAAATATCCAGGCCGTAATGCTGGATCGAATTGAACACCCGAAGGCCGGTGTCGGCGCTGTTGCGTGACACCAGCACCACCTCAACCCGCGCACGGCCCAGGCTGGCGTTGAGGCTCAGGAGTTTCTTCACCAACGGAAACGCATCGCCAGGTTCGAGGGTTTCTTCCTCGTGCTCGATCTGGTATTTGCGGTACGCCTCAACCCCTTCGGCCAGGTAGACCTTGTGGCTGTCGCTCAGGTCGAACAGTGCTCGCGACGAAATCGCCAGCACCAGTTTGTCTCCCAGTCCCTTTGCCATGCTATCTCCCCCGAGTCAGCGCACACCTCAGCGAGTGTGCCGATCAATAAAGCTCAAGGCCTGATACAGCGCCTGCATACGTGGCAATTCGCAACCCGCCGCTTTGGCAGCCGCGAGCGGCCGGGCGTAAATCGCCTCCAGTTCCAGCGGGCGTTTGTGTACGTGGTCGTGGTACATGCTGGGCAGGTAGTCGTCCATGGTTTCGGTCATGGCGAACATCTGCTCAGCGTAGCTTGCGGGAATCTCGTGACCGCAGGCGTGAGCGGCCTTCACCACTTCGGCCATCAACGCCTGGATCAATTCGCGGCTCGACTCATCGGCCATCATCGCGGTGGTGCCACTGGCGAGCAACACGGAAAGACCGTTGTACGGCACGTTCCACACCAGTTTGTGCCAGCGCGCCTGGTGCACATTGGCCATCGCCTGGGATTCGATACCTGCTGTATGAAACAGTGCGGCGCCCTCTTCGACGATGGCTTTCTGGCGGGTTTCATCGTTGGCCGCGCTGCCACTGTGATAGCCCAGGTTGACCCGGCCGAGTGCCTGATGCTCGACGACACCCGGCGCAGAGCGGTGCACGCCGATATAGCACAGGCCACCCAGCAAGTGCAGCGACGGCGGCAGGTGTTCGCGCAGGCTGTCTTCGACATCCAGGCCGTTTTGCAGCAACACCACTCTGGCGTCCGGCGCTGCGACCTGGGCGATCGTGGGTGCAAGGTCCAGGTTTCCGGTGGATTTGGTGCCGATCAGCAACCAGTCGCACGGCGGCATATCGGCGGCGCGGGCGTAGGCCTGCACCGGGTGCAGGTGCAATTTGCCGTGCAGCGTACTGTTCAGGTGCAGGCCGTGCTCGCTGACCGCCGCGTATTCACTGCGCAACAGAAAATGCACATCAAACCCGGCACGCGCCAGCATCAGGCCGTAGAACCCACCGATGGCACCGGTGCCGATAATGCCAATGCGTGGCGACTTGGGTGCAACTGCGGTCATGGTAAATCCTCCGGGATGCGGGTAAGTGCTTGATTCACGGCGTCGGTCAGGTCGGCAAGTGTGAGACGTGTCTGTAATTGCCCGAAGAATTCACCCTCGCACACCACGAACAATGCGGGCAAATGAAAGATCTGGTAGCGCTCGACCGCACCGCCATTGTGGCCGGCATCCACCCAGCACACACGGTCCACCGGCAAACGCCAGCCGGGCAATTGCTGGCGTGCCCAGCGGCAACTGGAGCAGCCTACGCTTGTAAACACCACGAGCGAAATACCTGGCAATCCCAGCAATTGCTGGTCAATATCCAGGTCGGTCAATTCCTGTTCCTTCACTATACTGCTGCCACCGCCGTCAATTGGACGGTGCTCGGAGTCCGTGTACATGGGTCGTTTTTTACCTCACCCTGATGATGTCGCTGTCGAGTTAATCCAACGTCCCGCTCCCGCCATTCCCCGCCAACGCCTGCACACTATCGGCCTGGGCGGCGTCGCCTGCAATTGCCCGCGTGCCTGGCGCCAGGGCACTGCCGTGGATTTGCGCATCCCGTCACTGGGCGCCAGCGCCCGATATCCGGGCTATGTGGCCTGGTGTCGCAAGGTGGAAAATGGTTATCGCATCGGCATCTCGTTTACCGATGAACACGCTTTGTTTGGCGCGCGAATGGGCGAACAAGTGTGCCAGATCGAACGCTACTGCCGCTTGCACGAAGACGCCGAGCCCACACCTGCGCAACTCGACACATTGGCCCGCGAGTGGATCTCGCGCCATGCCGGCGAGTTCGCCCGAGAGACTTTTGTGCAGCCAGTGCTGGATTAAACCCGGCTTTGCCCATTGTCGCGGGCCCGTGTTACGCGCTAAGGTTCCTCCCCCCTGCATCCAAATCATGCTGTGCTCCGCCGCACGGGGATGGCTGGCGGCCGGCACCCGTGACCCTGACGAGTAACACGATGGCTGATTTACCGATCAACGACCTTAACGTCGAATCCAACGAGACCCTGATCACGCCCGATCAGCTCAAACGCGAAATCCCCCTGAGCGACGCTGCCTTGCAGACCGTCACCAAGGGCCGCGAAGTCATCCGTGACATTCTCGACGGCACCGACCACCGCCTCTTCGTAGTGATCGGCCCTTGCTCGATCCACGACCTCAAGGCTGCCCACGAATACGCCGAGCGCCTCAAGGTGCTGGCGGCCGAAGTGTCCGACACCTTGTACCTGGTGATGCGCGTCTATTTCGAGAAGCCGCGGACCACTGTCGGCTGGAAAGGCTTGATCAACGACCCGTATCTGGATGACTCGTTCAAGATTCAGGACGGCTTGCACATCGGTCGTCAGTTGCTGCTGGACCTGGCCGAAATGGGCCTGCCGACGGCCACCGAAGCCCTCGACCCGATCTCGCCGCAGTACCTGCAGGATTTGATCAGCTGGTCGGCCATCGGTGCGCGCACCACCGAATCCCAGACTCACCGTGAAATGGCGTCCGGCCTGTCTTCGGCCGTGGGCTTCAAAAACGGCACCGACGGCGGCCTGACGGTTGCCATCAACGCACTGCAATCGGTCTCGAGCCCGCACCGCTTCCTGGGTATCAACCAGGAAGGTGGCGTGTCCATCGTCACCACCAAGGGCAACGCCTACGGTCACGTGGTATTGCGCGGCGGCAACGGCAAGCCCAACTACGATTCGGTGAGCGTTGCGCTGTGCGAACAGGCGCTGAACAAGGCGAAGATCAAGCCAAACATCATGGTCGACTGCAGCCACGCCAACTCCAACAAGGACCCGGCGCTGCAGCCGCTGGTGATGGAAAACGTGGCCAACCAGATCCTCGAAGGCAACCAGTCGATTATCGGCTTGATGGTCGAGAGCCACTTGAACTGGGGTTGCCAGGCGATTCCAAAGGATCTGGCCGACCTGCAATACGGCGTGTCGATCACCGATGCCTGCATTGACTGGTCTGCCACCGAGACCACGCTGCGCAGCATGCACGCCAAGCTCAAGGACGTATTGCCGAAACGCAAACGCACCTGAAATCGTGCGCACACAAAAACGCCGGGCTTAGCCCGGCGTTTTTCATTGTGCAGAAGGTTTACAGCTTTGCGGCATGGCGCTGGTGACGCTCCATGTAGCGCTCTACGTAAGAGCACGACGGGATCACGGTGTAGCCGGACTCTTCGGCGAACTTCAAGGCTTCTTCGGTCAACGCGGCAGCAATGCCACGGCCCCGCAGTGCGTTGGGCACGAAAGTCCGATAGATATCCAGGGTCTGCTTCCCGAGGTCCATGTAGGTCAGGTAGGCACGATGACCGTCCACATTGGTCTCGAACTGATGACCTGCCTGGTCATGGTGGATGGACAACGCCTCGCTCATCACTACTCCTCGCGGGTCTTGAATTTCGACCCCTACCTTACCGATGTTTTTCCGGCGAAGGAACATCTACGCCACCCCGTGCCAGTTTCGACGACGAGAAAACCCATAGCGCTCACGACCAGCACGTAGGGAATAGTAAGCACCAATGCCGCAATAGCTCAAGACGCACTCATCATCCCCTGCCGCTGGCGGTTACACGAAGGGCTTCGATCAACCTGCGATCGATAGCCTGAACATTGCCGGCAGTTGAAGCTTGAGACGAACTGCCGCTCTTAAAGTCACCTCTACATGCGCAAAAGATGCCGAGACTGGTAAAGGCGAGCGTTACGAAAGTGTCATCGACGCTATATAAGATTTCACTCGCCCGCACGGCCTAACACATACGGGCCGGACCTTTCAGCATGGATCCAGTTCCCTGAAAAATGTAATTTTCTGCGCGGTTTTTATACAAACCACCAAAAGATTAGCCAAAATAGAATCGTCGCATGAATTTTTTTTGCTTCTTGCGCTACGTCAGTTTACTTACTACAAGTAATGAGTAGTATGTACGCCGGCTATCAGCTCACTCTGAGAAAGTAGCCATTTAATAGAAAGTCCTTGAAGGGGAACACGATGAACAACGTTCTGAAATTCTCTGCTCTGGCTCTGGCCGCAGTTCTGGCTACCGGTTGCAGCAGCGTCTCCAAAGAAACCGAAGCTCGTCTGACTGCAACTGAAGACGCAGCAGCTCGCTCCCAGGCTCGTGCAGACGAAGCCTACCGTAAAGCTGATGAAGCTCTGGCTGCTGCTCAAAAAGCACAACAGACTGCTGACGAAGCTAACGAGCGCGCTCTGCGCATGCTTGAAAAAGCAAGCCGCAAGTAATAATCCTTCGGGGTTGTTATCAAGCCGATCCATTTTTGGATCGGCTTTTTTATTGCCTGTGATTCGGCGCTGGATCCCGGGCAATAAAAAGCCCGCCGGAGCGGGCTTCTGAATAGCCAGGCTTACTGCTGCAAATCGACCGGCGTGCTCGACGCCACGGGTGGGTTGCCGCCCGGTACGCCAATTTCGGTAGGCAGGCCATCTTCAGCCGCCACTACGTCACGCACCTGGTCCCAATTCACCCGCAGGTTATTCGCCAGGTCTTCACGCTTGAGCAAGGCGTTGATGACTGCCGTGTGCTTGTCGACCACCGACGGCGTGCCGTCGTCATTGAGCGGCGTATGCGCTTCAAGGTAGACCTTGCCGCCACTGGTGCCGAACTTGTAGGGATCACTGATGATGCGCACCGACGTACCCACCGGCACCATGTCGGCCATTTCCAGCACATTGTTGTTGAACATGCGGAAGCAGCCGTGGCTTGTACGCGTGCCGATACCAAATTTCATGTTGGAACCGTGAATCAGGTAACCCGGCGTACCCAGGGTGAACTTGAAAGGCCCAAGCGGGTTATCGGGACCTGCCGGCACCACGTTGGGCAGCGGGTCGCCATTGGCGGCGTGTTCAGCCTTGATAGACGCCGGT
This sequence comes from Pseudomonas sp. PWP3-1b2, assembly GCF_049896045.1. Classification (NCBI taxonomy): domain Bacteria; kingdom Pseudomonadati; phylum Pseudomonadota; class Gammaproteobacteria; order Pseudomonadales; family Pseudomonadaceae; genus Pseudomonas; species Pseudomonas sp. PWP3-1b2. The sequence goes on from NZ_JAFCTN010000016.1 coordinate 47,856, forward strand.
GGCGTCCAGGTCGGGTTGGGAATCTTGCCGGTAATGGTGGTGTGAGCAACCGGCGAGCCCCAGCCCTCGCGGCCAATCCCCAGCGGAAAGGTGTAGACGACGTTTTGACCCTTCGGATAGTAGTAGAGCCGGTATTCCGCGAGGTTGATCACGATGCCTTCGCGTGGGCCCGGCGGCAGAATGAACCGCGTGGGCAGCACAATCTCGGTGCCGGCGCCGGGCAACCAGGCATCGACGCCAGGGTTGGCCGCGACCATTTCCGAATAGCCCAGGTCATAGGTGGTGCCCAAGTCGGCGAAGGTGTCTTCGTACTTGGCCTTGATCACCTGGACCTGACCAACGATGTCTTCACCGGGTGGTGGCAAAGGCAACTGCAAGGCTGCTGCCGAACCGGCCGCGCAGAGGGCAGCGAGAGACAGGCAGCAGGTGACGACGGAAAGGCGCGACAACATCCGGAAAATCCTTCGCAGAACGACGGGTAGGAAAAATCTGATTGTATACGTGAAGCGCGCCTCAAACATCAAGCCGCCCGCCGTTACAGCTCGAAGCGCAGCTCTGGCCAGATCGGCGGTGTACCGCGCTTTTGCGATTCCAGAATCGCCCGGCACAACGGGCAGAGCCGCTGGTCCTGGAAGATCGAACGATTGACCGATGACCAGCGTGGTTGCGCCGGCAATAACGTGCCGCACAGCGTGCGATCAATTGAGCCACCCAATTCCAGCTGACGCGCTACCAGATGCACCCGGACTTCCTGGCAGGCGAACAGATCCAACTGCTCGTCCGGCTCGATCAGTTGGTAGTTAAACAGGGACCAGGCAGGACGCGACATCGGGGGCTCCAAATCGGGGGGGCGCCACCTTAGCCGAAAGCCCGCCCCGAGAGAAGCGTCATAGCAGCGGTTTTAGCGTCGGCCAGACATTTTCCAGCAACTTGCCCTGGGCACCGACTGCCGGGTGAAGTTGGTCGGCCTGCATCAGTTCCGGATGACCACCAATGCCTTCGAGGAAAAACGGCACCAGCGGGATGTTTTTCTCTTTGGCCAACTCACCATAAACTTCGGCGAACGCTGTGGTGTAGCGTGGGCCGTAATTGGGTGGCAACTGCATACCCAACAGCAACACCTTCGCGCCGCCCGCTTTGGACTGGTCGATCATCGAAGCAAGATTTTGTTGCAATTGCGCAGGTGGCTGGCCGCGCAGGCCATCGTTGCCGCCCAACTCGAGAATCACCACATCCGGCTTATGCTCTGCAAGCGCCGCCGGCAGCCGCGCCAGGCCTCCGGCACTGGTGTCGCCACTGATGGAGGCATTGACGACTTTATCGTCAAAACCTTCCTTCTTGAGCCGTTGTTCCAGCAGGGCTACCCACCCTTTGCTGGTATCCAGGCCGAAACCGGCACTGATACTATCGCCAACGATCAGGACTGTACCCGCCGCTGCGTTCTGGGCCATGCACATCAAGGCCAGGCCAGCACTCAAAAACCACATTCGCATTGGATTCTCCATGGGCGCAAGCATTCTCACCGCGCGAAACCTTAGCAAAGTGGTTCCCAGCGCGGAAGGTGAACTGACTATCCTGCACGAACTGAGCCTGGAACTGAACAAGGGCGATAGCCTGGCCATCGTCGGCAGCTCCGGTTCCGGTAAATCCACCCTCCTCGGCCTGCTCGCCGGCCTCGACCTGCCCAGCAGCGGCGAAGTCACCCTTGCCGGGCAGGCACTGAGTACGCTTGACGAAGACCAGCGCGCGCGCATCCGCGCCGAGCACGTGGGTTTTGTGTTCCAGTCTTTCCAACTGCTCGACAGCCTCAACGCGCTCGAAAACGTGATGCTGCCGCTGGAGCTGGACGGCCGCAAAGACGCCCGCGAACGCGCCAGACACCTGCTGGAGCGCGTCGGCCTGGGGCAACGCCTCACCCACTCGCCACGCCAGCTGTCCGGTGGCGAGCAGCAACGTGTCGCCATTGCCCGGGCATTCGCCGCCGAGCCGGACGTGCTGTTTGCCGATGAACCCACCGGCAACCTCGACAGCCACACCGGCGAGCGCATCAGCGACCTGCTGTTCGAACTCAATAAAGAAAGCGGCACGACCTTGGTACTCGTCACCCACGACGAGCGCCTGGCCCATCGTTGCCGACGCCTGATCCGCCTTGAAGCCGGCCTGATGGTCGCGCCCCTGGAGCCTTGATGGCACGCTTGCCGCTGTTGCGTCTGTTCAGCCTTGCCATGCGCCAATTGCTGCGCGATGCCCGCGCGGGTGAATTGCGCGTATTGTTTTTCGCCTTGGTGGTGGCCGTGGCGGCCAGCACCGCGATCGGTTACTTCGGCGCGCGCCTTAATGGCGCCATGCTGTTGCGAGCCACCGAATTTCTGGGCGCCGACCTGGTGCTTGAGGGCAGCTCACCGGCCCGCCCCGAGCAAATCAAATCCGGCACGGAACTGGGCCTGGATCACGCGCGTATCGTTGAGTTTTCCAGCGTCATCGCCACGGATAACGGCATTCAGCTTTCCAGCATCAAGGCGGTGAATGAGCAGTACCCGCTGCGTGGCGAGCTGAAAAGCGCTGCGCAGCCGTTCGGCCCTGAAACCACGGGCGGCGGCCCCAAGCCTGGCGAGGCCTGGGTGGAGGCGCGGCTGTTGCCGGCGCTGAACCTGAAAGTCGGCGACAGCATCGATGTCGGCATGAAGACCCTGCGCCTGGCGCGCATCCTCACCTACGAACCCGACCGCGCCGGCAACTTCTACAGCCTGACGCCACGGGTGATGATCAACCTGGCAGACCTGGACGCCACCGGCGTGGTCCAGCCCGGCAGCCGCGTGAGCTATCGCGAACTGTGGCGCGCGCCCCAAGGCACGACGGTGCTGCAGACCTATCGCGACCTGGTCAAGCCGGGCCTCGCCGCCAACCAGCGCTTGCAGGATTCGCGCGATGGCAACCAGCAAATCGGTGGCGCATTGGGCAAGGCCGAGCGCTACTTGAACATGGCCAGCCTTGTCGCCGTATTGCTGGCGGGCGTGGCCGTGGCGCTGTCGGCAAACCGCTTTGCCAGCCGACGCTTTGATGCCAGCGCATTGCTGCGCTGCCTGGGTTTGTCACGCCGCGAAACGATGCTGCTGTTCAGCCTGCAACTGAGCGTGCTGGGCCTGCTGGCAAGCCTGGCTGGCGCCATACTCGGCTGGCTGGCGCAGTTTGGCCTGTTCTATTTCCTGCATGACCTTTTGCCAGCGGATGTGCCGCCCGGCGGGCTGCTGCCGGCGGTTGCCGGCATCGGCACCGGCCTGGTCGCTCTCGCCGGCTTCGCCCTGCCCCCGCTGGCGGCGCTGGGTCGCGTACCGCCCTTGCGGGTATTGCGTCGGGACTTGCTGCCTATCCCTTCCAGTACATGGATGGTCTACGGCGCTGCGCTGTTCGCCCTCGGCTTGATCATGTGGCGCCTGAGCCTCGATTTGGTGCTGACCTTCGCCTTACTGGGCGGCGGCGTGGTGGCTGCGCTGATCCTCGGCGGCTTGCTGCTGTTGTTGCTGCAAAGCCTGCGGCGTTTGTTGGCACGTGCCTCCCTGCCCTGGCGCCTGGGCCTGGGCCAATTGCTGCGCCACCCGCTGGCTGCGGCCGGCCAGTCACTGGCGTTTGGCTTGATCCTGTTGTCGATGGGCTTGATCGCCTTGCTGCGTGGCGAGCTGCTCGACACTTGGCAAAACCAGCTGCCCAAGGATGCCCCGAACTATTTCGCACTGAATATCCTGCCCGCCGACAAAGATGCGTTTGGTGCCCGGCTGCTCGAAGTGCAGGCACAAGCGGCGCCGTTGTACCCGGTGGTTCCGGGTCGATTGATCAGCATCAATGGCGCCCCCGTGCAGGAAATCGTCAGCAAGGATTCCAGCGGCGATCGCGCCGTACAACGCGACTTGAGCCTGACCTGGGCCGCCGACCTGCCACCGGGCAACGTGCTGACCGCAGGTTCCTGGTGGTCGCAGCAACCGACCGATGAGGTGCCTGGGGTCTCGGTTGAAGCCAAGGTTGCCGAAAGCCTGAAACTCAAACTCAATGACCACCTGGTGTTCACCGTTGGCGGGGAAAACCGTGAAGCGCGGGTGACCAGCCTGCGGACGATCAACTGGGATAACTTCCAGCCCAACTTCTTCATGATCTTCCAGCCCGGCACCTTGAAGGACCTGCCAGCGACCTACCTGACCAGCTTCTACCTGGCACCCGGGCACGACCAGCAGATTGTTGACCTGTCCCGCGCCTTCCCGGCGGTTACCATCCTGCAAGTCGAGGCCTTGCTGGAGCAGTTGCGCAGCATCCTCGCCCAAGTGACGCTGGCGGTGGAGTATGTACTGCTGTTTGTGCTGGCGGCGGGGATGGCCGTGCTGTTTTCCGGCTTACAGGCCACCCTTGATGAGCGCATTCGCCAGGGTGCGCTGCTGCGCGCATTGGGCGCCGAGCGCAAGTTGCTGGTCAAGGCCCGGCGCATTGAGTTCGGCTTGCTGGGCGCCGTCAGCGGCCTGCTGGCGGCACTCGGCACGGAACTGGTGACATGGGTGCTGTACCGCTACGCATTTGACTTGGCGTGGCACCCTCACCCGTGGCTGCTGTTACTGCCGGTGATCGGTGCCGTGCTGATCGGCGGTGCCGGAGTATTCGGGACGCGCCGCGCCTTGAATGCCAGCCCGCTGACGGTGTTGCGCGAAGGCTGAAAAGCAAATGGCCCGCCCCTTCATCAGGGAGCGGGCCATCAGCCTCTACTTTTCATATTCGATACCGGTGATCCACCAGCACACTTCTCCGCTCGGCGTCTGGACCATGGCTTCATCGTCGACTTCCTTGCGCAGCAGCGCCCGCGCCATGGGCGAGTCGATGGAGATGTAATCCATCCGATCGTAAATCTCGTCGTACCCCACAATGCGAAACCGTTTGGTCTCGCACCGCTCATTTTCAATATCGACCCAGGCGCCAAAAAAGACTTTGCCCTCCTGCTCGGGCATGTACTCCACCACGCGCATGTCTTCCAGGCGTTTGCGCAGGTAGCGCACCCGCCGGTCGATCTCACGCAGCAATTTCTTGTTGTACTGGTAGTCCGCGTTTTCGCTGCGATCCCCCAACGAGGCCGCCCAGGTCACTTTGCGCGTGGTATCCGGGCGCTTTTCACGCCACAGGTAATCCAGCTCCTTTTTCAGCGCCTCATGACCTTCTTTGGTAATCAGCTTGGTACTCAAACGCTCGCATCCCCAGGCAGTGTCCAATGGTGCCGAAACGCCAGGGCATCATGCCTTGGCGTCGGCGGGCAGGGGTTGATGATAAATGAACCGGCAAAAGTAGCCAGATCGGATAACACCTCGATTCAAGCCTGCCCCTCCAACGCCTGATCCAACTCCAGGAGCGCACCGCGCAAACGCTCGCGCATTCCAACCAACTGCGACATCGCCAGCGTGGTTTTCTCGGCTTTGTGGCTCAGCTCCACTTGCTCGCTCTGAAGCCTGGAGACGCGCTGCTCCACCTCACGATCCTTTTCATCCAGTTCGTGTTGCGCCTGCTCCAGTCGAGCCTGCCATTGTTCCAGCATCTCCTCACGCTCAGTGACCGCGCGCTTCTGTTGCGTCAGTTCCTGGGCAACCCTGGCAAGGCTGGTGAGTGTGCTGTCAACTTCGACCAACGAAGCCTGTTCCATCTGGGCAGAGGGTCTGGCTGGCACAGGTTCACTGCGCTCAACCACCGGAACAGGCGGCGCACTGGATTCAACCGGCGACACTTCAACTGCGGTATCCGCCGTTTCCATTACCTCACTGACAGGCTCCTGCACAGGCGGCTGAGCGGGCTCAGGCTGGCTCCTGATTCTGGGCGGCGAGACCATTTGCGAAGAGAAACGAATGGACGGCACGATCAACGAAGCGCTCTCGATTGCCGGCAATGTGGGAGCCGACATACCCAGGGTAATCACCTTCATGACCAGGGCTTTCTTGATGATCATCGAGTGATGATCCTCGGGCCTGGCCGGCGGCAACTTGCAACCTTTCAGATCAATAAAATGGTAGGCCATCGAGGTGTCAAGCGCGGCACTTGTCTTGGTGCCCGAGGCTGCTGCCGCCATCAGGATTTGTTTAAACACCTGCATGGCCACTTGCAAGTCTTCCTTGGATTCAACCCCCCCCAGAAAGTACCGGTCGAGTTTTTTACGCAGCGCAGCAATATAGACCCTGGAGTTACCGGGCTCGGTCTCTTCATCCAGGCTGTAAACGAGAAAGTTGGAGTCGGTCTGAGCGACAGCAAAACCGCAGAGCAACGCACCGTTGACCAGTGCATCTTGCCCGTCGCGTTCCAGAACAAGAGTACGTAGAAGCATCATGGTAATCAGGCCTCATTACAAAAGAGCAAACCTTACATAAGCGCCAGATAAACATCTGACTATTTATAAGTCTCGAAACACCGCAATTGTTTCAGCAAGTAATCCGATTTGACGTAGGACTTTTCTGTTAAACGCGCCCCGTCGTTCCCAAGAGCAACTATTAAACGTAGGCTTTTTAAGGCTCAACCGTTCACCGCGAGCACTTTTCCTACGCACTGCCTAATTTATTCGGTAAAAAAATGCTCGAGATAAGCGGCCTGACTAAACAGCTGAATAAGAGACCCGTCATCAATGACGTTTCGTTTTGCGCCGGGCGCGAGGAATGTATTGGTTTGTTCGGAGAAAGTGGCGCGGGTAAAACAACCCTGCTGAACTTGATCGCCGGTTTGGCAAAGCCCACAGGCGGGCAAATCACGCTTGAGGGATTCAATTCCCAGACCCACCCTCTTCAAGCACAACACATGCTCGGCTATCAACTCCAGGGCGGCCTGAGCCATGATCGGATGTCGGTCAAAGGCGTACTCAACTTCATTGCCGCCATTCGGGGTTTCAGCGGGGCCGAGAAACGCAACCGGGTAGAGCGGGCAGCCACACGCCTGGAATTACTGCCAGTGCTCGATGCGCCCATGGACGTGATTTCTGTCGAAACCCGGCGCAAGGTAGCCATCGCCCAGGCAATCCTGCACTCCCCCAGCCTGCTGTTGCTGGACGAGCCGACAGAGGGGCTGTCGCCTGATCAACTGCTCAAGTTCAAGACACTGATTCAGTCGTTGCTCACAGAAATGACGGTGATCATTGCCTCCCGCCATTGCAACGAACTGTCCACTCTCTGCACCCGTGCACTGGTTCTCGCCAGCGGCCAGTTGGTGGCGGACACGCCACTGCCCGACTTGCAACGCCACTCACGGCACTACCGCTCCGTCACCCTGGCTGCCGAGACGCCAGTGGATCTACTGGCGCTTGCAGTATTACCCGGTGTCGCCGGCATTGAGGAAGACCGTCATGCGCCCGGCACCGTAACCGTACTCGCCATGCCCGGGCACACGATCTTTCCCCATGTAAGTGCACTCATCGCCAGCCGCGGCTGGGCCATAACTTCACTGAGTCTGGAGCCAGGTCGCCTGAACGAAGTCGTTCATCACCTGAGCCAAAAGGTACCCCTTTGAAACTGCTGCCGGTCATTTTCAGGCGTCAACTCGCCAGCTATTTTTGTGCGCCAGGCACCTACCTGAGCGTAATCGCATTCCTGTTGCTGTGTGCCGCACTCGGGTTGTACACCAGCCAGTGGATGGAACGGGGCAGCAGTGACTTACAGGTGTTTTTCCAACTGCATCCCTGGCTGTATTTACTGCTGATTCCAACGCTGTCGACGCAACTGTGGTCGGACGAGCACAACGCCGGCTTCCTCAATACGATGAAAACGCTGCCGCTCACCGCGTCGGAACAGGTGATCGGGAAATTTCTGGCGGCATGGCTTGTGTGTTGCCTTGCACTGTCGCTGACGTTTCCAATCGTGCTCGTCGCCAATTACTTCGGCAGCGCCGACAATAGCGTGATCGCTTCACAGTTCCTGGCCAGCCTGTTATTGGCAGGAAGTTACTTATCGGTCGGTTGTTTTGTTTGCGCACTGACGCGCCAACGTGTCGTTATTTTCGTGTTGACGCTGGGGTTATTGCTGAGCGTCAGCGCGTTGTCCTCTACCCTCGATGCGCTGGAGCATCAGGCGCCGGTCTGGGTAATAGATTGCATTATCTCGCTGAACCCCATTTCTCGCTTTGACACAGTCGATAATGGCAAGCTGACGCTGCGTGACGGACTGTACTTCGTCAGCATGATCGTTGCTTTTCTTTCAGCGACGATTGTCACCCTCAACTACAAAGTGCGTTGATAAGGAGATCAACTTATGCGATCTGCTCTTCGTACGGGGATGACACTTATTGTCATATCGCTACTCTTTCTGGCATTCAACCTGGTCTGGATAACTAACGTCCCCGATGTGCGCTGGGACTTTTCAAAGCAAAAAATGCACACTTTGTCGCCCCAGGCGCGGCAACTCCTCACCACCCTCGAAAGTCCGCTGGATTTGTATTACTTCAACGCCAGCAGCGACCCATCAAAAAGCACAGCGTTGAAGCGCTATGGCGACCGAGTGGAAGACCTGCTCAAGGAGTATGAAAAAGCCGCAGGGGGCATGATTAACCTGCACCTTATCGACCCCGCACCCTATTCAGAAGACGCCTATAAAGCCGGCTTGTTCGGCCTCGACGACACACAAGGGTTCCTGGGTCTCATCGGCACCCGTGCGGGCCAGGGCGCGCAACGTATCGAGGCCTTTAGCCCAGACGATGAACCCTTGCTTGAATATGAAATCAGCCACCTGATCTACAAGTTGATTCACCCTGAACCTGCCACGGTCGGCTTGCTGTCCGGGCTGGTGCTGGATGAATCTGCGGGCGATGTGCTGGAGCAACTGCGCGAGCATTTCAACCTGGTTGAACTGGCATCGACTCTCAAAGAGGTGCCGCCTTCGATGGCGACCTTGATGGTCGTGCATCCGCGTGCACTGCCCGAACAAACGCTTTATGCGATTGAACAGTTCGTGCTGAGGGGCGGCAAGCTGATGATCTTTATCGACCCGCTGAGCGAGATGGACGCCAGCGCCACGAAAGCAGATTCGCCGCTGGACGGCTTGCTCTCCGCATGGGGCATACAGATGCCAGCCGATAAACTGCTTATCGACAACCTTTATGTCGCATCGGCCACCCTTGGCTCAAGTGGGCCCCCTGTCGTGCATCCGGCCAGGTTAAACCTGCCGCGCCAGGCCATGACGACCAACGATATCAGCACCTGGAAGCTGAGTTCGGTGATCCTGTCGAGCAGTGGCGCATTGGGACGCGTCAAGAAAAGCCGCATCACGCTCACGCCATTGCTTCAAAGTTCAAGGCAATCTGCCCTGTTGGATGACGCACAGTTTTCACCGGCGACCGCGCTTGATTCACTCTTCACGCAGACGTCCACACCTGCTCAACACTACACGGTGGCCGCTCGCATCGAAGGACCTGCCTACTCTGCATTTCCCGACGGCATCGAAGGACAGCCACCCGGCTTGCAAAAAGCCGCACACATACAAATGGTGGTTGTCGCCGACACAGACCTGCTCGCCGATGACGTAACCCAGTCGGCCCCGAACACTAACGCGCTGTTTGTATTGAACACTTTGGATAACCTGGCCTCCTCCGAGGTGCTTGCGAGCATCCGGCCCCGTCCCCTGCCAAGCCAGTCGCTGAACCCGCTGGAGCAACTGCGCGAGGCCGCCGCGCTCGCCTACACGCAAAAAGCGCGTGAGCTGGAACGACGCCTTGAACGAACAGAACAGGCGTGGCAAGAGACCCGTGCGCAGAACAGCGGTTTCGGCTCACAAGCGGTGGACACCAATACCCAGTTGCAGGCACTCAACAAAGAACGCCTGCGACTGCCCATGGAGTTACACGCGCTCAAGGTCGAGGCTTACGCACAGACGCATCGCACCCAGCGAAACCTGACGTTGCTCATGATTGTGCCGGTGCCGTTGCTGTTATGCCTGATCGCGTTGGCGCTGTTTCTGCATCAACGCAGGCGTCGATCAGCAGCAGGCGTCGCTTTTCACTGATCATTCAGGGGCGGCGATCAACGCCGAGCAATCAGCCCTTGTCGGGCAATGCGCGTCAGTTGGCGAATCACTTCGCCGGCCTCGCTGGCACTTGGCGCCTGGATAACCGCCAGGTCAAAGCTGTCGCTGGCAAAGCGCGCCAGGGAATCGCCATCTTCAACAAACTGGATCAGAAACGCCGAAGGCCGCCCGGTGCGACGCGGCCAGCCGTCCAGGTAACGCAGCAGCGTCGGCTGGTGCTTGCCGCCCAAGAGGATTTTCGGATTGCGTTGAGTCAGGTCCGCAGTAATCGGGGCCAGGCGTATGAGGGGGCTTAGTGCATTCATCGTGTCGTGTCTCTGCCTCAAAAGTCTGCGGGCAGGTGAGAGGCAACACCGAACCAGCGCTTTAGCGGAATTTCGAAACTTGCCTCCTGGAGGAGTGCATGTTTCTGTCGGGCTGCATTGAGTCCCAGTGGCGCCCCGCAATTAGCTGTTTAAATCGGCGCATGGGAAGCATCCTAGAGAAGCCAATAGGGCCGTGTCAAGAATCCCGATTAACGAAAAGGCCCGCTCATGGCGGGCCTTTTCAGGTCTGGCGTCAGGCTTTCGTGAGAGGCTCAGCCGGTAATGGCGCGGTCGGCGGACAGTTTGCCGGCGCCTTCAAACAACACCGCCAATGAGCCGCCGAGCAAGGCCAGGGCAAACTCGTAACCATTGTTGGCCATAAACAAGCCGTTATGGATGTGCACCGAGAAGATCGCTACCAGCGACAAGATGGTCAAGCCCAGTGCCGCAGGGCGCGCCAGCAGGCCGATGATCAGAGCCAGGCCTGCGAAGAACTCAGTGCCACCCGACAACAGCGCCATCAAGGTGCCTGGCGCCAGGCCGATGCTTTCCATCCACTGTGCAGTGCCGGCCAGACCGCCACCGCCAAACCAGCCGAAGAGTTTTTGCGAACCGTGAGCCGCAAAGATGATGCCGATGAAAATCCGCAAAACGGCCAGGCCGTAGCTGGCGCGGGTGGACAACATGCGGTTGATCAGTGGGCTCATGGTGCTAATCCTTTCAAAGTAGGGGTCTGTTGGCCGCTATATTAATCAGATTAAACAATGATAAAAGCCGAAAAATCGCCTTATAAATATCGATTAATTCGATTATTTACGTGAGGCAACTTTGGACGCTGAAGGCTCAAGGGATTCTCGCTCCCGATCAAACGCCAGGTAATACTTGTTGACGCTGTTCACATAACTGACGCCGCCCATTCCTACCTGTTCCATGGCAATGCGCTCCACCTGAAAGAACCACTGGTTCGGGTTTAGCCCCCGGCGACGAGCCTCCGCGCGCATCCCTTGCACGCGTTCAGGCCCCATGTTGTAAGCCGCCAGCACAAAGGCCATGCGCTCGCGCTCATTGAGTTTGGGGCTGGAAAAGAACTTGCGCCGGATCATCGCCAGGTAGCGGGCGCCCGCCTGCACATTGCTGTCCAGACTCTCGATATTGTTGACGCCCACCCGTTGCGCCGCAGACGGGGTGATTTGCATCAGGCCGGTTGGGCCACCGCTGTTACGCGCGCCGGGGTCGAACGCGGACTCCTTGAAGGCCAGCGCAGCAAGGTTCAGCCAGTCCATACCCTGCTCGCGTGCATGCTTTTGCAGGACCGGGCGCAGTTTTTCCAGGCGCTGACGGTCGGCGCGGGCCAGTGGGTTGCGAACCTGGTAAAGGCGTCGGTAAATGCGCTGGAACGCCACGTCCTGGTCGGAGGGGGTTCGGTAAGTCTTGAGGAACCGATCAATACTGGCGCGCAACATCGAAGCGTCCTGGCGCACGAACCAGTATTCGTCGCCCGGTTCGCTGATTACCACCTGCCGATCAAAACGCAGTTTGGGCAAGATTTTCGACCAGCGTTCAGCGATGGGTTTTTCGACGATGGTGAGGTGGAAAATGCCCGCCTGGACCATCTCCAGTACATCTTCCACTGCCAGCGTCGGGTCGACCCACTCCACCTTTATCGGCGGCTGCTTGTGCAGCGCCAGCTTCTGGTTGACCTGGCTGATCGCATCTGCGGCCGCGCTGCCGGTGGTCAGCGCCAGGGTGCGGCCAGACAGCTGCTCCAGCCTGGTAAAGCGTCGCTCACCCTTGACGCCAACCAGCCATAACGGCACATCGCTGGCAATCGGGTCGCTGGCGCTGATTTTGTGCGCGGCCTTCACATCCAGCAATTCACCGGGCGCCACCAGGTCGCCCTCGCCACGGGCCAGCGCGCCGAGCAGTTGGTCCTTGGCTTTGGGAATGATCTTGAGGGTAATTTCCTCACCATCGCGGGCGTGGCCGTTCAGGTATTGCTCGAAGGCGCGCAGTCGATGGTATTCGACTCCGATGGCCTGGCCCTGGACTTCACCGGAACTGTTTCGGCTCTGGTTGACCAGTACGCGCAGGGTGCGGCTGGAGCGAATCTGCGCCAGGTCACGCACTTTGCCGGGCTTGGTCACTTCCAGCGGCCCGTCCAACCGTGCAACCGCCGCCATGGGCAGCAGTAACGTCAGGCACAACACAAGCAACGCCGAGGGTCGGATCATCCGCTCTCCGGAAAGAATACTGGCCAGCGCCGTCGCGAAAGACGCGGTACTGGGGGTCAGAAACAGAGCGCTTTATGCGCAGGCTTTGCGTGCAACGGCGGCAGGGTGGAAGGCGAACGACTCACCACAATGTCACTTGCGACGTTCAAAGACAGCTATAACTTGTTGTAGTTCTTAGTTTTTCTTATAAATCTACAGCTCTGATATGCTTTCCGACCGTAGGCGGAGATAGCACCATGCAACTCATTGATATCGGCGTCAACCTGACCAACCCCAGTTTCGACGAGAGGCACCACGCCGTTCTCGACCGTGCCTACGCTGCCGGGGTGCAACAATTGGTGCTCACCGGCACCAGTGTCGAGGGCAGCGAACAGGCCCTGGAACTGTGCGTAAAACTCGATGAAAGCGGCCAACGCCTGTTCAGCACCGCCGGCATTCACCCCCACTCCGCCAGCGACTGGAACGGTGACAGCGCCAAGCGGTTGCGCGGTTTGCTCACTGAAAGCCGCGTGCGAGCGGTGGGCGAATGCGGGCTGGATTTCAACCGGGATTTTTCCCCGCGCCCACAACAAGAGAAGGTGCTCGAAGAACACTTGGCCCTGGCCGTTGAACTCAAATTGCCGGTGTTCCTGCATGAGCGCGACGCCAACCAGCGCTTGCTGGACATTCTCAAGGGCTACCGCGACCACCTGACCGCCGCCGTGGTGCATTGCTTCACCGGCGAGCAACACGCGCTGTTCAGCTACCTCGACCTGGACCTGCACATCGGCATCACCGGCTGGATCTGCGACGAACGTCGTGGGACGCACCTGCATCCGCTGGTCAGCGAAATCCCACGGGGCCGCCTGATGCTGGAGAGTGATGCGCCCTACCTGCTGCCACGCACCCTGCGCCCCAAGCCGAAAAATGGCCGCAATGAACCGGCCTATCTGCCGCAAGTGCTGCGCGAAGTTGCCCTGCACCGCAACGAATCCGTAGAAGACCTGGCTGAACACAGCACTGCCTGCGCCCGCACCTTTTTTGGGTTACCCCACGTGGATTGACGCGGCGCATTGACCCATGTCAAAACCGCCTTCCTGAGTAGCGGCACAATAATAGCACCTTGCCAATGCTGTTTCCGCTATCAGAGAAAACCTTCCATGGGTGCCTGGCTTAGCAATATCTCGCTGAAATACAAATTCTGGGCTGTCAACGCGGTCGCCTTCATCACCACGCTGTTGCTGGTGCTGTACGCCGTGCAACTCGAACAACAAGCGCGCAACGAGGCATCGCAGGCCTCGGCCCAAGCGCAAGGCCGTTTGCTCAGCGCTTGGCCTGCTGCCACAGCATTGCCAAAGAGCGAGCAATGGCTGACATTCGCACGCGGCCAAATCCCACAGCTTGAAAGTCATGATCTGTCAGCCTTGAGCACAGCCAGCGGCTGGGTCGAACTCAATCACAGGCCCCTGTTGGGTGAAAACCCACTCATCGGTGCCGAGGTGATCGCCCGGGCTGACGGCCAACACATCGCCGTGCTGGCCTACGGGCGCAGCGTGAGCCAGGTGTTTGGCGAGCGCTTTGCCAATTACGCCGTGGCGGTGCTGATTCTGATGCTGGCGATGCTGGGCGCCTCGCAGTTGCTGATCCGCTTTCTGCTCAGCCAACTCAACACCCTCAAGGACGTGATGCTGCACGTGGAAAAAACCGGCGACCTGTCGGCCCGCGTGCCACTGGCCTGCAAGGACGAAGTGGGCCAGATGGCCAGCGCGTTCAACGCCATGCAAGCCGGCTACCAGCGCGTGGTCAACACCGTCGCACACACCGCCAAACAGTTGGATGAGGGCGCCGCGCGCCTGGCCAGCAGCATGAACGAAGTGCAGCACGGCATGCTCGGCCAGCAAAGCGAGACCGACCAGGCTGCCACCGCGATCAACGAAATGACCGCCACCGTCCACCACATCGCGCAACACGCCGGCGCCACCCGCGACCTCTCCCAGACCGCCGACACCCTCGCCGGCAGCGGCCAGGAAGTGGTAACCCGCGTGCAACGCTCGATCGCCGGGTTGTCCACCGGCGTGCAGCAAACCGCCGAAATGATCCAGAAACTCGCCGAAGACAGCCAGAAAATCAACAGCGTCGTCGGCGTGATCCACAGCATCGCCGAACAGACCAACCTGCTCGCCCTCAACGCCGCCATCGAAGCCGCCCGCGCCGGGGAAATGGGCCGTGGTTTTGCGGTAGTCGCCGACGAAGTGCGCAACCTCGCCAAACGCGTGCAAAGCTCCACCGACGAAATCACCCGGATGGTCACCGCGTTGCAAGCCGGCACCCGCGACGCGGTGGACTTCATGCAGGAAAGCTCCTTCAAGGCCGACGACTGCGTAAAACAAGCCCAGGAAGCCGGCGCCGCCCTCGCCGAAATCACCGGCGCCGTGGCCCAAATGCGTGAAAGCAATACGCAAATCGCGGTCGCCGCCGAACAGCAAAGCCATGTCGCCGAAGAGATGAACCGCGCGGTGGTGAGCATTCGTGATGTGACCGAAAACACGGTGCAGCAAACCGTGGGCTCGGCGACCACCAGCAACGAACTGGCGACGCTGGCTGGGGAGTTGAGCAAGGCGATTGGGCAGTTAAAGTTGTAAGGCCTCTTACTCTGTAATCCAACGCCTACCCAAAGCCCTCGATTTTCCGAGGGCTTTGGCGAAACGCCCTACCCCTTCTGGCGAATAGCGCCGACTTCTTTTCCTGACGAACCTCTCCAAAGTCTTTCGCCTGATCAATCAGTGCGAGGGAACGCCGATGTACTTCTCAGTTATCACTTTGCCCTGTAGGGCTGCCTTTTGATGCCGGTCATCGGCACGTTCGTCTTGACCCCCATGAACTCCGAAGCGCCAGACATTGAAAGTGTCTTTCGTGATTTCCGGGAGTGCCTGAACACCTTCGATGATTGGGCCGAGAGCTTCTGGACTGGCTCGGCACTGGAAGTCGAGCAAGTGTTCAAGGTTGGGGATGAGGTCGCGCTCGTGACGCCGGCTTCCTCCAACGCGCCAAGCGCTACCGTTGCCACGTGCAAAGACCAGGGCTCGCTGACCCTGGTGCATATGTTTGAAAGCACGCAATTTGTGCCCATCGGCAATACGCCGGTGATGCTCCAAGCCATCGCCATGGATGGCACCCCAACCGGGGCGCCGATTCATCACACCATCGGTCCGAGCGGCATTCTTGAAGTGAAGGAATGCACCCGCGACCAACGCTACCAAATCACTTTCTACCCCAACGTTTCCAGGGACCACATCAAGGCGCTGTATGCGTCTTATCAGTCGGTGATTGCCGGGCTGGAAGTTCGCCTGCGTGAGGAGTGGGCGACGACCTACAGCGGCCAATGGGACGACTATTCAAAAGCCAAACCTCTCGAACGCAGACTCATGCAGGGCGCTGCGTTTTCAGCCGGGATGATTCAGGCGCTGTTCAACCTTTGGGACAACATCACGCAACTGGTTGACCTTCTGGTGAACATCAAACCCAACAGCGAGAGATTGCTCCAGTACATCTCCCAGGGCGAACTCGACGAACTGCTGAAACTCGGTAGCGACGCGATTGCGCAGGGTCTGCTTGTGCTCAGCGATGAGCCACTGCTGTTTATCTACCTGTCTGCAATTGTCGGCCGGATACGCATGCTGCCGCCGCCAGAAATGTTTGAACTGCTCGGGGAAATCACCGGTGAGGTCTTGATCAGCCTGTTGCTGGTTCGGGCGACACGGGGCATGGGAGTGAAAATTCGCCTGGGCGTGCAGGTGCTGGGGCATATCAAGTCCGGGCGAGTGCGCAAGTGGCTGGAGGCACTGGCCGATCAGCTTGCGGGGCCAAAGCTGGATGCACATACCGAAACGGCCAAGCCGTTGTTGCTCGGCAGTAAGGCGACGACGATCAAAACGATTCCGGCTGCGTCGTTGAAGGCTGGGGATCAGGTGGTTTCGAACCCGGTGCCGGCGGTTCGTGGCAAGACGCAGCGGACGGTGTTGGTCAGGCAAGAGCATGTCGACGATGTGCCCTCGACTGGTAAGAACCCCAACGGAGATGCGGCGGCTTCTGCGGATAAGACCGCTACCAACGGTTGCCCGGTGTCGATGGTGACCGGGGAGGAACTGCTGACACTGGTTGACGGCACTTTGGACGGGATTTTGCCGTTTGAGTGGACGCGGTTGTATCGCACCAGTGCGGTGGAAGTGGATTGCGGGTTGGGGTTTGGCTGGAGTCATTCGCTGGCGCAGCGGCTGGCGGTGGTGGGCGATTCGGTGGTTTGGACGGATCACGAGAATCGGATTACCGAGTTTCCGCTTCCTACTGTTTCCCGGCCTGCGATCACCAACAGTCTCGCTGAAGCTGCGATTTATTTGGGTTCGTTGCCTGATGAGTTGGTGCTGGCTCAGGGCTCGCGGTTCTACCACTTTCGCGATGGTTCGCTAACAGCGATCAGCGACACATACGACAACAGGCTGCGGATTTTTCGGGACCTGTTGGGACGGGTTGAGCGGCTCGATAACGGCGTGGGTCGTTCGCTGCTTTTGCGCTATGAGCATGGCCATATTGTTGCGGTGGACTATCAGGTTCATCGGGCAGAAGGGCCTGGGCCGCTTGTTTGGGTTACTGAGCAGAACGTTGTTTCCTACAGCTATGACGACATTGGACGACTAACGTCGGCGACCAATGCCGTAGGCGAAAGTGAGGTTTATCGGTACGACGAGCAGCACGTCATTCTTGAACGCCAGTTGGCCGGTGGGGCGAGCTTCTTTTGGGAGTGGGAGCGCTCTGGAAAGGCGGCGCGGTGTGTTCGGCACTGGGCCAGTTTTTCGCAGATGGATACGCGGTATGTGTGGGGTGATGACCGCAGTGTGACGGTTCATAACGCTGATGGCAGCCAAGAAGTTTACGTGCATGACCAGCGGGCGCGGCTGGTGCAGCGTGTTGACCCTGATGGCGCGCAGCACCTCAAGTCCTACGACGACAAAGGCCGACTGACGGTTGAGCAAGACCCGCTGGGGGCGGTGACGGCGTATCAGTACGACGAAGCCGGACGCCTCGTGGCGTTGTTTCCCGGAGACGATGAGCCGACGTCCTACGAGCATGACAACGGGTTCGTACGGGTTGTACGTCGTGGTGACGCGATTTGGAAGTATGAGCGCAATGATCAGGGCGATATCACGCGCAAGACCAATCCTGACGGCAGCATCACGGATTACAGCTACAACAAACATGGGTTACTGACGGCTGTATTTCTCCCGGATCACAGCTGCCACCGCCTGATCTGGAATGAGCGCGGCCAGCTCATCAAGGAACAACTACCGAACGGCTGTGAACGGCGTTATCGGTACGACGATCTGGGCCGGCAGGTGACTCGCGAAGACGAGCGCGGGGAGCTCACGCTATACCGCTGGGATGCTGTAGGACGTTTACTGAAACTCACCCAGCCAGGTGGCGTATCGCGGGAATACAGCTACAACCCCTACGGAAAAATCACTGCTGAATGTGATGAACTGGGCCGCATTACTCGCTACGACTATGCAGATGGGCTGCACCTGATCAGTCGTCGCATCAATGCCGACGGCAGCCAGGTTAAGTATCGCTACGACAACGCGCGGTTGTTGCTGACCGAGATAGAGAACGAGGTCGGCGAGACCTATGCGTTGCAATACCATCCCAACGGCCTGATCCAGCAAGAGGTTGGTTTTGACGGCCAGCGCACCGCCTACGTCTACGACCTCAACGGCAACCTGCAGGAAAAGACCGAACACGGCGACGACGGCAGCCAGCTAATCACCCGTTACGAGCGAGACCACGCCGGGCGCCTCGTACGAAAAACCCTCCCCGATGGCAAAAGCGTCGATTACAGCTACGACCGCCAAGGCAATCTACTTGGCGTCAACGATGGTCACTGGGCGCTCGCTTACGAGTACGACCAGCAAAACCGCCTCACCGCCGAACACCAGGGGTGGGGCACCCTGCGCTACGGCTACGACGCCTGCGGTCAGCTTAAAAACCTGCGACTGCCGGACAACAACCGGTTGGCCTTCAACCACAAAAAAGGCGGCGACCTCCAAACGGTTGAACTGAACGGCAGCGTCCTCACCACCCATATATTCGAAGCCGGCCGAGAACACCAACGCGGCCAGGGGAAACTCCTCAGCAGCTACCAATATGACAACCATGGGCGCCTGTTCAACCAAGGCATCAGCGACGTCGACGGCGCCCTCTCCCGCCGCCAATACACCTACGACAAAATCGGCAACCTCACCCGCCTCATCGACACCCGAAAAGGCGACCATCACTACCGATACGACCCCCTCGCCCGCCTGATTCGCGCCGATCATTCGCAGGACGAGCAAGAGCGTTTCAGCCACACGCCAGCAGGCAACGTGCTGATGCACGACCGGCCAGGGCCGGACATCGTGGCCGGCAATCGGTTGATGATTCAGGGCGATCATCAGTACGACTACGACGCCTTCGGCAATTTGATCCGTGAACGAAGTGGGCGCGAACATCGGCTGGTCACCGAATACCGCTACGACTGCCAGCATCGGTTGATTGGCATTACCCAACCAGACGGACAAACCGCCAGCTACCGCTACGACCCGTTTGGTCGGCGCATCAGCAAAACCGTTGACGACATAACCACGGAATTCTTCTGGCAAGGCGACAAGCTGATCGCCGAGCATCACGCGGACTGCCATCGCAGCTTCATCTACGAACCCGACAGCTTTCGCCCGCTGGCAATGCTGGAAGGCTTTGGCCCAAAAGAAACCAAGCCCTACCACTACCAACTCGACCACCTCGGCACGCCGCAGGAACTCACCGATCCCAACGGCGAAATCGTCTGGTCTGCGCATTACAAGGCCTACGGCAAAATCAGCCGATTGGACGTAGGCAAAATCAACAACTCGCTGCGCTTCCAGGGCCAATACTTCGATGCGGAAAGCGGCCTGCACTACAACCGCCATCGGTACTACAATCCGGATATTGGTCGCTACCTGACGCCGGACCCGGTGAAGCTGGCGGGTGGGATCAACGCGTACCAATACGTGCCCAATCCAACAGGATGGGTAGACCCACTAGGGTTGAGCGCGAACTGCCCACCGAAAGGTAGGACAAACCTAGAATGTGATAAACCTGCAGAACTTTCTGCACCGGAGGTTTCAAGGAATGGTGCATTCAAACAAGCTAAGGCCGATGCAGGAATTCCGCGTACGCAACACCCTGACCCGGCATTTGACCCCAGACTGGGGAAAACAAGGCAATATTCAATGGTATCTATGAGGGACAAGCAAAATAACGAAGTTCTCAATGAGCGAGGCATACCAGTAATGACGCGAGAGTATGAGTTCACACGCGCTAACGGCACTAAAATCTTGATTCAAGATCACGGTGCTGGACATAAGTATTTTGCATCTGAAGGCCATGGCGATCAACCATCACATTTCAACCTTCGACCAAAAGAAAGGCCAAAAAATGGAAAACTGGAAGGTACCAAAGACCACTATTACTTTCGAGATAAGAAATGAAATTTTGGAATGAACTAGAGAACGCTATTTTTTTTAATAAAGTATTTACCTATCCAGTAGAGATAGGAAAAATAACACTTTTCTCTGTAACCATTGACAATGACAGACCCAATATTGGTTTAGGTTTCGATATTTCCGAGCTTCCCGATGCCCCACCAAAGAAATGGATCACGGAGGGATTCAATACATGCAGGATAGGTTTGGATTGCGGAGGCCTAAGCGATGTAAAGATTATTAATATCCCAACTGGCGAACCGCTGAAAATGGTAATAACCAAATACGAAAACTTTTATGACTTACGAGCCAATTCCAAAACATCAGCCATTGAATTCAAAGCAAAGTATATCTCGCTTTGCGGACCCTCGGTGTATATCAACGATCCGGACTGAGCTTGCTATTGATACGAGAAGAAGCGCGAATAATCTGATTAACCCACGCCAGTCAGATTATCTTGGGTAACCGATAACGAGCTCACATTCCTGGTACACATGGATGACCACGACTGTGTAATTTGGGCATGACAGTCGTTTGCCACAAATTGCCCTCTATGCCCTCCATAGCCAACCTCAATTCGCCGCCCCACACGCTCCCACCTAGACTCTGACCATGCTAATCAAACGGACAGAGGATTCACCATCATGGGCAAACGTCACCCCAATCACCCCGCCTGGCAATGGCGCAACTACCCACAAAATCACCAGCACCCGACTAACCTCGCGCTGCAGCTGATTGCAGTGCCGCTGTTCATCATCGGGTTTCTGTTGATTATCTCCGGTGCGTTCAGCTTGAGCCTGGCGAGCGTCGCCGTAGGCATCGTCGGCATTTTCGCTGGCGTGGCACTCAAGCGTCAGGGCCAACGCCTGGAAGCACAAGCCAGTGAGCCGTTTAGTGATCGCAAAAATGCCGTTCAGCGTCTGGTGATCTAGCAATTATTGATCTTTACGCCCCTGCAGTGAGCAGTGGCCTACGGCACTCCTGGTGCCAGCGCCACCGTCACTGAGCGTCAGGCGAAGACCACTACGGTCTGGCGGCTGATGGCGATCAGTTCGCCGGTCGGGCTCCAGAGTGCAGCGGCGGCGTGGCCATAGCCGTCGCGGGCGTGTTCGATATTGACGTAGTACTGGCACCAGTCGAGGGTGGTCAGGTTTTGCAGCGGTTGAATGAATTCGATGGTCCAGGTCAGCGTGCTGCCCGGAGCAGGCTTTTTCAGGTGTGGCAGCAAAGCTGGAGGCCAGGCGTCGACGAGTGCGAGGATATGTGCCTCGGTCAGCGGTTCTTCTTTCACATCGCCACGCAACCGAACCCAACCGCCCATGTCGCGAGACTTGTTGCCGGTGAACGGCAGCCCGCCGACGCTCCAGCGCATCGCCACGTGTTTCATGAATTCAGGGGTGACGCCCTTGATGTAGGGTAACTCCTGGCACTCATCCCAGTGTTTGAACGTCGGCGGCGCTTCGCTGGCGACCTCAATCTCTGACTCACGGGACGCGCCAAAACTGGCCTGCACCAGTGTCGCGACTTCACCGTTTTGCACTACACGGCCAAGCAACTGGCTGACGGCTTTGCCTTCGCGCAGCACTTCGACCTGGTAACTGGCAGGTACATCCGGAGTAACCGGGCCTACAAAAGTGACTGCCAGCGAGCGCAAGGGCCGACCTTGCGGCACGTGAGCACGCAAGGCTTCGTATTGCAGCGCAGCCACCAGGCCACCGAAGGTTGCGCGACCCTGAGCCCACTCGGAGGGGATGGTGACATCCAGCGGATTGCTACGGGCGGCGTCGAGCAAATCACAGAAGCGCATGGCAACCTCACATCAAGAAAACAGACGCTGGGAGCTTAACCATAGGACAGGCAAGGTACAGCGCCCATTCCGGCCAAAAGCCGGACCGTTTTAGAAACAACGCTTGGCGAGCTTTTCCAGCACTCGATCCGCCTGCTCTTCGGCGTCTGCCATGGTGCGATGCCATACCGCGACACAAGGTTGCAAATCCGCCTGGTGCTCGGCTTGAGCCAGCCACTGCCAGCAGTCATGCCAATCGCCCAGGGCGCCCTGGGCCTTTTTCAGGTGCGACAAGGCATCATCGGAAAGTTTGTCGAGTTCGGGATACGCCTCGGCGGCGTAACGCACGCGCTTGATCAGCAAGCGCAGACGGTGGCGATCGTGGCTCGGGTCTTGGAGGGCGTCATTGAGCTTCTGCCATTGCTTGGCCAGTCGTTTCTCGATGCGCGAACGCATGCCCTTCAACAATTTCTGGTGCTGGGAGGCGCGAATGAAACGTGGGAAGGCATCGAGGATGAGCAGCAGATGCACCACTTCCGCGCTTTGCGCCACTTGGCGATAAGCCACGGGTTGCAGGCGCAGCCGGCGGTCGGCAGCTTCGTGATAGCCGTGTTGGTGCAGGTACGCCGCCAGCACCTCACGGTCGCGCAAAGGTGTGGTCAATTGGCCGACCGTGCTGGCGGCCAATTCAAGTTGCTCGACACCCGGCAGCCCGCGCAAGGGGCGCAGCAAACTGCGCAGGCGTCGCACAGTGGTACGCAGGTCGTGCAACGCTTCATCGTCGGTGACGGCGGCGAGGCGAGCCTGGCAGCTCAGTATCCCTACCTCAAGACCAATGACCTGAGCGACTAAGTGATCGACCAAAGCTGACATCCCTTTCTCCCCTGACGTTGAAAAACCCTACACGTCGCTACGCGATGATTAACGCCCGGCGCGTGACTCGCGAATATAAAACCGTGCTTTTTCGGCCTTGTTGGAGCAGCCTTCAAACGCTTCGAATTGCTGCTGGGTCTTGGCGCCGGTCAACAGGGACAGGGCCTTGGAGTAACTCACGGTGCCGGCAAAACCTTCGGCCTTGGCCAAGTCAAGTTCGTGCCAGGCGGCATCCAGTTGCGTGCCACAGCTGTCGCGGTACGCGGTCTTCCCGGCACAACCGGCCAGGGCCAACACGATCACAGGCACACACATCCAGGCTTTCATCGATGACACCTCAAAAAAAGAAAAACAGTCGTACGGAGTAGACGTTGCCTACAAAGAAAAGTGCCTTGTCACTCAGCCTCAAATCTAAAGCGCCAATAGCCAGAGCATACCCGAGCACACGGGCTATCCTCGAAAAATATTACGGACCTCGGCGAAGATTGAAGCGCCCCCCTTTATGGGTGCATTGTGGGCACCTGCCTTGGGAAGGACATTGACTATGAGTAAACGTGTTGCCTTGGTGCTGGGCTCGGGCGGAGCGCGGGGTTACGCCCATATCGGCGTGATCGAGGAAATCGAACGGCGCGGTTATGACATTGCCTGTATCGCCGGCTGCTCCATGGGCGCGGTGGTGGGCGGGATCTACGCCGCCGGCAAGCTTGACGAGTACCGCAACTGGATTGAAAGCCTCGACTACCTGGACGTATTGCGCCTGGTGGACGTGAGCTTTCGCCTGGGAGCGATTCGCGGCGAGAAGGTCTTCGGGCAAATCCGCAAGATCGTGGGCGAGATCAATATCGAAGAGCTGCGCATTCCCTACACCGCCGTGGCCACCGACCTTACCAATCAGCAGGAAATATGGTTCCAGGAAGGCTGCCTGCATCAGGCCATGCGCGCTTCGGCCGCAATTCCCAGCCTGTTCACCCCAGTGATGCAAGGCAACCGCATGCTGGTCGACGGCGGCCTGCTTAACCCGCTGCCCATCGTGCCGGTGGTGTCGAGCCATTGCGACTTGATCATCGCGGTCAACCTCAACGCCACCAACCAGAACCACTACCAATTGCCGGTGATCCAGCGCCCGCCGGCGTTCAAGAGTCGCTTCAACAGCCTGGCGAAATCATTGGGTTCGCACCTGCCGTTTCGCCGCAAGCAAGCTGAGCAGTTAATGAAGCTGGAGCAAGAGGCCTTGCAGGCCCAAGCGGCACACATCAACCCGTGGCTCGAATCAGCCGCGCCGGAATCCCAGCAACCCGCCGCAGCCCCCGAAAAGCCCGGGGCACCGAAATCGGCGACCGGCTCGTTCATCATCGACAACGTGGGGCCGGCGTCACTGCTGGACTTGATCAACCAGAGTTTCGAGGTGATGCAGACGTCATTGGCGCAGTACAAGATCGCTGGCTACCCGCCAGACGTGCTGATCAACGTGCCAAAGCGG
Source organism: Pseudomonas sp. PWP3-1b2 (assembly GCF_049896045.1). Lineage (NCBI taxonomy): Bacteria > Pseudomonadati > Pseudomonadota > Gammaproteobacteria > Pseudomonadales > Pseudomonadaceae > Pseudomonas > Pseudomonas sp. PWP3-1b2. The sequence continues at coordinate 72,073 of NZ_JAFCTN010000016.1, forward strand.
GTGTGCCGGTTTTTCGAGTTTTACAAGGCACCGGAGTTGATCGCCCTCGGACGCGAGATTGCCCGCGATACGCTGGATAGGTATGAGAGTGAGCAGCGCTGAAATTTTGGGTGTTGCTGATGGCCTCATCGCAGGCAAGCCAGCTCCCACAGTTTGAATGGTGAGTACCTTCAAATGTGAGAGCTGGCTTGCCTGCGATGGCGTCGGGTCAGACGCCAAAAACCTAAGCGCTCAACAACCGATACCCCACTCCCGCCTCGGTCACGATAAACCGCGGCTGAGTCGGATCATCCGCCAGCTTCTGGCGCAAGTGCCCCACCACAATCCGCAGATAGTGACTGTCCTCGGTGTGAGTCGGCCCCCAGATATCCTTGAGCAATTGCTGCTGGGTGATCACCCGCCCCGGATGCCGCGCCAGTTGTGCCAGCACCGCGTACTCCTTGCGGGTGAGCGCCACTTCAGCCCCGTCCAGCAACACCCGCCGATAGGCCAGGTCCACCGTCAACGGGCCAAACCGTAACGCGGCTTCCTGCGCTTCCCCCGCTGGCGCCTGGCGCAGCAATGCGCGCACGCGGGCGAGAAACTCCTGGATACCAAACGGTTTGGTCACATAGTCATTGGCGCCGCCGTCGAGGGCTTCAACTTTTTGCACTTCACTGGCGCGCACCGACAGCACCAACACCGGCACGGTCGACCATTCGCGAAATTCGCGCAGCACTTGCTGGCCGTCCATGTCGGGCAGGCCGAGGTCGAGCACCAGCAAATCCGGTTTGCTCAATGCCGCTTGGGCCAGGCCTTCGTTGCCGGTACCGGCCTCGATCACCTTGTAGCCCTGGGAGGCCAGGCTGATGCGCAAGAATTTGCGGATCTGCGGTTCGTCATCAATGACCAAAATCGTCGCGGTCTGGCTCATGGTGTCCAATCAAAATCCGTGGAGAAAAGAGGGTAGCTCAAGGCTCGCGTTCCAGGCCAGGCTGAGTCGGCAACGGCAGGAACAACGTGATGCAGGTGCCGCGCCCATCGATGCCGTCGGCGACACTGATTCGCCCGCCATGGGCGCCGACCATGCCCTGACAAATCGCCAGCCCAAGGCCGGTGCCCTGCCCGCCCCGATCGCCACGGGCGGCGGTGTAGAACATATCGAAAATCTTCGCGCGCTCGTCTTCGGGAATCCCTGGCCCTTCGTCGGCGACGGCGAAAAACAGCTGATCATCCGCCACACCGGCGCTCAACTGCAAGCGACCTTGAGGCGGTGAAAACCGTGCAGCGTTTTCCAGCACATTGACCAGCGCTTGCTCGATCAACGCCGCGTGCACATACAGCAACGGCAATTCGGGCGGCACATCAGTGGTCACTTGCAACGGCGCCAGCACCGCGCGCAAACGGCCCAGGGCACTGCCGACGATATCGCCCGGCGAGACCCAATCCCGCGCCAGCTTCAGTGCGCCGTGGCCGAGACGCGTCATGTCCAGCAGGTTCTGGATATAGCGGTCCAGGCGCTCGGCTTCATCGCGGGTGCCTTCGAGCAATTCGCGGCGATCCTCCAGCGGAATCGCTTCGCCGAGGGCCAGCAGGCTGTCGATGCTGCCGCGCATGGAGGTCAGCGGTGTGCGCAAATCATGGGACACCGAGGCGAGCAAGGCACTGCGCAGTTGCTCGGTTTCGCCGTGCAGTCGCGCGGACTCCAGCTCTTGCCCCAGTTGTGCCCGGGCCAGGGCCTGGGCGAGCGGCTGGCTGAGGGCGGTGAGCAAACGACGGCGTTGACCACTCAGTTCCAAACCCGGTTTGGGGCTGACGCCAAGCAAACCCAGCGGCCCTTCCTCACCCGACAACGGCCACCACCACCAGCGCCCGAACGGCAAGGTGCCGGTGCCCATGCCGGCCGGTTGATCGTGCTGCCAGGCCCAGTCGGCGGCGGCCCGTTCGGCTTCGGTAAACGTCAGCGGGCCGCCGGTTTCGACCTTCAATTCACCGCCGCTGTCGCGGTTGACCAGGCACAAGTCCAAGTCGCTCCAGCCTTCCAGATGATGGGCGGCCGCACTGATTACGGCCTGGCGATCGGTGGCGGCCGTGAGTTTGCGCGACAGGTCGAGCAGCTCGCTGGTTTCTTCCTGGGTATCGCGCAAGGCCTGTAACTGCCGGCGTTGGCGCGCGGCAAGGTTGCCCGTCAGCGCCGCCATCAGCAGGAAGAACAACAGGGTCAAGACGTCCTCTTCACGCTGAATGGCAAAGGAGAAGCTCGGCGGGATAAACAGGAAGTCGTAGGTCAGAAACGACAGTGCCGCACACGCCAGGGATGGCCCCAGGCTGCTGCGCACGGCCACCAGCAATACGGCGGCGAGAAACACCAGCGAGATATTCGGCAACGGCAATACGCTGGACACCGCCCAGGCCACGGCGGCAGCCACCACCGTCGCCAGCACCGCGAGTGCGTAGTCGAACCACACCAGCCCGCGCACATCCGGCAAGCGTGGCGGCGCAGGAATCTCATCGCTGTCGAGGACGTTGATTTCCAAACCGCGCGCATTACGCAGCAAGCGCGCCGCCAAACCGCCACCGAACAGTCGACGGCGCAGGCGCATCCGCGACTGCCCCACAAGCAGCAGGCTGGCGCGGCGTTCGGCGGCATGCTGGATCAGCGTCTTCGCCACTTCCCCGGCCCGCAGCAACACCACTTCCCCGCCCAATCGTTCGGCCAGTTGCTGGGCGTTTTGCAGGCGCAGGCGCGATTGCTCATCGCGCGCGTGGCCGTTATCAATATGCACCAGGCTCCACGGCAAATGCCGACGCTGAGCCACGCGGCTGGCGTGACGCACCAGGCGCTCGGCTTGCGCGTCGCCGTCTACGCCCACCAGCAAACGGCCGCGCACCGCTGGCGCGGCTTGGCCAAGTTGGCGATAACCCTGGGCCAAATCGTCGTCGACGTGGGCAGCGGCGGTCTGCATCGCCAGTTCGCGCAGGGCCATGAGGTTGGTCTGGGTGAAGAATGCGTCAATGGCGGCGCGGGCTTGTTCCGGCACATAGACCTTGCCGTCGCGCAGGCGCTCCAGCAGCTCGCGGGACGGCAGGTCGATCAGCAGCAGTTCGTCGGCCTCCTGCAGCACCCAATCCGGCAGGGTTTCGCGCACGTGCACACCGGTGATGCCGCGCACCTGGTCATTGAGACTTTCAAGGTGCTGGACGTTGACCGTGGTGAACACGTTGATGCCGGCGGCGAGCAGTTCCTGAATGTCTTGCCAGCGCTTCTCATGGCGGCTGCCGGGCGCGTTGCTGTGGGCCAGTTCATCGACCAGCACCAGCTTGGGCTTGGCGGCGAGCAGGCCGTCGAGGTCCATCTCTTCGAGCATCACGCCACGGTATTCACTGCGCAACAAGGGTTGCTGCGGCAGGCCACTGAGCAAGGCTTCGGTTTCGGCGCGACCGTGGGTTTCGACCACGCCGGCGATCAACTTGACGCCCTGGCGCAGCTGGGTGTGGGCGGCCTGAAGCATGGCGTAGGTCTTGCCCACGCCCGGCGCGGCGCCGAGGAAGACTTTGAGCCGGCCACGGCCATCCCGTGGCAGTTCGGCTAACAGGGCATCGGCGCGGCCGGAGTCGCTCATGCTTTACGGTTCCTTCAGGGGTTTATCTAAAGTCTTTCAGGCCGCCATCGCGGGCAAGCCCGGCTCCCACAGGTTGTACGCAGTCCAAGTGTGGGAGCGGGCTTGCCCGCGATTGGCAGCACCACGGTTACAGTTTTTCCAGGGCCATGTTCAATGCCAGTACGTTCACTACCGGCGGCCCCACCAGCGGGCTTTCGATGTGCGCATCCAGCAAACGCTGCAGTGTAGACACCGGCACATTCCGCGCCGCCGCTACACGCGCCAGTTGATAGGCAACCGCCTGCGGTGGCAAGTGTGGATCAAGTCCGCTGCCGGAGGTAGTCAGCGACGCCAAAGGCACCGGGCCCTGGCTTGGGACCAGCTGTTTGCTGGCGTCATCAAACACCCGCGTCGCCAACGCAGGGTTACTTGGACTTAGGTTACTCGCACTGCTGGAAACCGTCGCAAACGCACCGGCCGATGGGCGCGGATGGAACCAGCTGTCACCGGTAAAATCCTGGGCGATCAGGCTGGAGCCACGCACTTTGCCGCTGGCATCGCGCACCAGGCTGCCGTTGGCCTGGTCCGGAAAGGCGACTTGCGCCACGCCGGTCACCACCAGCGGGTAGGCAACGCCGGTGATCAGGGTCATGAGTACCAGCAGGCTCAAGGCCGGGCGGATCATGTTGGACATTTCAAATTCCTCAATTCGGTCATTGCAACCTGTGGGCCCGGTTGATCAGGGCCCACAGGGATCGGGTCAAACCAGGTGCAGCGCGGTCAGCAGCATGTCGATCGCCTTGATGCCCACGAACGGCACCACAATCCCGCCCAGCCCGTAGATCAGCAAGTTGCGACGCAGCAACGCCGCCGCACTGGCGGCCTGCACGCGCACACCGCGCAGCGCCAGGGGAATCAGCACCACGATGATCAGGGCGTTGAACACGATGGCCGAGAGAATCGCGCTCTGCGGGCTCTGCAAGTGCATCACGTTAAGCACACCCAGTTGCGGGTAGATCGAGGCGAACAGTGCCGGCAGGATCGCAAAGTACTTGGCCACGTCGTTGGCGATGGAGAACGTGGTCAGCGCGCCTCGGGTTACCAGCAACTCTTTACCGATCTGCACCACGTCCAGCAGCTTGGTCGGGTCACTGTCGAGGTCGACCATGTTGGCCGCTTCGCGAGCGGCTTGAGTGCCGTCGTTCATCGCCATGCCGACGTCAGCCTGGGCCAGCGCCGGGGCGTCGTTGGCGCCGTCGCCGCACATCGCCACCAGGCGACCATCGTTCTGTTCGTGACGAATGCGCGCGAGTTTTTTCTCCGGGGTGGCTTCGGCCAGCACGTCATCCACGCCCGCTTCGGCAGCAATCGCAGCGGCGGTCAGTGGGTTGTCGCCGGTCACCATGACGGTACGGATGCCCAGTTTGCGCAGCTCGGCGAAGCGCTCGCGGATGCCGGGCTTGACCACGTCCTTGAGGTGAATCGCACCGAGCAATTTGCCATCGGCGCACACCAGCAAGGGCGTGCCGCCGCTCTGGGCGATCTTGTCGATTTCACGCGACAGCGCCGGTTGCAGGTCACTGCGTTTTTGACCGATGAACGCCAGCAGTGAGTCCACGGCGCCTTTACGGAACACGCGGCCCTGATAGTCGACACCGGACAAACGGGTTTCGGCACTGAAGGGCACGGAAGTCAGCTGGTCCAGCGTCGGCTCGGCCTGCGGGTGCAGGGCGCGCAGGTATTCAACGATGGATTTACCTTCCGCCGTGTCGTCTGCCAGGGACGCGAGCAACGCGCCTTCGGCCAGGTCACGACCGCTGACGCCCGGCGCCGCGATCACTGCCGCGCAGCGACGGTTACCGAAGGTGATGGTGCCGGTCTTGTCCAGCAGCAACACGTGCACGTCCCCTGCTGCTTCCACGGCGCGCCCGGATTTGGCGATCACATTGAGGCGCACCAGACGGTCCATACCGGCGATACCGATGGCCGACAACAAACCGCCAATGGTTGTAGGAATCAGCGTCACCAGCAGTGCGACCAGGAACACCAGCGGCAGGCTGCCATTGGCGAAGTGGGCGAACGGCTGCAGGGTGACCACCACCAGCAGGAAAATCAGGGTCAGGCCGATCAGCAGGATATCCAGCGCGACTTCGTTGGGGGTTTTCTGGCGTTTGGCGCCTTCCACCAATGCGATCATGCGGTCCAGCGTGGATTCGCCGGGGTTGACGGTGATGCGGATCAGCAACCAGTCCGAGACCAGGCGGGTGTTGCCGGTGACGGCCGAACGGTCGCCGCCGGACTCGCGGATCACCGGTGCGGATTCGCCGGTGATCGCCGCTTCGTTGACGGCCGCGATGCCCTCGATGACTTCGCCATCGCCCGGGATCATTTCCCCGGAAGCGACGCGAACCACATCACCCTTGCGCAGGCTGGTAGCCGGCACAACCTTGAAAGTGCCGTCGGCTTCCTTGCGACGCGCACTCAGGCCTTCGCTGCCCGCCTTGAGGCTGTCGGCGCGGGCCTTGCCACGGCCTTCGGCCAAGGCTTCGGCGAAGTTGGCGAACAGCACGGTGAACCACAGCCACACGGCGATTTGTACGGAGACAAAGGTCGGCACCGAGGTGTCCGGCACAAAGCACAGCACGGTGGTGAGGATGGCGGTCAGTTCCACCACCAGCATCACCGGCGAGCGTTGCAGTTGACGCGGGTCCAGCTTAACGAACGCCTGGACCAGCGCCGGGCGCCACAGGGCGGAGATGGCGGTTTTGGCAGGCTCCTGGGTGGTTACAGGGGCCGCATTTTTTGCAGGCATATTCATTTTCATATCCCCTTAGAAGCCCATACTCAGGTGTTCAGCAATTGGGCCCAGTGCCAGTGTTGGCAGGAAGGTCAGGCCGCCCACCAGCAAAATGGTCACGGTCAACAGGGTCACAAACAGCGGGCCATGGGTCGGGAAGCTGTTCTGACCGATCGGTGCGGTCTTCTTCATCGCCAGGCTGCCAGCCAGGGCCAGTACCGGGAGGATGTATCCGAAGCGACCGAGCAACATGCTCAGGCTCATCATCAGGTTGTGGAACGAGGTGTTGGCACTGAAGCCGCCGAACGCCGAGCCGTTGTTGGCGCTGGCCGAGGTATAGGCGTACAGCAACTGGCTGAAGCCGTGAGGGCCAGGGTTACTGATGGCGCCTGCCGGGCCTGGCAAGCTGGCCGCGATGGCGCCCAGCACCAGAGTGCCGACCGGCATCACCAGCAAGGTCACCACGAGCAACTGCACTTCCTTGGCCTGGAGCTTCTTGCCCAGGTATTCCGGCGTGCGGCCGATCATCAGCCCGGCAAGGAACACGGCGATCAACACGTTGAGCAACATGCCGTACATACCGGCGCCGACACCGCCGAAGATCACTTCGCCGACCATCATGTTGACCAGCGAGACCATCCCGGTGAGCGGGTTGAGGCTGTCTTGCATGCCGTTGACGGAGCCGTTGGACGCCGCCGTGGTGGCCACCGACCACAACACGGTGCCGGTGGTGCCGAAGCGCGCTTCTTTACCTTCCAGCGGCGCAGTTTGCTCAACGGCCGGGTTGTTCAGGGTCGGGTTGGGCTGGTATTCGGCCCACAGCGAGGTCGCGCCGCCGATCAGGAACAAGGCCAGCATGCAACCCAGGATGGCGCGGCTCTGACGCAGGTCTTTTACGTAGTGACCAAAGGTGAACACCAGCGCGACGGGGATCAGGATGATCGCGCTCAGCTCGAACAGGTTGGCCCACGCCGTCGGGTCTTCAAACGGATGCGCCGAGTTGACACCGAAGAAGCCGCCGCCGTTGGTGCCCAATTGCTTGATCGCAATCTGGCTGGCCGCAGGGCCCAATGGGATCACCTGATCAACGCCCTGCAGGGTCACCGCGCTCACGTAATGAGCGAAGGTTTGTGGCACGCCCTGCCACACCAGGAACAGCGCAAACACCAGGCACATTGGCAGCAAGCCGTAGAGAGTGGCACGGGTCATGTCGACCCAGAAGTTACCCAACGTCTTGGTGGATTTACGACCGATCCCACGGCAAAAAGCGACCAGGACTGCCAGGCCGGTGGCTGCGCTGACAAAGTTCTGCACGGTGAGGCCGGCCATCTGGCTGAGGTAGCTCAGGGACGCTTCACCGCTGTAGTTCTGCCAGTTGGTGTTGGTCATGAAACTGACCGCCGTGTTGAACGCCAGGGTCCATTCCTGACCCGGCAACTTCTGCGGGTTCAGTGGGAGGTATTCCTGGAACAGCAGGACCGCGAACAACAGCACAAAACCGGCGAGGTTGAACGCCAACAATGCCAGCGTGTATTTCTGCCAGCTTTGTTCCTGATGCTCGTCCACGCCCGAAAGGCGATAGCACGCGCGCTCAACGGGGCCAAGCACCGGCGTGAGCCAGGTGCGCTGGCCTTCCATCACCTTGTAGTAGAACCGCCCCAGAAAGGGTGCTGGCACCAGCACCACGGCAAAGAAGGCGATGATCAGCCAATAGTCATAACTGTGCATAGCCTGCTCCTAGTTCCGATCCGCGCGTAACAGCGCAACCAGCAGATAAATGAACAGCGCCACGGCCAATAGCAGTGACACCCCGTCCAGAACGCTCATGGAAGTCTCTCCGAATTACGGCGATTGCCGCGTGTGGGGCAATTGTCGGCAGGAGTGGTGTAAAGGAACGAGAGCGAGGGTATGGGCCGGGCGTAAAGACGGCGTAAAGAGTGGGTTTATGCGGGGTTTACAGAGGGACTTGCAGGGGCATGGAGGGCCTCATCGCGGGCAAGCCCGGCTCCCACAGGTGGCTGAGGTGGCTGGGCTGGCATGTATTGAATGTGCGAGCCGGGCTTGCCCGCGATAGCGTCGGCTGGGGCTGCGCCGCACTCAACTGGTGCAATCCTGAAAATGTTCAAACGCCAAACCATCCCGCACGCGACAGTTGCGCGGCTTTACGACAATGATTCTCAGGCTGGCATGGCCGCTGCAACACCTTGAATCATTCCAACCGGTTCAGGGAGAGCAACAGATGAACACACAACTCAAACCCACTTTGGGCACTCTGCATTTGTGGGGCATTGCCGTCGGGCTGGTGATTTCCGGCGAATACTTCGGCTGGAGCTATGGCTGGGGCGTCGCAGGGACTTTGGGCTTTCTGGTGACCTCGTTGATGGTCGCGGCGATGTACACCTGCTTTATCTTCAGCTTCACCGAGCTGACCACCGCCATTCCTCACGCTGGCGGGCCGTTCGCTTACAGCCGTCGCGCTTTTGGAGAGAAAGGTGGCTTGATCGCGGGTTTGGCAACCCTGATTGAATTTGTCTTCGCGCCACCGGCCATCGCCTTGGCCATCGGCGCGTATTTGAATGTGCAATTTCCGGCACTGGACCCCAAACACGCAGCCGTCGGTGCCTACATCGTGTTTATGGGCCTGAACATCCTCGGCGTGAAACTCGCCGCCACCTTCGAGCTGGTGGTGTGCGTGCTCGCCGTCGCCGAGTTGCTGGTGTTCATGGGCGTGGTCGCCCCCGCGTTCAGCTTCAACAACTTTGCATTGAATGGCTGGGCCGGTGCCGACACCTTTGGCGCCCCGGCGATTGCAGGGATGTTTGCCGCCATTCCATTTGCTATCTGGTTCTTCCTCGCCATTGAGGGCGCGGCCATGGCAGCTGAAGAGGCGAAAGATCCCAAGCGCACCATTCCAAAAGCCTACATCAGTGGCATCCTGACCCTGGTGATACTGGCCATGGGCGTGATGTTCTTCGCTGGCGGCGTGGGCGACTGGCGCACCCTGGCAAACATCAACGACCCATTGCCGCAAGCCATGAAAACCGTGGTGGGTGAAAGCTCCGGCTGGCTGCACATGTTGGTGTGGATCGGCCTGTTCGGCCTGGTGGCGAGTTTCCACGGGATCATCCTTGGCTACTCGCGCCAGTTCTTCGCGCTGGCCCGCGCCGGTTACCTGCCCTCCTTCCTCGCCAAGCTGTCGCGTTTTCAGACACCGCACCGGGCAATCATCGCCGGTGGCGTGGTCGGTATCGCGGCCATCTACAGCGACGGGCTGATTAATCTGGGCGGCATGACCTTGACCGCGGCGATGATCACCATGGCGGTGTTCGGTGCCATCGTCATGTACATCATGAGCATGCTTAGCCTGTTCAAGCTGCGTAAGACCGAGCCGCTGCTGGAACGCACCTTCCGCGCGCCGGGCTATCCGATTGTGCCGGGTATCGCACTGGTACTGGCGGTGGTGTGCCTGGTCGCCATGGCCTGGTTCAACGCGCTGATCGGCTTGATCTTCCTCGGCTTCATGGTGGTAGGTTTCATCTATTTCCAACTGACCGCGCAAGACCGCGCCGATGCGCCGGCGGATGCGATGCTGACCGGACTCTAAGGTTAATGAGGCAGAACAGGCCTACACTGAACTACTCAGAAAGCCTGTAACTCAAAGCAGTTATTACCGTGGGAAAACTCTCCCACGGCGATCTGCCTCAAGGAGAGCCTTATGCCGTGGTATGCGTGGTTGATTATGGTGGTTGCGATCGGGTCGATCGTCGGTGGGCTGATGATGCTGCGTGACAGCGCCAACAAGGTGGAACTCACCGACGAACAACGCAAGCGCGTGGCCGAGCGCAACGTCCAGGCGGATGCCAAGGACGCACAGGACCGCTAGGCGGGCTTACTCCCATGCCGCCTTGGCAATATGCAAACCGTGCTGCCCGTTATAGGCAGCACGTGCCGGCGAGCTCCAGCCGCTGAGCAACGCCTCTTCCAATTTGTAGATTTCGACGCCCAACGGACGGCACACCGTCAGTGGGTCCTGCGCGTCCGGCCCCCACATCGGCAGCGACAGATCGCCACCCGGGCAGGTCGACAGCGCGCACAGCAAGTCAATCTCGGCAAAAAACTCCAGGTAGTCGCCCTTCTGCGCCGGGCAGGCTTTCATGAAATACATGTCGTCATGATTGAGGCCAGTGCACTGGAAGATATTCAGCACGTCGTGCACGTCAAACTCCGTCAGACCGTGAGGCAGAACGGCACGCGTAAGGTTTGAATGGCAATGATGGTGGAAATCTTCCCCCGTCAGCATGCGATTCACATAAGGATCGCACCGCGTGCCAAGCAAGTCGTGCAAGCGGCCACCGTGTTCATCAATGCCGTAACCCGCCAGGCTGTCATCGGTGATAGTCACCAGTGGCCTCAGAAACGGCAGATTCGACCACAGCCGGTCATGGGTGCTGACATGGGCGCCCTGCAACTGGCGCGTACGGGCTGCCCAAAGACGTTCACGCGGGTCATTGGCATTCCACACGTTGAAGTCACCCACCTGCGGGCCCACTGGCGTGGTGACGCGGAACACATGCCCGGCCGGCACTTTCCAAGCCCTGCCGGTGCGAATCGGTACTTCGAACTGCTCGATCAACGTGCGTTTATCGGCTTGGTCACGAATGCGTTCATAGAACGCAGTGTCGACTTGCAGGGCCGAACCTTTGCTGACCTGATAAGCAGCTGGATAGTCTTTGTACATGGGCAAACCTCCATCAAGGGTGATCAAACAGAGCCAGGGAAAGGCGTTCCGAATCGTGCAGGTAAAGGCTCATCGCCTCTTGCGCGGCGAGCTTGTTACCGTTTGCCAGCAGGGTGTAAATCTCGCAGTCCCGCTCCAGCCAGGGCGACTGGAAACGTCGTTCATCAGGTGCGGCGCAAAACACCAGGCGCAACTGGGCAATGACCTGCGCAAAAAACTCATCGAACAATGGGCTGCCTATCAACCCGACAATCTGCTGATGAAACAGCAGGCTGTGGGTGGCCACGGCACGCCAGTCTTCCCGTTCTCGGGCCAGGGTCGTGGCGTCAATGGCGTTTTGCATGCGCTCGGACTGGTCATTCGTCAAGGCGCGGCTGCCGGCGATGGCTTGTAATTCAAGGGTGCGGCGCACGACGAACAAGTCGCGAACCTCGTCAGGCACCAATCGTCGGACGATCACCCCTCTGTTGCGCACGTACCGTGCCAGCCCTTCGTGACCGAGGCGGTGCAAAGCCTCACGGATGGTGTTGCGTGAAGCGTTATAGACCTTCACCAAATCTGCTTCGACCAACGCCATGCCAGGCAACAGTCGACCACCGATAATGTCAGCTCGAAGCTCCAAGGCAATCTGATCGGCCAAAGTTAAAATACTGCCCATCGCTCCCCCTGATTGTTCAACAATCTATCCGCTAGGGGTAACCACTATCCATGCCAACTCTGATAACGGTACGCGCAAATCGACGCCAATGAGCAAAAAACATGGCGCGGGAAGCCAGGCCTGGATGACATGCCGTGACAGTGCGGGGCAGGCCTTTGCGCTGTGCAAAGGAGCATGAAGCTTGAATTCAAACGCGCATCATACAAACCATGAGCACGTCTTCGTCTTTATGGGGGCTTGTCCTGCGCTTTCCGATTATTTAGCAGGTCTGGCCGACGTAATTGGAGCCTTTCGCGGTCGCGGCAGGCGTAGACTTTTTAGATGCCTTTTGGTCACACGCAACACATTGGTATTAGCCCCGTCTGAACGCCAGGTTCAGCGAGACTTCCTGCGCTGGGGTCTGAAAGCCAAAGTAACCCCACAGAACGCTGGCGACAAAACAGGCCGGTCAATGACCGGCCTGTTGGTTTATCCTTCGATCCTTAGTTAAGTTGCAGCCTGTCCCGGTTTTTTTCCAGTAGCGCCTTGCCTATTCCTTTTACTTCCAGCAGCTCATCCACCGCCGAAAACGGTCCGTTGCTCTCACGGTAAGCAATAATCGCCTTGGCTTTAGCCGCTCCGATCCCAAACAGATCACGCCTGAGCGTTTCCGCGTCCGCTGAGTTGAGATTGACCTTGCTGGCCTGCTCAACCTTGGTCATTTGAGTAGCAAGGGGTACGGCAACCTCGGGCTTTACGGCAGGCGCAGCGGTAGTCGCTAACGAAACGGTGGCCAGGAAGGCGAAACAGAGGGAGGAAAAAGTAGTTCTACGCATAAAAGAGACGCTCCATAACATCAGTGAGAAAAGCAGCTTTCCGAAGCTGCTTTTCAAACATAGGTCATGTCTGACGCCTGTCAAAATGGGGAGCATTACAGGGTGTGTACGCTCATAGACCCGTCGCGTATATGAGTAGATTCTGCTGGGGCGATGAGTGGTAAAATGAAGAACTCCATTACGACATTGAAAGGTCAGAGTGTGCATAAACGCTATTTAAATCTGATTGGCCTCGCGTCGATTATCTTTTCGGTCGCCTCTCTTGTTGCTTTTTATCCGGGCGCGATGACGTGGGATAGTATGGATCAGTTGAGACAAGCCAGAACGGGTGAGTACACTGACTGGCAACCTCCCGCGATGGCTTTTGTCTGGAGTCTATTACTCAACCTAAGCGATGGGCCGGGTGGGATGTTGATATTTCACTTCATGTTGTTATGGGCCACTGCACTGATATTATTCAAGTGGTGTGCCAGGGAAGAGTATCGCTTTGGTTTTTTGTTTTTACTTTTACCGGTTCTTCCATGGATTTTAAATTTCCAGTTCACAATTTGGAAAGACGTTGGCATGGCCTATGCCTGGGGACTCGCTATTGCGATATGTATTTACTTCAGGGGCCAGGAAAAATTCCCCAAAGCCGCTGCGGCGTTGGTAATGGCGTTATTCATCTATGGCTCCGTTGTTCGCTCAAACTCACTGAGCGCGGGCGTTTTCCTGATGCCGTTCCTGGCAATCAGCATATTTAAAATCAATACAATAAAAAGCACTGTTGCGTTTATGGTCCTGGGCGGCGTAATCACTGTTTTGGCCCACCTATCAGCAGGCGCGTTATTACAAGCTAAAAAGACCCACTCCGTAGCCTATGTTATGTTCGATGATGTGATAGCGCTGAAACTGAGGGGAGTTAACGTCCCCGTCAACTTTCTGACCCCTGAGGAATTAACCGCTGTTGAGCACTGTGAATACCTCAACACCCATGAAATGGGAGCGGCTTTTTGCTTAAGCGATGAGCAGTTTACCTCCATCACCCAAGAACGTTTTCCTGACTTGAAAGCTGCCTGGCTTGAAACCGTACCTCGGCACATTTCCGTCTACGCCTCGTTCAGATGGAATGCTTTCCTGAACCTGATCCGTTTGCCTTCATTACCGCCCTACTATTACACCGAATTCACTGTAAAAAAACCACCGTTCTCTGTAGGTACAGAAAACAGGGAGACGTCAAAAAGTGAGCACTTGGTGAACAAATTTGTTACTTCTTCTGCCAAACTGATTCCCGGCTTGTTTAAACCTTACACCTGGCTGATCGTCTCAATCACCTTGATGATTTATTTCCAGCTGAGCACTGTCTTTCGCGGCACTTCATTTTGGTTACTACCGATGTCGGGGCTGTCCTATGTACTGGCCTATCTCCCGATTACACCCGCCGCAGATTTGCGATATGCTTATTGGCTGTGCTTCATCGCAACGCTCTCACTCTTTGCTTTCGTGAACATTCGATTTCAAGGAAAAACACACCAGCGATTTATTTAAATCCAATCCTATTGCCATTTCAAGCGCCCCTATTTCCATACTTAAAATACGGAGCAATAGGGGCTGCTGAATCCATATAACCGCGCCACCCTTGCTATCACAGTGGCGGGTTATAATGCCCAAAACATGTCTTGAACAATACAGACAAAATTGAAAGATTCCCCCTTACACTACTGATCTTCGTGGGCACTTCACCTTTCGGATAGCGCCTTGCCGTTGCCAGTTCAACACAGCGATACCCTAACTTTGGAGCCCGATACGAAAGGTAAGCCAACAGCTCGTAGGTCATGAACACATCACGAAACGGAGCGACTCTTGAATCAAGCAAGAGTTCACGACTGTAGGCCCGGAAGCCTTGTGTGGTATCAGTCCAGTTGAACCCTGAAAACAGACTAAGCGCCGGCGCGTGTATGAAACGAATGGCAAAATCCCGAGACATGGGCGTGTTCTCCGCCACGCCGCCTGGCACAAAACGAGAGGCCTGGACGAAATCAACCCCGCTTTTCAAAGCCTCTATAAACTGTGGAATGGCTTGCGGGTCGTCTTTATCATTTCCGTCAATCGTGATAATCCCTTCATAACCTTGATCAAGTGCGAACGCATAAGCACAACGAAGTTGCGCGCTCAGTTTACCAACCGCCGTCTTGACCAAAAGCCCTCTTACCTCTACCGCTTGCAAGGCGTGAATATCCAAAGAGCCGTCGGTCGTTCCCCCATCGACAATTAAAATATCAGCCTTATCGGAGATGTTGAGCGATGCCATCTTGCCCAACATGTTCTTGATGCGATCACCCTCGTTAATTACCGGAATTACCACGCACCAAGGATGCCGACGCCCAAGCCACAGAGGTACGTCATACGATGGAACCTGCCAGCTTTCACGCGCCGGGGCTGGAATATCAGAGAAGTTCATAATGTTGTCTACCTTCACGCCACGCGAGCAGTAATTAAACCGACTCCAATAATCACCAATACGATCCCGGCCGCTGTTGTCCAGTGGAAGGGTTCACGGAAAAATAAAACCGAAGACAACGCCACTGTCGCTATCGCCCCGGCGGTCAGTACCGGATGCGCCACATTCAACGGTAGGCGCGCCAAGGCGGCCGCGTACAGTAAAAAAGCACACCCATACATTCCCAGCCCCAGCCAAAAAGGCCAGTTGCCGAGCGCTGCGACGGGATCGTCGAGGGAGGGAAACTTTCTTGGGGACATCATCGCCATCTTTACCAGCACACTGGCAGATGCATTGGATAGAATCCCGAGGATCAGTATTAACCATTTGATACTCA
This sequence comes from Pseudomonas sp. PWP3-1b2, assembly GCF_049896045.1. NCBI lineage: Bacteria > Pseudomonadati > Pseudomonadota > Gammaproteobacteria > Pseudomonadales > Pseudomonadaceae > Pseudomonas > Pseudomonas sp. PWP3-1b2. Next base: position 87,478 of record NZ_JAFCTN010000016.1, read on the forward strand.
TACGACGTCCCCCGCCACAGCACTCCGGTAGTGGCGAATCGCTACTTGAATGGCTCTTTCGATAGACACCTCATGCCGCTCGTTTGAAGTCGCAACCATTTCAATCGTTAAGACGTGATTCGGTAAGTATTGGCCCACTGCCAGTGACATCAACCCATGAACGGATTTGCCATCGCCCAAGGGTAATAAATCGGGCTCACTGGCATGGACGTGGCCGATCAAAGCAGAAAAGTCCCGAAGAATAACGGAAGGGTCCTCACCATTTATAGTGAGCGCACCGGTATCCAACTGCATGAGTATCGCCGGATGCGCGACCGCTCTTACGACTTGGGCGGTTTCAACACTATCAACCATGAAGTTTGCGCCATAACAGACCGGGTTTGGTTCCAGACAGATCGTTACACCGTAGGCCTGAGCAACATCTCCTAACTGCCTGAAAAAAGGTATCGCTACCTCCAGCGCCTGCTGATCATCCAAACCTGTACGATCCCGATTTTTAGGCGAGCCGAAGACAATTCGAGTCGCCCCCAATCCCGAACCTATGCGGCAAACCGCTGCCAAGTGCGCCTGCAACTTTGCGCGGCTCTCGGTTGAGCCGAATACATTCAAACCGGTAGTACCGAATAGCAGTGCTTGCATACCTGTGATGTCGATCTCTCGATCAGCCCACCACTTTTTAACTCGTGCAATATCCGCATCGGTTGCCGCAACGGGGTGCGCAAAGTATTTTCCCGGTGCAATGTCAATCGCATCGATAGCGTAGCGATTCAAAAGCGCCGCAATGACTTCGTCTTCGGGAACGTCCCATGCAATATTTGAAATTGCTAGTCTCATAAAGTACCGCCCTTGCCCGCAAGCGGTTCAGATTGGGCATAGGACCGAATAGCCTGGACAGTTTCGCGATGACTGTACTGATAACGTCCCACCCCGCCAAATACTTCAGCATGTTTGCTCTGGAAATCATACTTTACCGGACCGGCAGGCAAGTGATTGGAAAACGACTGTCCAAATCCAAGAGACGAAATATCGCTCACGCTGATCGGCACCGACGTCAGGTGAATCAACTTCAAACCTGCGGCAAGTGCGCACTGAACGTCGGACCACAGATTAACCATAGGGTAAAACTGAAAGACTCCGCGGCTATCGATAGCATCAAGATTATTATTGTTCAAAACATCAAAAATGACATTTTTTCGTAGCCCGGGGCCCACCAAGCCAGGCAAACGAACGATCAAATGATTTTCAAAGTTCTCTTCAACAAATTTCTCCAACATTCTGCGATGCAGCCCATAGGCATGCAACCCTTCTTCCGAAACTACTGAATCTTCGTCAACACCGATGGGCTGCTTAAATACATCAACCGTGCTGATCAGGATAAACACTTTGCAGTTAATGGTTTTCAAGTGAGCAATTAGCGCTTCAATTTTCTGACGATCACCCTCAGGATCTTTATTGGCAATCCATTTTTGCGCCGGCGCCCCCGCGCATACCACCACGCCAAAAGGTTTGTTGTCGATATCACCGATATTGGTTGATCGAAATAGATGTTCGAACGTACGTTGCCTAAGCAGCGTGCCCCCGACAAAACCCGAGAACCCAATCAACGCGTCCAATTCAACCCCCACACTCGGCAACCACAGGACTCAATACGGTGTCGACCGCCAGCGCGTCAAATGACCTCATCCAACTTCTCCAAGACGTCATATATATTATCGATCTTCCCGCCAAGGACAGAGTAACACCCAGGCAAGTCCATATGTTTTTCGAAAAGAATTGGCCGACCATCATCACTCTCATTTTTGGTCAACACAGTCTTAACTTCAAATAGAGACTTCTTATACTCCGCGTTCAACAGCTCAGGCATATAACGAGCAGCGTCTCTCACCATGCGATCAACTCGCGTCTCTTTATGATAACGCTTTAGTTTTTCGTAGGGGTCAGTGCCTCGTTGATCATGCCAGTGCACGTGAGGGGTATAGCGGACATGCGATAATGTGTGCAGCCCACAGGCCGGGAACGGCATCAGTGAAAAAAATGGTCCGTCCATCACCGTCACGCCCAGTCCGCAGAGTGCTTCAGGCATTTGCATCAATGCCATTTCTGTTATCTCCTGCTTGAGCCCACTGCACACACCGGAAAAATCGCCAAAGAGCTGGTTGAGACCGCTGTAAGTACAGTTGAAGACGAACCGGCCTGTGAGGAGTCTCATTGAGCCCTGCTGGTCGCGTATGGCCACTTGCAGCGGTGTATCCAGCCCCTTTGAAACGGCTGTCACACAAGTGTCGTAGAGAATCTCAACCCCGCCTTGCGTCAACTCCTGCTCGGCCAAACTGGCAAGCCTGGTGGCGTCAAATACATACTCTTTTACGATGTAGACTTCTTCAATTAGCCGAGGCTCAAATAAGCGCCGCAGTGTGGGGTCAGCCACTCGAAAATCAGCACCGATGTCTCGACAGAAGCGCTCGAACTGCCGGGCCGTGACTTTTGAATTTCGACGAGCAATCGCGTACAGCTTGGTAAAATCCTGCTTCACTGCAGATGACCAGTCTTGAACAAACCGGGGCAAATTAATGCGGCTTCTGTAAGCGGTGGTAAAACTTCGTGGGTAGTGGTAGCCGTTATGCACGCGCGCCTGGTTATTATAAGAGGCACGGGTTAACAAGGCAGACTCACGCTCAATGAGCACAACACGCTTGAGCCCCCTTTGTTTTACAAGGTAGGCAGCTATGGCTGCACCATAAAAGCCACCTCCGATGATGATCGCATCATGACTACTGGCCTGCATCACAACGTACGTTCATTGACGCCAGACTTTGCCCCGGATGAATCCGACGCTACCTCTTCCAGGTTCAACTTCTCAAGACGGGTAATGTGCGCACTGGTGAACTCCTGGCCGACATGATAAAGCGGACCTTCATTCGATAAGCTCGCCATGTTCAGGATGTATTCCCCTAACACAAGCAACACCAGGGAAATCAGAAAAAACATTCCCGACAACTGTAACGAGAAACTGATCCAGCCAGGTGCAACATCTGTTTTTAAAATAGCAATGCAAACTACATAGACGCAGTACAGTATATTGGCAACTGCACCAAACAGAGAGAGTGACGTCACCAGCCGCATCGGCGCACGAGTCGTGGATACAAGCAGGCGCATCCCCCGATCAATACTGTCCCCTAAACGTTTCGGAGTTGACGCGATGGGCGTGGCGCTGTAATCCAAATAAGCACGTGCGAAGCCGCCCGTCGCAGGAAGGTGTCGATAGGTAATCGCTGGCTGAGGATGCTGCAGGATGAAGTTAATGACACGCTTGCTGACGATTCGATACTGCGGCGCCTCTCTGGCCAGGTGCACGCCGTTAAACCGATTGTAAAGACTATGGAAAGCAGTGTTCGCCCAACGATAAGCCAGGCTCTGCCTGGACTTTTGTGCGTTGTTGGCAAATACGACGTCTGCTCCACTGACGGCTTGGTCAAGCATCTGAGGAACGAATCGGATGTCATCAGAAAGAGGATCAATTACTGCAACGAAGTCACCCAGCGCGTTCTCCAGTCCCACCCAGAATGCAGTGTCTATATCCACTTCCTTGGTCAAGGCATAAACCTGCAAATTCGCCAATCCGGTTTCGCTGGTCAATCGCTTGAGTACGCGGATACTGTCGTCATCCGAAGCGTTGTCCACGACAATCAACTCGTAGTCACTGACGATGGGGGCGATGGCCGAGGCAGCCTCGCAAAGGAGCTGTTCGATACCATCAGCTCTATTACGGATGACGAAGACCACAGATAAAAAACAAGGGAAAAACGTCATCTGGCACTCTCTTGAAAAATAATAGCCCAGGGCCCGACCAGTAGAAGTTCGGCCAATGAGCCGAGTAAAGCCCAGACGCTATGACTCGAAAAACCCGGCACTGTCTTACGAATAATAGGCAGCAATGCATGCTTAACGCCTTTTCACACATGGCACTTTGGGCTTGTGTGAACCAACAAATAAGATTTGCGCTTAGGGTTCGAGGCGGCGTTGCTGGTAAATCCAGTCAACGATCTCGCCGTCAGGCGTATAGCCGCTGACGGTATCGCGCAGCATTTGACGAACGCGCGTGTAGTCATCCTGCTCTACGGCGGTCAAAAGCTCCGTCAGTTTGTCTTTGAGCACATCCCACGCAAGGTAATCTTCATTCGCGCTCATGATCATCGGGTGCTGAGTCGCGACCACGTTGTCGCCAATCAACAGCTCTTCATACAGTTTTTCGCCAGGGCGCAGACCCGAAAACTCGATGGCGATATCACCGTGTGGGTTTTTTTCAGAGCGAACACTCAGGCCTGACAGATGAATCATCTTCTCGGCCAATTCGACGATCCTTACCGGCTCGCCCATGTCCAGCACGAATACATCGCCACCCTGCCCCATGGAACCGGCTTGAATCACCAGCTGGGCCGCTTCGGGAATGGTCATGAAATAGCGAGTGATCTTCGGGTGCGTAACCGTTAATGGACCGCCGGACTTGATTTGCTTGTGAAATAGCGGAATCACCGAGCCGGAAGAACCCAGTACATTGCCAAAACGTACCATGGTAAAGCGAGTTTTATTGACCCGCGACACGTTCGACTTATCACCGAACAATACCGGCGCCAATTCACGGCTCAGGGCCTGAAGACTCAATTCGGCGAGGCGCTTGGTGCTACCCATTACATTGGTAGGGCGTACGGCCTTGTCGGTGGAAATCAGTACGAAGTTCGCCACGCCTGCCTGCAACGCTGCCTGCGCTGTATTCAGTGTGCCAATCACGTTGTTCAGTACACCCTCGGCAATATTGTGCTCAACCATCGGCACATGCTTATAGGCCGCGGCGTGGTAGACCGTATCGACGCGCCAAGTCTTCATAACATCCAAAAGCTTGGACTGATTTCGAACAGACCCCAGAATCGGCAATAACTTCACAGGCAGCGACTCACGTGTAACCCGCTGTTCGAGTTCCGAGAGAATACTGTAAAGATTGAATTCACTGTGCTCGAACAACAGCAGCGTCGTTGGGCGCAAGGCGAGAATCTGCCGACAAAGCTCGGAGCCGATAGAACCGCCAGCCCCCGTTACGAGGACATTCTGACCTTTGATGCAGTGCTCCAACAACTCCGCTTGGGCCGGGACCGTATCGCGACCCAATAGGTCAGCAATGTCCACTTCCTGAATGTCGTCTACCTTGACTCTACCGCTCGCCAGATCCATGAAGCCGGGCACACTTCGCACGTGGAGTGGAAAGCCCTCAAGGTAGCCAAGGATTTCCCGACGACGCCCGCGATTGGATGAAGGAATCGCCAGCAGGATCTCCTGAGCGCCGGTGATGTCGATCATGCGCTGGATATGCTTGGGCTTGTAGACCTGCAAGCCTGAGATGACTCGGTCGGAAATGCTGGTGTCATCGTCTATGAATGCGACAGGACGCATCACTCGGCCCATCCGCAATGCGGCGACCAACTGATTGCCGGCGGCACCAGCGCCATAGATGGCAACCCGGGGAAGACCATCTTCACGACTGGTGAAGGGCACATGTTGCGCCGCAGCAAACCAGTCGCCCAGGAAGTACTGTCGCATCGCTAAGCGTAGCCCCCCCACCATAACCAGGCTGAGCCACCAGTAGTTGAAAATGATGGAGCGCGGAACCACAGCTTGGTGGTTGCTGTACCAGTACACCAGTACGCCAAGGATGAGCGACGAAAGGCTTACAGCTTTGATGATTGCAATAAAAGCATCGTTACCGAAGTAACGCATGACGGCACGGTACATCCCGAAGCGGATGAACAAAGGAATGGCCACAACGGGCGCGGCAAGAAACAGCCAGGCATGGGTTTGAAAAGGGTTAACCAGCTCATCCACTCCGAGTCGCACGACGAAAGCAAGCCATAATGCAGCCCAGACGACAAATACGTCAGTGCCAACTTGAATCAATCGCTTCTTGCGACGTGGCAACCCGACCAAAAAAGCTCGCAATCTGTCCATAGCCCCTTCACCCACCTCAGACTTCCCCCATAGATTTTTCAACGCAGGCAACATTCTACGTTTTTAAGCACATCATGGTTCACTAAAAATCAATTCCTTGGAGGATTAGCTGCTCACTGGCCGCTCCAGCGTACCCGCCTGAAACTTAACAGCAAGAACAACAAGGGGAAAATACGCCAAAATCAAACCCAATGCGCCGTCCAGCCCGAGGTAGACCACACACAGAGATACGGGCAGCAACCAACATACATTTATAGCTGCAACGGCTAATGTCACCGGCAGGTGACGGCCATATCGCCTGCTAGCAAATTGATAGGCATGACTGCGATGCGCCTCATACACCTTGTCGCCACGCAACAGACGACGGATTAGTGTAAAGGTCGCGTCAACAACGAAGACGCCAAGTAAAATCAGCCAAGACCACAATAATTGAGAAGATGCCCAGGCAGCCTGAATCGAGAGTACCCCCAGAATAACACCGAGAAAGCCGCTGCCAGCATCCCCCATGAATATCCGAGCGGGGGGAAAATTCCAAAACAAAAAACCTGTAACGGCAGCCGCCAGAAATAACGGGAGCCAGATCAAACTTTCGAATCCGGCCAACCAGTAGAGCAAGCACGCGCCCAGGCATGCACTAATGGCCTCAACACTGGCAATGCCATCAATGCCATCCATAAAGTTATATAGATTGAGCATCCATACAAGGTACAAAGCGGCCGCTAAATGCCCCACCCATTGGAGATCAACCACGACCCCGAAAAAATTTACTGGAGGCAGACCGCCCAACCAGAACAGTGCCCAGATGGCAGCGATAAAATGGCCGAGCAACCGCCACCTGGCGGCGATATGCCCATGATCATCCATAAAACCAATCAGCGCGACTAAAGCGCCCGCACCACCCAACGCGATCACGCTGGACGAAGGCACAAACTTCGTGATGCCGAATAAAGCAAGCACCAAGAGGTAGGTGATAACGATCGAAACACCGCCCCCGCGAGGGGTTGGAATGGAGTGGGAACTGCGAGCGTTAGGGACGTCAATGATACTTTTTGCCAACGCATATCGGCGCATGCCCGCCGTAAACGAAAACGACAACAGGACCGCTACGACTATCAACCACCACGTGTTCATTAATTATCTCTTTTCATATAATGCGAGGCGGCCAACTTCAGCGCGTGGTCAACCGATACGGGCGGTACCCAAGACAGCAATGAACGCGTCTTTTCAATATCGACCTGTAATGAACCGCACAAGCGCTGAGACAGCGATTTTTTGCCTAATGCAGTGGCGCCAGCACTCAGGAGTGCGCTTGGCACCGGCAGTAACAACGCTTTCTTGTTCAAGGCTGCTGCCATTCTGCGCAGTAATTGAGTCGTGGAAAGGTCCTCTCCATCACTCACCAAAAATGTTTGATTAGCCGCTGATGGGTGGGCAGTTGCAACGACGATAAGGTCGACAAGATTGTCCAGTGCAACCAGACTACGCCTGTTGTTAATCGCACCAAACGGAAGCGGAATTCCTTTATCCAGCCAGCGCATCATATTCAGGAAGTTTGCTTTTACGCCGGGCCCGTATACCAAAACGGGACGAATGATGACGACTTCCAGACGACTCGAGGCCGCGATCTCTCGCAGTCCGACCTCAGCCTCCATTTTTGAAACACCGTAGGGGTCTGCGGGTGCGGGAACATCCTCCGCGGTATAGGCGTGTCCAGTATCTGTTCCTTCACCATTTACCTTGATGGAACTGATAAAAACCAAGCGACGGACGCCTGCGGCCACAGCCTGGCGGGCCAGATTCAAAGTTCCCTGAACATTGACTTTTCGAAAGACAGTGAGAGGGTCAGACGCCGTATCATTCATCACGTGGACGCGCGCGGCCGCGTGCACGATCACGTCAACGCCTTTAAGCGCCTCGGACCAATCAGTCTCGGGGGAGAGTTCACCCACATTAATTTGTTTCACCGCATCATTGCCGCCGGCGCACTGGCGTCTTACAGCGCCGGTTACTTGAACACCCTCTTCAGCGTTCAAAACCTCGACCAATCGAGTGCCTACGAACCCGGACGCTCCCGTAACTAATACATGCATCAATAATACCCCAGTGCAAAATTCAGAGCTTGAACTTACAGTGCTAACGGATTAGCTGGAAAATGTAATTTTTAAAATCAAGCCAACAGCTTGTTAATGTATAACGACATTTCTTCGATAATTAGCGGCTGGGCGAACTCAGTATGCGCTCGATGGCGAGCAGCCTCAGATAACGAAGCCCTCAACTCTCTATCGGAATACAGCTTTACCATTGCATCACTCATCTCATCAATCGCCCCAGGGCGATGAAGAATACCTGTTACACCGTCTTGAACTGCATCACTCAGACCATATATTCGAGATGCGATAGCAGGCAGCCCCACACCGGCCGCCTGAATGGTCGCCAAACTAAAGCCTTCGCGGTAACTGGGCAAACTGAAAATATCGGCCGCCGCCATGTAGCCCTCAGGATCGTTAGTAAACCCAATGCGATGACACCGCCCACTGAACCTTGCACTCAACTCAGTAATCACGCCTTCGACACCTTCTTCATCAGGTCCGACGACCAACAGATGCGCGTTGGGCGCACGCGAGCCGACATCGGTAAACGCTCGGGCCAAATCGACAATGCCCTTGGCGCGAGTCAATCTCGCCATAAACAAAAAAACCACTGCCGATTCATCAAGCCCCAACTCACTGCGAATTCGCGCGCGCGCCAAGGCATTCGGTTTAAAGCGCTCCAGGTCCACCCCACTGATAGAGCCTTTACCGAGCACTTCTATCTTTGCGGGCTTCACCACATTTTCAGCTATCAGAAAGTCGCGCTGCGAGGGACTGTCTGCCAACAGGTGGGTCGCTGCAAATGCCAGAAGCTGATCCAATTTTTTTAGCGCAAAACGCGAAAAACCTTGCTTGGTGTACCATACTTGCCCAGTAAAAATATGAATGCGACAGGGCACGCGTGCAAAGTAACCTGCCAGCATCGTCAGAAGACCAGACTTAGGCATAATCGATAGCACACAATCGAACCGCTCAACCGTGAAAATTCTGAACAACTTAATTAAAGACACCACATCGCTAAACATCGAAACCTTGCGTTGGATAGGTAGCGGGATGAACTTTATACGCTTATCCAAAAACTGGTAGACATCGTCGGCCGCAGCATTAGCCATAACGGTGACACTGTACGTCTCCGCGAGCTTGTTGATATGCTCAACCATGAACACCTTCAACGCGACAGGTACCGTAGCCACCACACATATTTTCTTTTGTTTAGTCATGAACAACCACAGCTTTGAGATTTGATTTTTTAATGTATTGGCTTAGCAATGCGGGCATCGCTTGTGGTATTGACGCCTGATACTTAAAACCGATAGTTTCTTCAATTTTGACCGAGCTATAACCCACTTTTTTTACAAGTTCATCAATGCGATCGTCCGTCAGCGGCAATCTGACAAACGGCGAAGCCAGCTTCACCAACAGCCTGACGATTTGCTCCGGTACCCTAAAGGTAGGCCTTGATACGTTGTAAGTGTCTGCCATGGAATCAATGACCTCGGAAAGCAGGCAATCATTGGACAGAATAAAGATTTGCCCTGTTGCTCTCGCATCCGACGCGCACATCACCAGGGCACGTACGACATCATCGACATGAACATAAGTCGACAGTGCCTGTTTCGAGCCCATATAAAAAAACAGGCGCTTTCGCACCATGGCGGACAACTGGAAAAATGACTGATTAGGCATCTCCGGGCCTACCACAATTGAGGGGCGTATGATCGTGTAGGTGAAAAGAGGCTCGATTTCAGCAAAGCTGATAATCAATTCGTCGGAAATAGTTTTGGTGACCTCATATTCTCCCACTGGCGCAGGAGGAAAGGTCTCATCAATTGAAACGGCAGATTCTTGATTTGAAAGTGTCCGCTTGCCATAGGCACCGGTGCTGCTCAACTGAATCCAGTGAAAAGCCTCCCCGGTAAGTCTTATTTTTTCACTTACCGCTTTCAGCAAATTGGAGGTGCCGCGAACATGCAGGTCATACATCAAATCAGTGTCGTTGATTTCGCCCGCGCAGTGATACAAAAGATTGCAGCCCTCGAGAAAGCCACGAAGCTCGCCATGCGGCTGGAGCAAATCACCAGCGAACACTTCACGTCCCGGCACTGCCGGTTGTTCTTTGCGTGAGAGTATTCTGACCCTATCACCCTGGCTTAATAGCAAAGCACAAAGCGGGCCACCGATAAAGCCAGTGCCACCAGTTACACACACGTTCACACGCCACCTCTGGACAAAACCAACAGCTGCTGAATACTCAAAAATCCACTTGGCGTGGCACCAGCAAATCTGACATTGGGTAAATTGCGAAGGTTCATTCGACTACAACTCCGCAAATGGTTCGCTCAAATGATAAGGCAAGAAGGGCGAGGGCCCCTCGCCTTCTTCAAACACAAAATTCCTGTAGCTACTAAACGCCGCTAGCAATCCTGCAAAAATCAAAAATACCTTCATAGCACGATCAAAATCCAGCTGACATCTGCCGTAGGTAAGCAATATTGCAAGAGGATAGGCGAATGAAATCAAATCCAGAAATCTTAAGCCTGCGTAGGAAATACTTGAGACCAACCAAAAAAAAGCGGTAAATCCGCCTCCTAGAAACATGAGTTTGGCGCGCTCCGCACGAGGCAATTTTGACAGCGCGACCCCCACAAGGAGCACCAACAATACGGCGATTTTGCCCAATCCTGAGAACGGGCTGGGGGACTCGGAGCCTTGATAAGAAAGCAGTTTGGCGGAGAAATAGTCGCCATTGAGACTGAAGATAGCCAGCACTACCGCACTTGCAAAGGGGACAATCAGAATATTAGACGCCCTTGCCCAACGTGCCTGTGAAGCCCAAATGAAGACCAGGGAAACCAGCGATGAATAATGAAACATCAAGGCGGACAGCGCTAAAACCAGTCCTGAGAGCCTGTGTAATTGCCTAATTCTCTGCATGGCTAGCAGGAGCAACATAGCGGCGATACCAATCCGCAACCCGTTCATCGTGTACTGATAAACGAAGGCGGGCAACATGTAAGACAGCAATAGAAATTTTTCATTCTTATCGGAGCGAAAAAGGTAAAGAAACAAGATGACAAAGATAATGACACTTACCAGCCTGACAGCGACCGCGGCTGAACCGGTAAGCGACACCAGTGCCCAACTCATGAAGACAAAGCCAGGCTCCATCCCCGTCCAGGAAAGCCCATCCATCAAGCGGCTGACAACGGTTTCATAGGTATCGGTGTCAGTGCCCACCGCACCGCGGAAGACGGCGATAAATAGAAAAAACAATAACGCGATAGATGCAAACAGGCGAGTTCTGTAACCAGACAGTGCCGTTAACAGCAACATCGCGAGCACGAAAACCCAGCCAAATATATATATCATGCTGAACCACGACCGAACATTAACTTCATTGCCCGACGAACATAGCGAGCCAGCGACCAGAACGTCAGTGAGCAATAAGACATAAACCCAATCTTTTTCTTGCCGCGCAACGCCCGGTACACCCCCAACTCACCCTTCTCCATCTTCCACAGGTTCCCACTTAACCCAGCATGCCCATAGAGAGGTTTATAGCAAAAAGTCAGCGGTTTATTCATCGAGTAGCATGAATAACCGGAACAACACAGATCGCACCAGAGTTCATAGTCTTCACAAAATCTTTTGCCTTCCGGAAAGCGAAATGGCAACGCTTTGCGCACCATGACTGAGGGCGTGGAAAAACGATTGGATAACAACAACTCACGACTTGAAACCGATGAAAAAACCACGTCTTCTTCAGCGTAGTATTCTGTGGCCACAACCGATGAAGCCTCAATGGTCAGCCCGGTCTGTCCTGTCAACGCGACCGTTGGATTACGCTGCATCCAGCCATACTGAACTTCGATCTTCTGGCGATGCCAACTATCGTCAGAATCCAAAAACGCAACATACGGCTGGCTGGCCGCGTTCCAGCCTTCATTTCTTGCAGTTCCTGGCCCGGCATTCGCAGCCAGCGATACGATATTTATCCAGCCTCTGGGATATTCTCCGGCAAGCGCTGTGAGGAGAGCCAGCGTGTCATCCGGACTCGCATCATCAACCAGGATAACTTCAGCAGGACGCAATGATTGCTGGTAGACGGAGTCAACGGCACGTCGTACGGTATCCTTACAGCAATAACACGGGATAACCACGCTTACCCGTGCAGCGCTTGAACTTGGCACATCCGATTCAGTAACCATTTAACGCTTCCAATTACAAATAACCTAGCTACAGCAGCGCTGTAGCCATTAAGGATAAATTGTCGCCCAGTTCCGCAGAAATCAGTCTGGAAGCTGCATATCTACTTTACGCGAACGTAATTGTCGCTCAAGTTCCTGACTTGCCAAATAGGAGGTATCAAGACCCGAAATAACTTCTATTGTGTTAGTCACATGGCGAGCACGAAACCTATTGACGATTCGGGAAGCCCCCCATAAAAACTCGCCCCAGACAGACCACACCAATTGACCAATTACCTTTCCTGCACCGTGCAAGGAACACAACTTCCTGAACGAAAATAACGTTTCTCTGTAAGAGCGTGGAAAGTAGACAAAACACTTCAACAAGAGTCGACCGAAATTTGGGTTCAGACTAACACCACTGTGAGCTTCGACCTTCTCCACCGCCTTCAATAGCGAGAAAGACCATACCGTCGGTACTGAATAGAACTCCGGCACTCGACTGTCCCACACAAGATTTTTGAACGGTGCGATATGTGCGTTTTCTCGCAACTTGCCATAATGCCCGCCGGAGCTGCTTTGTCCGGAAGTACTCACACCTGAGGCGCCTGGAATGATGACCGGGTAATCAATCAAGAAGCAGCTTTGCGACTCGTTGGCGATGAGGAACGAGCTGTAGATATCCGGACTGACACCTCCGAATAAACCACCGTACTTACGCTCAATCCTGCGTGCCAGATCAGAAGAGATCATCCCAGCGTAGGCACGTGGCATGTTGAACACGCCACCGCCAAAGTTATCAAGCGCATAGTTCATGGAACCTTTCAAATCATGAGGAACTACGCTGCCATTGAAGGGAGCGAGATGCAACGTTCCAAAATAAGAATCCCCTCGGGTCGCATGTTTGAAATCATCCCAGTAATACAGCGCCGGGAAGTTAAACTTCAACGAATCAACATTCTTGGATTTTGCCCATGCCGCGACCTTTACAATTTCTGCTGATACGAAATCGTCATCGCCGATGAACGCCAAATAATCACCGTCCGCGGAACGCAGACCAAGATTAAAGTTATCAACGACACTGATACCCTCACCCGACCTCACGAACTTCAGTCGTGACTCTGGGTACGCATCAGAAAACTGAGGGGCAATATCATCTATCGGGCTGGAGTCGCAGACAACAACCTGTATCTCATCTGAGAGTTCCAGAATCGACCTGATCGACTGCACCGCGTATTTAGCGCGATTATGAGTGGGTATAATAACACTTAGTAATGTCATACTTATCAGCCGATACTGTGCTTGATATAAGCCAACGTCATAAGCAATTCTTTGATTTGCTCGATATTAAGCAGATCGGTATTATGAGACGTATAGTCATCGACGGCATTGGCCTCAAGATCGCCCTCAATAATGAACTTATCATAGTTCAAGTCACGGTTATCTGCGGGGATTCGGTAGTACCGCCCCATGTCTTTGGCCTTTGCCATTTCTTCGCGGGAAACGAGAGACTCGTACAACTTCTCACCGTGCCGAGTGCCTATTATGTTTACCGGCACATCGCTGGAAAATAGCTCTTTCAGAGCGAAGGTTAAATCACCAATGGTACTGGCGGGCGCTTTCTGAACAAAGATATCTCCCTGCTCTCCGTGCTCAAATGCATGCAGGACCAGATCAACCGAATCTTCGAGACTCATCAGGAATCGAGTCATTTTCGGGTCAGTCACAGTAAGCGGCACGCCTGCCTTGATTTTTTCCACAAAAAGCGGAATAACCGAACCACGCGAGGCCATGACGTTTCCGTATCGAGTTGCACACAGCACAGGGCCGCCTTCGCGAACCGTCCGAGACTTAGCGATTAGAACTTTCTCACCCATTGCCTTGGAAATCCCCATCGCGTTGATGGGGTAAACCGCTTTGTCGGTACTCAACAAAACAACGCGCTGAACATTATTATCAATGGCCGCATTAAGAACGTTTTCGGTTCCATTAACGTTGGTCAGCACGGCTTCCATCGGATAAAACTCACACGACGGCACTTGTTTCAGCGCTGCGGCATGGAAAACATAATCTACGCCCGCCATAGCGCGATTGATGCTCTCGTAATTTCTCACGTCACCGATGTGAAACTTGACCTTGGGATTGTTCAAAGCAATCCGCATGTCTTCCTGTTTTTTCTCATCTCGGCTGAACACGATAATTTCTTTAACGTCGGTACTTAAAAACCGATTCAGTACCGTATTACCGAAAGACCCGGTACCACCGGTAATCATCAAAACTTTGTTGTCAAACATGATCAAACCCACCAATCAAATAAGTATATATAGAGCCAGACCGAAAACCGCAATGGACCCTAACATCAACGTCAATACCAGCAACGCAGTACTCCTCGCGTACGAGGCCACGCCAGATAGCGTAGAAGCCCGAACCCAGGAGACCACGGTGGAAGCCGTATGGTATGCGGAGTACACGTAGCATACGGCTTCGACATTCTTCCCTACCGCAGCGATGGTAGCCAGCACCAGCGTTACGACCGTCAAGCATGCAGACATCACAGCTTGAAAACGATAGTCCTTGGCGTAAATCAACTGACTGTAAGGTATAAAACCAAATGCACCAATAGCCAAACCTGGTAGCAGTATCGCGACATAGGTAGCTATCGTGGCATTATTTTCCCCTGCCCCCATCCAAAGATCGATGATTGGCACGCGAAACCACCATAAAATCAAGGTAGGCACTGCGGTAACAACGAAGACCGACAGTGCAAACCTGAGTGCCGTTTTTTGCGCGCCATCGCCTCCTGTGTCCCGAGCCGCTTCGCGCAGAAAAATCGGTTGGAAATACTGGCTGACGGGTCCAGCAAGAATGGAAATAGGCGTCATGCATAACAGACTCGCCAAGTAGTAAGGTGCAACGCTACTGGCGGACGCAAACATTGAAATGATCGGCTTGTCGAGTTGAGTTACCGCAGCGCCCGCCGCAGAAAACAAAACCAGAGCCCCCCCCATCTTCGTCAACGCCAATGCATCAGACACCGTAGGGCGCGTTATCAATATCTCCCCATCGACACCTTCGGCCAGAGCTGAAGTTAAAACATAACGCGAAAGCCCCCAATGCAAAGCAGTCACGATTAATTGAGTGATGATGAAAATCTCAAGCGTCGGCGACAGCCAATTTAATGCGGCGGCGGTTATACACGCGCGTATAACCACGCCTACTATCTGTAATCCGCTACCTAACGTATAACTACCACGCGCTATTAAGCTGCAGTAATAGAGGTTTTGCATGACCAGCAGCCAGAACAGAAGAACCGCACCAACGACCACTGTCCAAGAGACCGACTCTCCAAAATAAAGCAACTTCAACGTCAGCGCAATCAACAGCGACAGCGCATAAAACCCCGACAGGCTCAACTCAGCAGTGCGCACCAGCGTCAACAGTGATTGGTTGCTACGAGTGCCGACGGACACCTCCCTGCTTGTCAGGGTAGACATGCCAAGATCCATCATGACCAAAAGCGCTTGCAGCGAAAGTATTACTGCGACAATGCCAAACTGTGAACTGCCGAGTAAACGGCTATATAAAGGTAAAAACAAAAAGGCCACCAGCAAACTGGAAGACCTTCCCGCGTACAGCATCATCATTCTCCCAATCACAGGAGCTCGCAAATTCATAGGAGTCGGTCGACTTGATCAATAGCAGTCGCCGCAACAGCATCCTTTAACGCGCTGGCAATAACGACTAGGTCTGCCTCTTCCAGCCACCAGCCGCAGGGCAGGCCTAGAATATTGCTCTGCAGATAGTCAGTGTTTGGTAACTCAACAGCCTGACCACTAAAGCCGCTGTACAGGTCATTTCGTTGATGCACCCGTGAAGCCATTACCCCCCGACTTTTTAGTTCGGCCAACACACGCTCTTGCTCTTCAACGAAGACCAAGAAAACCCAATAGGCGGGTACGTCGCCTGGCTTTACCGGCACCGCTTGTACTCCGTGTATACCCGAGATAAGAGTTTGCAGCCTCCGGGCATTCTCCAGGGTCGCCTCATGCCGGGCTTGCACCGTCGAAAACTGCGCGCACGCCAACGCACTACACAGGTTGTTCATCGTCATTCCCCAGCCAATCTCGGGGATATCGGACTGCGGGTTGATCTCTCCAACCTTCGTTCTGAAGGTATTGAAATCAATTCCAAAGCGCCTCAAACGCCGTGCTTTTTTAGCCATTTCCTCCGTACGGCAGGCCAGGGCACCGCCTTCAGTGGCGTTGATTTGCCGATTGGGATAGAAGGAGTAGATTGCAAAATCGCCGTGGGATCCGACCACCATGGAGTCTTGCGTAGCCAACAGCGAGTTGTCGCAATCCTCAATCAGCACGACGTTATGTCTCCTGCACAGCTCGCTGATTTCTTTTGCAGGCCCTGGGTATCCGGCAACGTGGTACAAAATAACCGCTTTGGTTTTTTTGCTGATCTTCGCCTCGAGATCAGCGATATCCATGGACACCGAACCCACACTCACGTCGACCCACACGGGTACAGCCTTTACATGGGCAATCGCTGAATTTGTGGAGAGGCAAGCGAAGGCTGTCGTCAAGACCTCATCACCCTCGCTCACGCCAGCCAAATGCAGCGCAAGAAAGAGGGCACTTGTCATGTCAATGGTCGACACTACATAGGGCAGTCCAACAATACTTGTTAAACCCTGCTCAAACTTTTCGACCCATTCTCCGCCCGCAATTTTACCGGAGCGTAAAATTTCAACCGCCGCCCCTTCCATTTCGGGAGTAGTGACGACACTGTAGAGTGGAAATACCTTGGACATGACTACTTCCCTCTTCAACCACGCTTCAACGTGTCAACAATTCGCTCGCGATCTTCATCGGATACCCACCAGCCGCATGGAATATGGATCAAACGCTTATAAAATTCATCAAGACCCGGCATGTCGCCCGCGAATGGTTTAAAAATGGAATGCATATGATTTGGACGATGCAGCTTTGACGCCATGACACCGTTCGCTGCCAACAACCTTTCCACTTCGTCAGCATCGTCTGCCAACAGCGTGTAGAGCCAATACGCAGACTTAACGCCTGACTGCACAGGGGCAGGCGACAAGCCAGAGAGACCTTCAAAAGCCCCGTCAAAATAACGTCCGTTTTCATAATGCCTTTGCAACAAAGGCGAAATAACATCCAGTTGCTTCAAGCCAATCACAGCAGCGACATTGTGCATATTGTATTTGTAGCCAACCCTCGTAATATCCACTTCAGTGCGAGGGACACCTTTAGCCAATCCAAACCAACGTAACTTACGCGCCTCCGCCATTTGGCTTGGATCTTTCATCATCAACAGACCACCGTCTACAGTGGTCATGTGCTTGATGGCCTGGAAGGAATAAATGGCATAATCACCAATCGTTCCGATAGGGTTGCCATTGTATTCGGCTCCCAACGCGTGCGCACAGTCCTCAATTAATGCAAGGCCATGACGGTCAGCGATCTCTCTCAGTTCATTCAGACGCGCGGGGTAGCCAGCATAATGCACAACACATATAGCTCGGGTTTTATCCGTGATTGCCGCTTCTACTGCGACCGGGCTTAGATTTCCGGTAAGGCGGTCAACGTCAGCGAAGACAGGGACGGCGCCCATTTGCAAGATAGTCGTATTGGTCGGCTCTGCGGTCATCGACGTAGTGACCACCTCGTGCCCTGCCTCTACGCCAGACAACAGCATCGCCAAGTGCAAAGCAGCGGTGCCGCTGCTAGTCGCTAGCACATTATTCAGCTTGAACATCTTTGCAAATAGATCTTCAAAGCGATAAACATACTCCCCTTCGGAGATCATGCCGCTGTACAGCACCGATTCCAGAGCAGGGAGCAAAGCCTCCCGTGGGGGCATAGCTACCTTGACAAGAGGAATAGGTGACGTTTGATTTGACATTTTTTAGATCCGGTCGAGAAATTTAATGTTTGGTAGTTTAACAGGGGCGCTGGAGTCCAAAAATTTAACCATCCTCACGGCGGCGGGACCCAAATTAAATTCGATGCCCTTTTTTTCCAACTCGGATATTAAAGAGTCTTCTTCTCCAACGGTGAGAGCGCATCGCCCCGGCATAGATGCCATGATCAAATCGACGACATCTTTTTCCTTACCACTCCACTCCGCCAAGCTATGACCGCCACTGGAAACAAGCACAATGATCGTTGCATTCTCGCTTGAGATCACCTGCCCACCGGTCGCGAAAGGTGGGATGCCCTGCTTATATTCACCCGACTGAGATAAGTCAGGCCAATTGCGCGTTTTATAGTCCAACTCGATGTGCTGATCTGGCGCCCACTCGATATGACCAAATTGGTTGCGCTGATCTGTCACAAACCCTTTTCCAGCGTAAACCTCCGGTTTTTGTGTCCAAAGGATCAGAGCAGCCAGGCGTCGACTGACAGCAAATTCTAAAGCGGTGTTCATCAAGTTTGACGCCAAGCCTTGTCCTCGTGAGCTCTCATCCACGCAAACCAGCCCTACTAATCCGACCGACGAATTTTGACTGATAGGTAGAACTCTGATAACCAGCGCGGCGATTGTTTCATCGGAGCCCTCGCAAGCCTTGATTTCGACACAAAATACGTTTTTGTCGCATGACATCCACGGGAAATGAGTGAGCAAGTCAACCCCTCTTCCCCTGGAAGAGAAAAAGACCTCCCAAAATAGCCGACGCGCGGTCTCCGGTACTCCAGAAGAAATTATTGGACTGAACGTGAGACCCATCCGATGAAACTCCATTTTTCAAGGCACTACGAGGCAAAGGCACAGAAAATCATCGAGCGACTTTACCGCCTTTAACGTTATTGCGCATCAAAAGCCCGAAGAGCAAATGCCAAGCCGCCAGGATTATCTCGAACCCGAGCGCCGGCTTTTTTGCATGTTGAGGCTATTCATTCGGGTGCTCATAGGATGGCCGCTCAGCAGGTGAGTTCCAAAGGTAGCCAAGGCCGCCGGACAGCGTCCGGCATGCCAAAAAGACATACGCTGCAGGACATTGACTCAGTTACAAGGCCCCTGATGCGAGCACCTCAGATCTTCACCTGGTCTCAGCACCTTCGACCATCATCGATTTTGGAAGACTCACCTCGACAGGGCGACTAGCCGCCCAGGCTCGCGCAAGGGCAATAAAGCCACCGATAATTCCCCCCGCAATCAAGCCAAGCAGAACGATCATGAGTTTATTCGGCTTCATCGGGCTCAGCGGCTCCAGAGCCTGCTTATCTATAACGACGAGCTTGAGACCGTCCAAGTTGATATTAAGATTTTTCAATCGGACAATTTCCGCGCGCAACGGATCAACGCCGGCGAGAAACAGATCTTCATCTTGGCGCTGGTTAAGCACCTCAATTTGTCGATTTGACTTAAGCAACTGCAACTCTTTTGCTATCTGAGCTATACGCACTGCCGCAAAATCATCAGACTTACGCGCCATCAGCGCCGCGCGTTCAGCCTGAAGCGCGTCTACCCCCATAAAATAAAGGGGAATCTGTTGATTATTAATCTCCGTCCGCATGACACTACCGCCAGCGCGCGTCGAATCACCCAGCGATGTAGGCGTAGTCGGCTTATCTATACCCAGTGAACGTGCGATGCCAATAGCTTCGTTGAGCTGGGCAATACGATCGTTACGCTGAGTTTTGAGCTGCTCACGCAAAGCCTTCAGCTCGTCGGTCAGTTGAGCACGACGCAAATCATCTGCTTCTCGCAGCGAGGCAATCTTGCTCTGCTTGTCATTGAAATAACTTGAGCGTGCAGCCTCTAACTTTCCTTGGAGTTCATTGATCCGATTTTTCACAATGACGTCTATATCTGCAGCAACTTGCTTGCGCTCGGTTGCAATGGCATACGTCACGAAACCATTAAGAATCTTGACGCCATCCACTCCCTGAGGGTAGTTCATGTCGAGTCTGATGAATGCACTCAAGGCGTCAGCTTTTTTTGGGTCAGGCAATGATAGCGTGATGGAATTCCGATTAAATTCCTCGAAACTTTGCTCCAGCGTCCGACCTGGGCGCACAAACGCTTTGAACAACTGCTGATTCTCTCGAAAGAAACCCAGCCTTGTCTCGTAAGAATCAAGCGAGCCCCCGACTTTCAAAAGTGCTTCGCTCGGGGGCAGCGAATAAACTTCTGACCGGTTCAGCGCATCCAGCTCATTGATCGCAGCGGGGCGTAAGACGCTACTCACCTGATAGACAGGCGTAACTGTGAAAGCGTACGCAGCCGCCAGCAACCCAGCTGCGGTAGCGGTTAACATAACAAGTTTTTTTTGCCGCCAGATGGCTTGAAACAACGCAACGATGTCAATTTCGTCGGACGGGGGAACCGGTGGAGCGCGGAAGCTACTACTCACAACAAAGACCTGCCTTCAAAGAGAAACTGCGGGCTCGTTATGCAGACCATATTGTGTATATTTTTATTCTATGCAGCCAATCGCCAAAGCCAAGCGTCTCTGCCAAGCTTAAAGCGCACAATTGTCAGTTATCGAGAACAGATTTCATTTTGCCATCTATTTAAGACATTACAAGTCTTGACACGCCTGTAGGATGAATCCTAGAAAGCTTAAAAAATGGCCCCGCTGCCTGTCCGATCAGGGGTAAAAAAAGAAAAGCCTGAATGAGCGATGCGGTGCTCAATGATGCCGCTGGATTTGCTGGCTGCTAAGATCCAACAGCGCAAACTCGCGAGACAATTGAATGTCTTTTTTTGAAATCTATCTGACAGACGGTAGCGCCAGATTTACCGATCGTCATTTCTTAGTCTGTTAAAGATGCCCCGCAGCCAACCCTCTATGACGCCGCGTGCGAAACAAGACACCCAGCAACGGACCTATCATCATTCCAACAACTAAAGCCAACACGACGAATACGGAAATTGGCATCTGCGCAGAGGAGAGCCCGAAAAATGACAGAGACACACTCTGCTGATTTTCCAGCACAAACCCTACAACTAACAGCACAACGACTAACATCGTCAACGCTGCTACAACACGCTTGATCCCACGCATAAGCTTTCCTCCCACCAAAATCACTCAGACGCCCTCTTCCTCTTCTTCGTTCACCCGATCTCGCAATTCCTTACCCGGCTTAAAGTGAGGTACAAATTTGCCGTCGAGGCTGACGGACTGTCCGGTTTTCGGATTACGACCTACACGCGGCGCGCGGTAGTGCAGGGAAAAGCTACCAAAGCCACGGATCTCAATTCGATCCCCAGTCGCCAGGCATTGGGACATTTGTTCAAGCATGGTCTTGATAGCCAGCTCCACATCCTTGGATGAGAGCAGCCCTTGATGGGTGACAATTCGTTCGATCAACTCCGACTTCGTCATATTTTTCCCTTCTTTTTCAAGCAGCTAGGAAAAGCGCTTCAAAGGTTTTAGCATGACTTGGTGAATTTGAACAGCCCACCGAACAACTTATCTGCGCCGAACATGAACGCTCCCAAGGGCCGCGTTTCAACTTCATTTGCAGATCACCAACATGGTGCGAGTGACAGCACCAGCGGGGTTCCAGCCGAATGGGTAATCACCCTCTTCGTCCCTGGCGTCGCTGGACCGGGTGACAACTTTATAGCCCTGCATCCTGCACTCACGAGCGGCGCGCTCTTCGCACTTCCCCCAGTTAGAGCCGAGCCCCGAGCAGTCAACCTCAATGCCACTGACGCCTCGCTTGACGTGGGTCTTGGCACTGGTGGCGGTACACCCTGTAAGCACTATCACCGCAAACACTAAAATAAGCCTGTTCATTCAAATCCTTATTGAAGCAACAACACGAGAATTGCTTTTCTTAAACTATAGTCAGTTCTGACACTGAGCTATACGTCTTCGTTCTCGCTTGTTGATTCAACGAATTTCAGGCACAAAAAAGGGCGACCGAAGTCGCCCTTTTTCTATGGTCTGACAGAACTTAGTTCTGTTTTTCCATTTGTGCACGCAACAGGTCGCCCAGAGTGGTAGGACCAGCAGCAATTTCAGAGGTAGCTGGCTTGTCGCGCAGGCTCTGGATTG
>NZ_JAFCTN010000017.1:0-109349 GCF_049896045.1 Pseudomonas sp. PWP3-1b2
GAGCTGGCTTGCCTGCGATGCAGCCACCTCGGTGTTTCAGTAACACCGAGGTGATGCTATCGCAGGCAAGCCAGCTCCCACAGGTTGATCCAGTTTCTACCGGGAGATTGGGTTACAGGCCCAGCAGCGCCAGTCGCTCGCGCACCGATGCCTCGATCCCGGCCTCATCCAGCCCACACTCAGCCAGCATTTGCGCGGGCTTGGCGTGTTCGACATACATATCCGGCAAGCCCAAATGCAGCACCGACTTGAGGATATTCTCCCGCGCCAGGAACTCACTGACTGCCGCGCCGGCACCGCCCATGATGGCGTTTTCTTCGACGGTCACCAGCAGCTCATGGCTGCCGGCGATGTCGCGCACCAACGCTTCATCCAGCGGTTTGACGAAGCGCATGTCGACCACGGTGGCGTCGATCTTCTCGGCGACTTTGAGGGCTTCGGCCAGTTGCACGCCGAATACCAGAAACGCAACGTTGCTGCCCTGGCGACGCACGATGCCCTTGCCAATCTCGATAGGCTCAAGGTCCTTCTCGATCAGCGCATTCGGGCCGTTGCCACGCGGGTAGCGCACGGCGGCCGGGCCGTTGTAGAGGTGGCCGGTGCTGAGCATTTTGCGCAGTTCGTTTTCGTCGCTCGGCGTCATTACCAGCATGCCGGGGATGCAGCGCAGGTAAGACAAGTCAAAACTGCCGGCGTGGGTCGGGCCGTCTTCGCCGACCAGACCGGCGCGGTCGATGGCGAACAGCACGTCGAGGTTCTGCACCGCGACGTCATGCACCAACTGGTCGTAACCGCGTTGCAGAAAGGTGGAATAGATCGCCACCACCGGCTTGGCGCCTTCGCAGGCCATGCCGGCGGCAAACGTCACCGCGTGTTGCTCGGCAATCGCCACGTCGAAGTAGCGCAACGGGAAACGCTCGCTGAACGCCACCAGGTCGGAGCCTTCCTTCATCGCCGGGGTAATGCCCACCAGGCGTGAGTCGGCGGCGGCCATGTCGCACAGCCATTCGCCAAACACGCCGGAATACTTCGGCCCGCTGGCTTTCTTCGGCGCGGCGGCCGGAGCGTCCAGGGGTTCGAGCTTGGTGATGGCGTGGTAACCAATCGGGTCGACTTCTGCCGGGGCGAAGCCTTTGCCTTTCTTGGTGACGATGTGCAGGAATTGCGGGCCCTTGAGGTCACGCATGTTGCGCAGCGTAGCGATCAGGGTGGGCAGGTCATGGCCGTCGATCGGGCCGATGTAGTTCCAGCCCAGCTCTTCGAACAGGGTGCCGGGCACCAGCATGCCTTTGGCATATTCTTCGGTACGTCGAGCAATTTCCCACGCGCCGGGCAGACGCGAAAGCACCTTCTTGCTGCCTTCGCGCATGCTGGCATACGTACGGCTGGAAAGGATTTTGGCCAGGTAATTCGACAGCCCGCCCACGTTGCGCGAAATCGACATGTCATTGTCGTTAAGGATCACCAACATGTTGGCGTCCACTTCCGGCGCGTGGTTCAGCGCTTCGAAGGCCATGCCGGCGGTCAGCGCGCCATCACCAATCACCGCAATCGCCTTGCGATCGCTGCCTTGCAGGCGGGCGGCAATGGCCATGCCCAGCGCTGCACTGATGGAGGTACTGGAATGGCCGACGCCAAAGGTGTCGTACTCGCTCTCGGCGCGACGCGGGAAGGCGGCAACGCCGTCCTTCTGGCGCAGGGTGCTCATGCGCTCGCGGCGGCCGGTGAGGATTTTATGCGGATACGCCTGATGGCCCACGTCCCACACCAGCCGGTCGTCCGGGGTGTCGAACACGTAATGCAGGGCGATAGTCAGCTCGATGACGCCCAGGCCGGCACCGAAATGCCCACCGGTCTGGCCGACCGTGTAGAGCAATTCCAGGCGCAACTCATCGGCCAGGGTTTCCAGCTCGGCTTCACCCAGTCGACGCAGGCCGTCCGGCGTGGCAGCACGGTCGAGCAGGGGCGTAGACGGGCGCTTGCGGGGAATCTCTTGAAACGTCGTGGGCATCAGGCGAATCGTTATAGGTATAAGAAGAGGCGGCAGTTTACCTCAAGCATCGCAAACTGCCCACGCGGAGCGCCGAACTTGGCCGATTTGCGGCTGCAATGGCCGCCGTTATCAGTGGCGGCGGTCGACGATATACCGCGCCAGGTCACGCAGTGGCTCGGCCGCTGCGTCGAAAGGTCGCAGGGCGTGCAGCGCTTGATCGCGCAATTCCAGGGCGTAGGCCTTGGCGGCGTCCAGCCCGAGCAGCGCAGGGTAAGTCGGTTTGTCGCGTGCGATGTCGGCGCCCTGGCGTTTGCCCAGGGTGGCGGTGTCACTTTCTACGTCGAGAATGTCGTCTTGCACCTGAAACGCCAGGCCGACGGCGCGAGAGTAGGCCTGCAAGGCGGCCAACTGCGAGGCGTCGGCGCGGCCACTGGCCAAGGCGCCGAGTTCCACGGCCGCTTCAATCAGCGCGCCGGTCTTGTGGCGATGCATGTGTTCGAGGGCTTTTTGATCCAGCTTGAGGCTGACCGAACCCATGTCGATCGCTTGCCCGCCGACCATGCCGGCCGGGCCTGCGGCCTGGGCGAGTGTCGTGACCATGCGCAGGCGGGTCTCGGCGTTGACGCTGCTTAAACGCGGGTCCAGCAATGCGCTGAACGCCAGGCTCTGCAGGCCGTCGCCGGCCAGAATCGCATAGGCTTCATCAAACGCTTTATGGGTAGTGGGCTGGCCGCGACGCAGGTCGTCGTCGTCCATGGCCGGCAAATCGTCATGCACCAGGGAATAGGCGTGAATCAGCTCCACCGCACAGGCGGCGCCATTGGCCTGTTCGGCCGACGCACCCAGTGCCTCGCACGCGGCATACGCCAGCAACGGGCGCACGCGCTTGCCGCCATTCATCACGCTGTAGCGCATGGCCGCATAGAGGCGGTTCATCTCCGGGCTTGGCGCAACAAACAAGGGCTCCAGCGCCGCATTTACCCGGGCTTGGCTACTGGCCTGATACGCGTCGATCATTCCGGCTGTTCCGCATCGAAAGGTTCTTCGGCCAACTCCCCGTCACGCTCAAGCAGCACCTGGACCTTCTGCTCCGCCTGCGCCAACGCGCTCTGACAGTCGCGGGTCAGGCCGATGCCTTGCTCAAACGCCGTCAACGAGTCCTCCAGCGACAACTCGCCGTTCTCCAGACGCTCGACCAATGTTTGCAGGTCAGCGAGGGATTGTTCGAAATCGAGTGCAACTTTTTTGCGGGCCATGGCGGCTATTCCGGTAGACGGTAAACCGGCGCGACACTAGCAGACATGGGGGATTGGGGCAAATAAGTGGGGGTGGCTCATTCGCCTCTGTCATTGATTTGATACCGCGTGCTGCGGCCTGCGCCGGCCAACCGCACCAGGCAGTTTTTTTCCAGCAGGTCCGCCAGATGGCGTGTTGCGGTCGCCTTGGATACCTTCGCCACAGCCTGATACTGCGAGGCACTGATACCGTGTTCAAAGCCCTTTTCGCCACCGTCCAGCAGCCGGTTGAGCACTTTGATTTGCTCAGAGGACAAAACGATGTTGCGGTGCTGTTGCCAGAACCGGGTTTTGTGCAGCACCCGGTCAATCCGCGCTATTGCCTGCTGAAGGCTGCGCAGCAGGGTGCTGAGGAACCACTCCAGCCATTCAGTGATATCCAGTGATGCCTTTTGGCTGGATTCCAATGCATGGTAATAGCCGGCGCGATCCTCAAGGATGGCGGCCGACAGGGCATAAAAGCGGATGGCGTGATGGTCGCCCTGGGCCAACGCAAGGTCGGTGATGGCGCGCGTCAGGCGGCCATTGCCATCATCGAAAGGGTGCAGGGTGACAAACCAGAAGTGCGCAACGCCTGCGCGAATAAACGGGTCCAGCTCAGGCTGGTCGCGACTGGCTTCGAACCATTCCAGGAATTCATCCAGCGCTTTGCCCAGCCCCAGGCGCGGTGGCGCTTCGAAATGCACGGTTGGGCGGTCAAGTCGACCCGACACCACCTGCATCGGCTCATCGCCCCTTAACGATCCGACGTTCAGCGCTCGCGTGGTAAAGCCTGCTTCAGGCTCCGGAAACAGCAAGTGGTGCCAACTCAATAGACGAGCGAGGGTAAATGGCTTTGCGAATTGCTGGGTGGCGTCCATCAGCAGTTCGGCAAGGCCCTCACTGCGACGGCTCACCTGGCCGTCATCCAGCGCCGCCAGGCCCAAGCGTCGGGCTAGAGACGACCGCACAGACCCCACGTTCAACTGCTCACCCTCAATGGCCGACGACGTCAGGACATTTTGCAGCAGCGCATCCAGTTCATTCTGTGCAGTCACCGCCTGACCGACGCTACCGAGCATACCCAACAGCCTGCCTTGGGCTTGCCCGCACTCGCGTAGCAAGGCTGCCAGCCGCTCAGGTTGCCAGTGGAAATGGGGCCAGTCAGCGTGTTGCCAGATCCAGAACGGAGGGGCCATGGAGAGTTCCCTGAGGGTGTGAGCCGAATAAACAGGTTATTCGGCTCATTTAGTGAGCCGATTGTGCGTCCTATTCGGCTCAGCGTCCACTTGGCCACGCAGGATCAACCCAGGCCATCAGAAAGTGGCCTGTTGCTGTGCAAAAGCAAAAATGAAGGGGGCGCTGAATACGCGTTACGCGATAACAGCCGACCTGTTAGCGGGGCGGGCTAGGCGTGCGCAAGCAGCGATAGCCTGCTTTTCAGGGCAGGCGTCAAGTTCGCTGGATAATGGCCTACATGAAATCAGGCCGTTTTCTTGCCTCCCGCATCCATATCCGTACTGCCCCAAGGCCGCCAGTCATCGGTATGGCGCTCGCTGCCATGTGGCCCGCTTGAACTGGTGCCGCCCGCCAGGAATTTCTCCCACAGGTTCTTGCTCTCGGGGTCGCTGTCTTTGTGCAGGTGGGGCGCCAGCCGCGTCAGGGAGCTGCCATTGCGCTCTTCGGTTTCCTTGAAGTGTTTCCACTCATCCGACTGGTACTCGAACATCGACTTATCGTCTGGCGCGTCCCGGCCGCCATACATATAAGTGGCGTAACGGGCGTATTCGAGCTTGTCGCCCCAGTCTTCCTTGGTTACGCCGGCGGCGGCGAGGTCTTTGAAGAACTTGCCTTGGGAATCGGTAAGTTTTTGCAACTTGGCATGTTCGACCGCCTCGGCAATCAGCGTGGCTGCAACCCCGAAGATCACGCCTGCCACGGCGAAAACCGGGCCTGCAACACGGGCACCGATGGCAAGCCCACGTACAACTGTCGCGGCAACATCACCGGCCAGTTTCCCTGCCAGGTGAGCGCCTTTGGGCGCGAACATCGCGATGGTATTGGCGATCGCCATGCCGGTACCGGATGCACCTGAGCCCAGTGTGAAGGCCGCGTCGGTTTTTTCCAGCGCGGTCTTGGCGGTTTTCAGTTTGCGCGCGCCGGAAACGATGTCCATCACGCCGCCGGTCAAGTCCAGGCCGGCACCTCCCATAAAGCGCAGGAACGAGCGCCCGGAGGCGATGGCGATTTCGGATTTTGAAGCTGGCGTACTTTTGCCCGGAATGTCCTTGACGCCCATCTGTTCGCCAAGGGCTTTGGCGGCGCTGTCGTACTCCTTGACCTCATCGGCCGTCAGGTTGCCCACGTCGAGTTTCTTCAGGGTTTCGGAAGACTCCTTGACGCGGGTACTGATGGATGCGGCCAGTGCGTCAGATTTTTCAGTGGCTTTCTTGCCCCAGATATCCGGCAGGTTCTCATCGATCAGGCCAAGCCATTCAGTGGCTTTGATTTTGGGCGGGCCTTTGCCGTCTGTGTCCACCGCAGGGTCATAGGCTTTAGTGCCTCCCAGGGTTTCCACAATGTTCGAACCGAATTTGAGGAAGTCATTGGTAAAGCTCAAGCCTGAGACCAGGTCTTTCGCGGCGGCGATTTTCTGGTCGTCGGTCATGTTGCCGCCGCCGTTGGCCAGTTGCAGGGCGCCGCTGACCAGGTTCATGGTGCCCGCCATGGCACTGAGCCCGCCGGTGGAGCTGGCGGTGTGCAGCACCGTCTTCAAGGAACCGGCAGTCGCCTCGCGATTGGCGCCCAGGCCTTTTAATTGGGTGTCGACCACCTTGTCGATGGCTTTTGGGTCACCACTGGCGGCAGCAAGGCGAACCGCTGCTGCGATCTGTTTGTTTTCTTCCGGGGTCAGGCCTTTGATATGGCCGTCGAGGATGTCTATCTCATCCTTCATCTTTTTGTACATGTCGTACGCTTTGTCGCCCTTGTCCAGGCCACCGAGGGCGGCGTTGATACCGCCCTTGACCATCGTAAACGTGGCTTTCAGCCCGCTCTCGGCATTTTCCGGCGACACCTTGTCGGGGTTTTCCATATAGGTGTTGAGTTGGTGCGTCATCATGTTCTGGTCGAAGGTCTGACGGCGCGCGGTGTAGCTGTCGGGTTCCAGAATACGCAGCGACTCGAAATACCGATCGACGTCCAACTCGGCTGTTTCGGATTTTTTTGGATCGCCCGAGTCGTTCATGGCGATTACGTAGTCTTCGAAGTTCAAGTTGGCATCACGGGTGCCATCGTTGAAAAGTGCCGGGAATACTTGTTCGCGTACTTCATTCAAGCGTTCTTCCGACAAACTGCCGACACTCTTCTTTAGTTCGGCGTCATAACGGTCTTTAATTCCTTCCTTGCCCATGAGCGTGGAAATTTCTTTGGCAAGTTTTTCCTCGTCGACCATCTCTTTGACGTCTTCGCCATTCAGTTTGGTCGGGCTCTTATCCGTTTCGCGGTAAGTGCCGCTGCCCAGGTTAATACTTTCCGCGTAGCCGTACAGTTCGTAGCCGCTGTCGAGTGCGGCCTGGGCATCCATTAACTTGACGATCTTCGCTTCATCGGAGTCTTCGGTGAGTTTTCCGCTCTTGATGTCGTCACGAATGGCCTGCACAAAGTTCTCGGCGGTCTGGCCACCCACGGTCTTGTCGTTGGGCAGTTCCATGTCCATCAGGCCTTCGGCGCCGAAGGTGGGAATGTTGTACTTGTCCCGCAGCGCCTGTACGTCTTGCGGCTCGTCGGGCGGCGCGGCCTTGTCGGTGTGGGTTTTTTCCTTGACGTGCACCAGGTCGCCCTTGAGGCTGGAATAACCGTACTTGCCAAAGTCTTGCAGGCGGCCGGCTTCGGTGCCGTGGCGAGCTTCTTTCTTGGAGGTGAAGCCATCGATCTTGTCGTTGTCTTTGTCCCTGGCGGCGTAGCCCGTCAGCAACTTGCCGTTTTCATCAATGCCGACCACGTGTTCCAGCACCTGGGTGGCGCGGTAGGCGGCGTCGGCATCCTTTTCGAAATCACCGACTTGCTTCTTCAGGTTTTCTTTCACATCGCTCTGGTTACCCAGGTTTTTCAACAGCGGTGTGGCGTCGATGATCTCTTTGGCAGAGCGCGTGTCACCGTCGGGGCGCTTCTGCTTGTCGCCCAAATCCGACTTCACCACCTCGCCGCGCAGGCTTGAATAACCGTATTTGCCAAAGTCCTGCAGGCGGCCTGCCTCGGTGCCGTGCCGGGCTTCGCCGTCTTTGGTGAACCCGTCGATGCTGTTGTTGCCGACGTTCTCGCCTTTGGTCAGTTTGCCGTCTTCGTCGATATACTCGACATGCTCCAGCACTTTGGACGCGCGATACGCCGCATCGGCGTCTTTTTCAAAATCACCGACTTGTTTCTTGAGGTTGTCCTTGACCCCGCTTTGGTTGCCCAGTTGGGCGAGCAGCGGCGTGTCCTTGATGATCTGCTCTGCTGAACGGGTGTCACCTTCGGGGCGCTTCTGGCCTTTGCCAAGCTCATCCGTTGGTTTGGGTGTGGGCGCTGTTGACGCTTGTTTAACCGACTTTTCCCAGGCGGCGACGGTGGTTTTATCAGTGCCCGCGGTGTCCTTTGGGGTGGGTTCTACCTTCGCTACCATGGTCAGTCTCCTAAGTTAAGTGTCGCGCCAAACGTGTTTTATTCTTTTAATACGAACAGGGCTCTACAACTTCCCGGGCATGTGTCAGGAACGTATTAGTCAATAACAAGAGCGGGCCGCTAGTTGATGTGCGGCAGTGGGCGAATGCAATGACTCAGAGTGATTTGGAACTTAGCACGGGGAATTGGTTGATTCGCAAAGTCTTCACAACAATTCACAACGGAACCGCTCGTTTTAAAGCCTTGATCGGTTAAGGCAGGCACACGCAAAAAAGCCTGCGGTTGAGCGCAGGCTTGTTGTAGAGCGGTGCGGCTTAGTTCTGCCGTGCGGTCAGTGCCGAGTAACCGTTCATCAGGTTGCGGTAGTTCGGAATACGCTGGGACAACAAATTACCCAGGCCTTCCATGTCGTTGCGCCAGTCGCCCTGCAACTCACACGCCACCGAAAACCAGTTCATCAGTTGCGCACCGGCTTGCGTCATCCGGCTCCAGGCCGCCTGCTGCACCGTGGTGTTGAAGGTGCCCGAGGCATCGGTGACCACAAACACCTCAAACCCTTCCGCCAGCGCCGACAAGGTCGGGAACGCTACGCACACATCCGTGACCACGCCGGCAATGATGATCTGCTTACGGCCAGTGGCCTTGACCGCCTTGACGAAGTCTTCGTTGTCCCACGCATTGATCTGGCCAGGGCGGGCGATGTACGGCGCGTCCGGGAATATTTCCTTCAACTCCGGTACCAGCGGGCCATTGGGGCCTTGCTCAAAACTGGTGGTGAGGATGGTGGGCAGGTTGAAGAACTTGGCCAGGTCAGCCAGGGCCAACACGTTGTTCTTGAATTCGTTGGGCGAGAAGTCCTGCACCAGCGAGATCAGGCCGGTCTGGTGGTCGACCAGCAATACGATGGCGTCATCTTTGTTCAGGCGGCTGTTGGTTGGAGTGCTCATGGTTGAATCCTTTTCGTTTAAGTGGGTTTGGCGTTGCGTTCAACATGGGCACAGATTAATGGGTGGGTGCAGGGGGATAAATCGGCTGGAATGGGTAATACCGTCAACTCAAAAGCGACAATTCGAAAAAAGTAAGACAAAAAATCTCACGCGTGAGCTATTGAGCCTGGCGGAAATAGCCTGTAGATTTTCTCACGCGTGAGTTTTTCACAACGAGGTCAGTACCATGAAAAGCAGCTCTCCATCGAGCCCGCCAGAAGGGCCCGATACCGATTCCGCAAGCCTTCAGGGAGAGCGCTTGAAACCGTCCGCGAAAAAGCCATCTAGCTTTTACATGAAGCAGATGCGCGCGGGCCTGGCGGCCGCCGGTTATGTGAAACACGAAACTTGGGTGCTTCCTGAAAACCGAAGCCTGCTCAAGCAGATGGAGAAACAGCTTCGCCAGCCGATTCTGGCTGGCTCATTCATGTCGGAGAATTTCATGAGCGCAGGTACCAACTGGAATATCGATCGCCTCTTCAGTGCGCTTCAAGCCCTGGACGACGTGGTCTCCAACGACATTACGCTTTCTCTGGTTCAAGGCTCCGATTCCAGCATCAAGCTGGAAATGAACGACTTCGGTGGCTTGCCGATTTACATCGCCGTCGTGGGTGAGCAGATCATCGTCGACACCGTTCTGGTGGACGTCGAGTCGATCAACGACGTTACGGCGTTCAACGACGCGGTGCTGCGCAGCCGGGAAATGTTCCCGCTGTCGTCGATCGGTATCGAGTCAATGCCGAACGGGCAGGTTGTTTACAACATGTTCGGCGCGTTGAGCTCCGACTCCAGCCTGACCAACATCGTGACCGAGGTGAAAACCCTGGTCGACAACGTGCAGCGCGCAAGCGAAGCCTTCGAACGTTTCTTCAATTAAGTATTCGGGAGTATCCAATGACTCAGTCCATCTGGAGCAAATTGTTCACCGCGCTGCGTGGCGGTGCCAGCGAAGTCGGCGAATCCATCGTTGACCAGCAAGCCCTGCGCATCCTCGACCAGGAAATTCGCGATGCCGACACCGCACTGGCCAACGCCAAGCGCGAGCTGGTCAGCATCATGGCCAAGCACAAACTGGCCAATGATCGCGTGGGCGAGTACGACGCCAAGATCAAGGACCTGGAGTCCAAGGCGATGGCCGCCATTCAGGCCAACCGCGAAGACCTGGCCCTGGAAGTGGCTGAAGCCATTTCGACCCTGACCAACGAGCGTGACACCGAGCAAAAGCAGACCATCGAATTCGGCGGTTACGCTGAAAGCATGCGCAAGGACATCACCAAAGCTGAAAGCCGGATTAAAAGCCTGCGCCAGCAAGTGGACATGGCCAAGGCGCGCGAAAGCGTACAAAAGGCGCAGGTCAGTGCGTCCATCGCCAGTGGCGGTGCCAACGGCAAGCTGGAAACGGCCGTCGGTACGTTGAATCGCCTGCAAGCCAAACAGCAGCAACGCGCCGCTGAACTGCAAGCCCAGGACGAACTGGCCGAGGCCTCGACGGGTACCGACCTGGAACGCAAGCTGCGCGACGCTGGCATCACGCCGAACGAAGGCAGTGCCAATGCGATTCTGGAACGCCTGAAGCAAAAGTCGGCCGAGTAATAGAGCGAGCAACCGATAACCTGTGGCGAGGGAGCAAGCTCCCTCGCCATAGTTCTTTAGCGGACCGGCATCTAACGTCGAGGTCAGGATGGACGCCCTCAAGGGTTTCAAGACAATCGCAGGCCTGGCCCTGTTCATGCTCGCGCTGCAACTGCTCAACGTCGCGACCGGTTACAGTCTCATGGCGTTCGGGCTAATCCCGAGAACCGTGCAAGGGCTGCCTGGCATCCTCACCTCACCGTTTTTACACGCGTCTTTTGCGCACCTGAGCGCGAACCTGATTGCCTTTCTGGTGCTCGGCACGCTGGTCATCATTGAAGGCTTCAACCGATTCATCACCGTCAGCGCGATTATTATTCTGCTCGGTGGCTCGCTGGTCTGGCTGTTCGGTTTTGCCGGCATACACATCGGTGCCAGCGGCTGGGTGTTCGGGTTATGGGCCTACCTGCTGTCCCGCGCCTGGTTTCACCGCAGTTGGAGCAACCTGATCACGGCGGCTGTGGTGGCGGTGCTGTATGGCGGTTTGATCCTTGGCTTTGTGCCGCGTCAGGGTATTTCGTTCGAGGGTCACCTGTTTGGTGCGTTCGCCGGATTTATTGCGGCCAAGGTACTTCTCTCCAGGCCGCGCAGCAGGTTTAATGCCGGCTGAACGCACTCGAGCCTCCAGACGATGGCGTCTTCAGGATTCAGGTACCCAGGGAGTCAGGGGCTAGATGTCGATATTTCTTTTGCTGCGTATGTACGCCTCCTCGCTCTTTCACCGCTTCGGCTGGGCAGGGCTGGTCGTCGCCTTGGGTGTACACCTGAGCACGGCGTATCTGGGCCTGATACTTCTGGGCGAGCACCACCTCACCGCCGCTGCCACGTTTATTTACTTCTACCTCACGACCACGCTCACTGTCGGCTATGGCGACCTCGCGCCGCAGACATCGGCCGGGCGAGTGTTCGTGGCCACCTGGGTCATGCTCGGGGGCATTGCGCTGCTGACGGCGGCCATCGGCAAAACCACCACCAGCGTTATCGATGCATGGAGAAAAGGCATGAAGGGCAAAGGTGATTTCACCGGCAAGGTCGGCCATACAGTGCTCATTGGCTGGGAAGGCGCGTCCAGCGAGCGGGTCATCGAGTTGTTGCTCCAGGATGAAACCTCGAACGACAACCTGATCGTCATTTGCGATTGCTCCCTCGACGAAAACCCGATGCCGGGCAAAGCCGCGTTCATCCGCGGCGAAAGCCTGTCCTCCACCGCGTTACTGCTGCGCGCAGGCGTGCCCGGTGCCGAGCGCGTGCTGGTGCGAACCCCGTCTGACGACCTGACGCTGGCCACCGTGCTGGCGGTGAATCAATTGAAGCCGGTCGGGCATGTCGTCGCCCACTTCAATGAAAGTGAAATTGCCGCACTCGCCAGCTCCTACGCCCCCAGCCTGGAATGCACCTCCAGCATGGCCATTGAGATGCTGGTGCGCGCCTCTCAGGACCCGGGCTCGTCTGTGGTCATCAACGAGCTGCTGTGCGTGGGCCAGGGCGCCACTCAATACCTGATGAAATTGCCCGAGGCCTTTGAAGCAAGCTTCGGCGATCTGTACACGCGGATGAAAGAACAGCACAACGCCACACTCATCGGCTACCGCGCCAAGGGTGCCCAGCAACCGTCGATCAACCCGCCCAGCGCCACGCGCGTTGAAGGCGGCGAACTCTTCTATATCGCCTCCACCCGCCTGAAGGAAATTTCCAATGGGATGGCTTAAACAGTTGATGGGGCTTGAAGCCCCGAACGCGAATGCCGCGCCGAAACCGACCTTGCCGGTTACCGGCCCGCTGGGCCTGGCGCCGGGCAAAGGCGTGATGTTCGACTCGACTCTCAAATTGTTGCTCGATGATAAAACCTCGGTGGTAATCCCCGGCTCCCAGGAAATCTGGAGCAACGGCACCGTTGACCTCGGCCAGTCCATCTGGCTGTCGCGCTATTACATGAACGACGAAGATTACTGGCTGCAGGTGCACACCACGGGTGACATCGCCGGGCAGGTCGAGTCGGTCATTCTGTTCAACTACCTGAGTTACGTCACTATCACCAGTGAAGCGGAACTGCGTCGACTGGCCGGCCCACAAAGCCTGATCGGGCTGCCGACTTACACCCACAACGGCGTTGAATACGCCCGCGTGTGGGGCAGCGAGCTTGGCCAGACGGAGCTGGTGGCGATGAGCGAACAGGTGATCAACCCCGAAGATTCCTACACCGTCGAGCACCGCTCGATGCTGTACGCCCGCGAAACGGGCCTGACCGATCGCCGAGAGTTTCTGCTGTTTTCCGTCGAAGAAGACGCTGAAGGCACCATCAGCCTGAGCACATCGCTGGGCATTTCGCTGTACACAACCGACTTGAATGCGCTCTAAAAAAGGAAGAAGTCCATGCTAGAAGCTCTCTCCATTTCCCTGAACAAAGCCGCCGTGCTCGGGTTTGTCACCTACCTGCTGGGCGCCGCAGTACTGTTCGGCGTGTTCCAGTTCATCTACACCCGCATCACCCCGCACAAGGAATTTGAACTGATCCGCGCCGGCAATGTGTCGGCGGCGGTCGCGCTGGGCGGCGCGATCATCGGTTTCGCGATTCCGGCCAGCAACGTGATTGCCTACTCAATCAGCATTCTCGACTTCGTCGTGTGGGCCGTCATTGCCGCCGTCGTCCAGCTGTTGGCGTTCCTGGTGACCAGCCTGGTGCTCAAAGGCACTTCCGAGCGCATCAAGAACGGCGAACTCGCGGCTGGTATTTACGTGGCAGCCGTGGCCATCAGCGTCGGCATGCTGAACGCCGCGTGCATGACGCCTTCCCAGAACTGATCCCGTACGGAGCTCCCGATGAAACGAAGCAAGTACGTCCAGCTCTCGCTGGCAGCGTCGGTCGCCATGGCGATTTCCGGCTGCGGGCCAACGGAAAAAACCTACGATTTGCAGAAGAAGTACAACTTCCAGTCGGTTCAGCAATGCGCCGATGAAAAGCTTCCGGTAGACGTCTGCTCGGACGCCTACATGACCGCCATGGCCGAGCACCGCCGCATCGCCCCGGTGTACGACAGCCAGGCCGAGTGCGATGCCGACTTTGTCGCCGACTGGTGCCAGCAAGACTCCGCCGGCAAATTCATCCCCAAGCTCGGCGGTTTCGAACTGACCGCTCAAGGCCAGGTGACCCAATCCCAAGTCGACGCGGCCAACGCTCAAGCGTCGGGCGCGCAAGCCAACAGCGGCGGCTCAGGCTTCTCCACCTCCAGCCTGCTGACCGGCCTGCTGATCGGCAACATGCTCAGCAGCAATCGCAACAGCTACCGCTCCGAGCCGGTGTACCGCTACCGCGATGATCGCGGCAATTACGGCTCCTCAACGCTCAACCAGCGCGTCTCGAACGGCGCCACCTTTGGCCGCTCGAATCAGGCCCGGTACGGCAGCAGCAATTACTCCAACACGCTGCGCTCCTCCAACACGTCGAGCTCCGTGTCCTCGGCCACCTCCCGTGGCGGCTTCGGCAGCAAAGCCAGCGCCCGCAGCGGCTGGGGCGGCGGCGGGTCGAGCAGTTAAGGAAGGCGGGCCATGAAAAAGATCCACTGCGCAGAACGTCACGACTGGAAACAGACCGCCGACAGCCTCGGCTTTCTGTTCCACACCATCGACGACGAACCCTACTGGGACGAAAGCGCGTACTACCAGTTCACGCTCAAACAAATCGAGAGAGACCTCGAAGACCCGACCACCGAGATCCATGACATGTGCATGGACCTCGTCGCCCGCGTGGTCCACAGCGAGGAATTGCTTGAGCGCCTGAGCATCCCCGCGCCGTTCTACGACATGATCCGCACCTCCTGGCTCGAAGGCCACCCGCACCTCTACGGGCGCATGGACTTCTCCTACAACGGCACCGGCCCCGCCAAACTGCTCGAACTCAACTACGACACCCCCACCAGCCTCTACGAAGCTGCAGCGTTTCAGTGGGGCTGGCTCGAGCAATGCATCGAACGCGGCCTGCTGCCCAAACACGCCGACCAGTTCAACAGCATCGACACCAAACTGCACCAGGCCTTCGCCCAACTGCACCTCAACCAACCCTTCTACTTCGCCTCGATGAAAGACTCGATCGAAGACAAAGGCACCACCGACTACCTGCGCCTCGTCGCGGAAAAAGTCGGCATCGAGTCCCGCCACATCGACATCGAAGACATCGGCCTCACCGCCGAAGGCCGCTTCGTCGACCTCGAAGATCGCTGGATTCCCCACCTGTTCAAACTGCACGCCTGGGAGTTCATCTTCCACGAACCCTTCGGTGCTGCGATTGCCGAGAGTGATACGCAGTTTTTTGAGCCCGCGTGGAAATCCATCATCTCCAACAAAGGCATTTTGCCGCTGCTGTGGGAGTTCAACAAAGGCCATCCGAATCTACTGGCGGCTCATCTGGATACCGACCCGAATAAAGCCGTGCCGAAAGGCTGGGTGCGCAAGCCATTCTTCTCGCGGGAAGGAGCCAACATTGAGCTGCAAACAGCTGACGGGCTGATCGTGAAAGAGGACGGGCCCTACACGGATGCACCGTTTATCCTTCAAGAGTTCGCGCCGCTGCCGAAGTTTGGTGACAGCTATACGCTGATTGGGTCATGGGTGATTGGTGATCAGGCGGCGGGGATTGGCGTGCGGGAAGACAATAGTTTGATTACCAAGGATTCGAGCCGGTTTTTGCCGCATTTGATATTGGATTGAGCAAGCCCGCTGGCTCTTGGTCAGGACTGGCGAGACACGCCTCAACCGATTGGCTAAATGCCCGCGCCAGCGGGCATATTTCTGGCTTCAGATGGTTGCCATCTGAGCCTTGGAGTGGCTGTGTGTAAGCCGTTTGAGTGCAATCTCAAGCGCTTGGTCGTCGAACAGTTTGTTCTTACGAGCACCAGCACCGGTTCCCCCCTCCCAATGTTTTAGAGCCTCGCGCACTGCAGGGACGCTAGGGGAAACATTTTTCCGGCTCAACAACCAATCGACTGTCGCCAGCAGCTCCATACCAAACGGCGACTCAAAGCCGTCAATCAATTCGGCAGTGCACTCCAGTGCTTCGGAGTATTCCTTGGCCTCCGTTTTAAGATAGGTTTGCAAAAAAGCTTTACGGTCTTGGTCGAACCAGATCACATCACTGTTTTCCGCATCACCGATGCGCTTATCGCAATGCAGATAACTGCCATCCAAATTGTTAAGCAGGTGCTCTAAGCGATTAGCATAGGGTCCGTACTTATGAGCAACAAACTTAAGGTCCAATGGGTTCTTGAGGTCTGGCCGCTTCTCAATAGCGCGCTCCAGGAACCAGGCCAGCTTTTGAATTTCCAGCAGGCTGCATTCCATGCCTAACACCCAGTAGCGTCGAACCAGTTCAGCAATGAGCGCGCGGGCAGGCGTGAGTTTTTCCACACCGCTGCGTTTGGCAACATTCAGGTATTGGTTGGAAGGCTCAAACACCAGCACGTCAACATCCAGATCGCTCAAGACATCAACAATCTGTTCGCGAACGTCTGGCCATTTCAGGCCGCCGTTACCCGCACCTAACGGTGGAACTGCCACGGACTTCACGTGGTTTTCAATAAGAAAACGGCGCAGGTCGTGAAGACCTTCGGTTATCCATGCCATCTGCGACGGCGACCGCCAGTGACGTTTGGTCGGGAAGTTAACGATCCATTTAGGACCGTCCAATTCGTTGACTGCAGTCACGTGAACTTTACCGGTTTCCACCTCACCAGCCTTGCAGGCTGCCGCGTACAAACGATAGTTTTCTGAAAAGCGCTCTTTGAACATCAGCGCAATACCTTTGCCCATCACTCCTACGGTATTCACCGTGTTGACGAGGGCTTCGGTGTTGGCTTCCAGAAGGTTGCCTTGGGTGAATCTGATCATTGGAAATACCATCCTGGACGCGCATGAACAGACAACGTCAGGCCTCTAGCGGCAACGTCCTGCTCAATACGTTTTTTCGTTGCATCGGTGTAACACATGATGCCAAGGAGTCCTGTAATCGGTAGGTGGTGGTGAATCAGCGCTTCGGCCTGATAACGCTCCATCTTTCGAGGGTCATCGGGGTCGCGTTTGAAATCGCGTCGTTGAAGGATAGACCAATCGACCTGGTGGAGATTTGCCAGATCGCTGTAATAGTCTGTCCAATCCGGGTACGCATGTGCGTTTGTGAAGACGAACGGTAAGCCAAGCTCAGCCACGCGGTGCAAGCTGGAGACGAGAATCACGATCTCCTCGTTGTTGCGTTGCTGAACGCTCCACCCGGAGTGAATGTTCTTCATCATCACAGAGAAGGGCGTGAAGTAGAAGGGCACGTAGTCGGACAAGACGCCTGCAGGTGCGATGGGTACGCAGCGCGTGCGGCGCTTGTCGATTAAGTCAATGTTGCCGATGTTCACGTACTGCGGTGCCTGCACCTCGGAGCTTGCGCAGTGCAGGCCGTTGTCCAGAATCCAGGGCAGATTGTCGCGATGAACGATTCGCCAGATTAGAGCCTTTTCTGGATTCAGGTTGCTATAAATCATCTAATAAACATTCCCCGATTCACCCCGATTTGTACGTTAACGCCAGCCTCGCGCATTTTAGCCCTGCACAGGGCCTCAACCTCAGTGTTAGAAACAAAAACCTTGAAAAAATCGTAGGGGGGAACGACCTCTGGCGATAGGCACTCCGCCATACAGATGCTTTTGCAGAGTGGATCGTGGTAGTCCCTGAGGTTCATGACATCCCAATTTATCGAGTCGAAGCCTTCGGCATAGTCGAGCAGTTGAATCACATCATTTGCCAATGGATGACGAGGAATGACTTTCCACTGCTTTCTGATTGCAACATTTCGAGAAACCGTAATGACGATAAATTGGGTGCCGGGCCATCTGCGCTGGACACCACCATCGAATGGATTAGCGGCAAACCAGTGGAAAGGTACGTACTGATTTAATCCGAGACCTTGTCGTTTTCTCAGAATCTCGGCGTCAGCGACGTCTTCAAATTCCCTGAGTTGCGCCCTCGGCTTTAGACCGTTTTGGAAAATGCTGCCCAAGTTTTCAAGCGAAGTGAGGTGATAGAGGAGCTTTTGGTCCTTGATGTTCGGCATATCGGTCTCCTTGACCTATGCGTGAGTTGCGCTGGCTTCATCCTTGCGAGCTCATCTGTACCAGTAACCCAATTAAGCTTCGCAGGATGGGATGGGTGATTCTGTTGTGATATCACTTCAGTTCGCGAGCTTCAACTAATGAAGGGCTTTGGGTTGAAAGACTCACGTGTTTGTCACTGGTTGTCTGCTGACAATTAAGCGAGATAACGAACTGAAGCTTGGTCGAACTCTTTGTGCCAGCAGGTCCGATCCCTTTCATTTGCAGGACGTTTCCTAGAGAATCCCAACGGCTTGCGCCAGTGAAATTCCGCGACTAGGCTGCGGTCCGTCACTGACTATTCAGTGATCGGGGTTAGTCGCCCGGACCTTGCTAGGCGCACGCGCCATCCCAAAGACAGGTGTCTTCTCACCTGCACTTTATGGTGGCTGTGCGCAGGGCACCCTCGGGTGCGCCGGAGCCTAGCAGCCGGTCGACTAACCTGCGTACAGCCGCCACCCCTGCTCGTTTAGTCGCGAAAAGCCGGTGGTATTCACTTACTGCTAGGGAGTTTTGCTATGGATAACGTTGTTTCAGATTCGCCCGCGTTGGGTGCAACTCACCCATTTACCGTCAATGAAGAACTGAGTTTCGAAGACGCCTGGGGGCGTGTGGCTGAGCTGCTGCAGTGTGCGGTGGCGACGT
The DNA here is from genome assembly GCF_049896045.1 of Pseudomonas sp. PWP3-1b2. Lineage (NCBI taxonomy): Bacteria > Pseudomonadati > Pseudomonadota > Gammaproteobacteria > Pseudomonadales > Pseudomonadaceae > Pseudomonas > Pseudomonas sp. PWP3-1b2. The sequence goes on from NZ_JAFCTN010000017.1 coordinate 18,323, forward strand.
CGCAAGCGCTCGGCCAACCGCTGGGCGCGCCGCATAGGGCGGTGATGCATTTGGTGGAGATGGCGAAGATGGTGGCGGATCGGGCGGTGGAGTGTTTGCAGCCCGTCTAAGACGACCCGCTTTCGATTAATCAATTGTCCAACAGCCGTTGGACAATTGAGGCGCAATTCTTACAGACATTAAAAAGCCGGCTTGTGGCCGGCTTCTCGCTGACTGCTTCAGCTTGTTTTTGACAAACCTCACCAGCCTTCAAATCGCTCAGCCCACATTGCGTCAGGCTGAATAGTAGGGGCATCAGCGGGAACTCCTCCGCTTCGCCGAGCAGGGTGGATAGCCTTAAGCCACCCCCTGCCAAATGTGGGCGGCATGATAACCGCATTCACCTCAGTTGCCCACCTCCGGATCCGGTTTAGAGCCTTCCCAGCCCAATAAATGCTCATCCAGCGGCACGGGTGGTCTTCGGTTATTGAGCGTGGACCACCAGAACACCCAGCCCACGATCTGGAAGTTCTGCTCGAAGCGTTGTTCGTGCGTGAGGTATTCGTCGGGGTGCTCGCTTGTGTTGTGGCTGCGCATGCGCAAACCACCGCCTGGGCGGTTGTAGAGGTATTTGATGCGTAGCATGCCGTCGTGTTCGACGGCGTAGATTTCACCGTCGATGATTTGGGTGCGGCCGCTGTCGATGCCGAGGGTGGCGCCTTGCTGGATGATCTCGGTCATGCTGTTGTCGACCATGTAGGCGCCTATCGCACGGTCGGGGTTGATGTTGAGGGTTTTGAGGGTGTGCAGGGTGACGCGGATGCGTTCGACGGAGGTGAAGGTAGGGTGGAGTGGGATTTCCACGTCGGTGCTTTCTGGGCGGTTGATTGGGCCTGTGAGGTATTTGCCCGCGTCTTCGCGGATGGGGATCACGTTCCTTGTGTCGTGGCCTTCCAGCAGGAAGTTGGCCATTGGGTGTTTGGGGCCTTCGCCGGTGCGTAGCCAACGGCTGGAGATGCACAGCAGTTCTGCGATCTCGTTGAGTCGGCCCATGGGCACGCCACGTTTGAACCAGTTGTTCACGTGTTGAGGCGTGACACCACGGTTCTTGGCGAAGTCGGAAGCGGAAAGATGAACTTCCCGCAGTAGTGCTTTTAGTCGATCACCTGATGTATTCATAAACGCAGAGTTTACTGGCCGGGAAACTACATCAAATAAACCATGCGTTGAATCGCGCGTGTAGGAGTTTGCTGGGTTGTAGCCTGATTTGTCAGATTTAAAACTTAGTTGAACGTTGAGTGTTAGGCGTTGAACTTGGCGTTTAATTTTTCCCACAAAAAAGCCCCGAATGATCGGGGCTTTTTTAATTGCCGGGGCAATGGTCGCGGTATCAGCCTTTGTAGGCAGCTACCGACTTCATGATCTCGGCGCGGGCGGCATCTGCGTTGCCCCAACCGTCGATCTTCACCCATTTACCTTTTTCGAGGTCTTTGTAGTTCTCGAAGAAGTGTTTGATCTGCTCCAGCAACAGTGGCGGCAGGTCGGTATATTCCTTCACGTCCACGTACAGCTGGGACAGCTTGTCGTGTGGTACTGCGATAACTTTGGCATCGCCGCCGCCGTCGTCGGTCATGTTCAGGATGCCGACTGGGCGCGCGCGGATAACCGAGCCTGGAGTAACCGGGTAAGGGGTTACAACCAGCACGTCGAGGGGGTCACCGTCGTCGGCCAGGGTGTTCGGGATGAAACCGTAGTTGGCCGGGTAGAACATCGGGGTGGCCATGAAACGGTCAACGAACAGGCAGTCGCTGTCTTTGTCGATTTCATATTTGATCGGCGCGTGGTTGGCCGGAATTTCGATGGCGACGTAGATGTCGTTCGGCAGGTCTTTGCCAGCCGGAATCTTGCTGTAGCTCATTGGGCGTTGCCCCCGTAGTTGGCCATGAAGCATGGCCGGATTGGCCTAAAAGTGGCGGCGATTATAGGCATATTCTGACGCTGATGCCATGCGTCAGACGTCTTACGGCGCGTGGCGTTCCGTCTGATACCGCGCGTCGCTCGCCTGCAGTTGGGTGAGGCGTGCCAGCGGATCCTGGCGATAAAACTGGCTCAGTTGCGCGTACACCTGTGGGTAGGTGCTGACCAGCAAATCCGGGGCACTGAAAAAATACTCGCTGGTGACGGCAAAGAATTCGGCCGGGTTTTCGGCGGCGTAGGGGTCTATGTCGGTGTCGGCGTCCGGGTTGGCGTCGAGTTGGCGATTGAGGTCGTCAAACGCGCTCTGCATGACGCTGGCCCAGTCTTGCACGCGCATGTCGCTGTGCAGCGGCGGCAGGCCGTTGGCGTCGCCATTGAGCATGTCGAGCTTGTGCGCCAGTTCGTGGATCACCAGGTTGTAGCCTTCCCAATTGCCACTGGCCAGCACGCCGGGCCAGGCGAGGATCACCGGGCCTTGTTGCCAGGCTTCGCCGCTGTGCTCGCCGTCCCATTCGTGTTCGACGCCGCTGGCATCGCGATGGCGCTGGGGGCTGAGGAAGTCGTCGGGGTACAGCACGATTTCGTGAAAACCCTGATACCAGTCCAGGTCGCCGAGGTTCATCAGCGGCAGTTGCGCCTGGGCGGCGAGCAGCAGGCGTTGCTCCTGGTGCAGGTCGACGCCGGGCAGGGCGGTGAGGTGTTTTTCGGCGAGGAAGACGACGCAGGCTTCACGCAGCCACCTGTCTTGCTCGGCGCTGATGCCGTCGAGGAAGGTCAGGTGGTTGCGCACCCGTTGCCAGGTGTCATCGGCAATCGGGTGCCTGGCCAGCAGGCGCCGGCGACGCCAGGCGCTGAGGGACCACATGTGCAGGCGTTACGACTTGGCTTCGGAGGACGTGCGACCAAAGCGGCTGCGGACCACGCCGATGATCATCGGCACCAGTGACAGCAGGATGATGAACACCACGAGTAACGAGAGGTTCTTCTTAATAAACGGCACGTTGCCGAAAAAGTAACCCAAGGTCACCAGACCGCCGACCCAGATGATGGTGCCGAACACGCTGAAACCGAAAAAGCGCGGGTAGGGCATTTTGGCGATGCCGGCGACGAACGGCGCGAACGTGCGCAAAATCGGCAGGAAGCGCGCCAGGGTCACGGTTTTGCCGCCGTGTTTGTCGTAGAAGTCGTGAGTCTTTTGCAGGTAGTCGCGGCGGAAGATTTTCGAGTTCGGGTTGCTGAACAAGCGTTCCCCGGCGGTTCGCCCGATGACGTAGTTGGTGCTGTCGCCGAGAATCGCCGCCAGCATCAACAGGCCGCCCAGCAACACCGGGTCCATGCCGCCGCCGGCGGCAATGGCGCCCGCGATAAACAGCAACGAATCACCCGGCAGGAAGGGCATGACCACCAGGCCGGTTTCGCAAAAAATCACCAGGAACAGAATGGCGTAGATCCACGGACCGTAATTGGTTACCAGCATGTCGAGGTAGACGTCGAGATGCAGGATAAGGTCTAGCGGGTTGAAATCCATGGATGGCACCTAGTGTGAATGGCCCGGCTCAGCAGGCCTGTGCGGGGTGTCGGGTAATAAGGCTACAAGTGTATGCCGAATTTCTTACAAGACTGAAAGGTCGGCATTATACGGACTGATCGGTGAAAAGCGTGTTGGTTTTGTAGCGGGGGATGTCGCGGGTTTATTGAAGCAACACTGATCAAATGTGGGAGCTGGCTTGCCTGCGATAGCGCAGTGTCTGTGACGTGGGCGCTGGCTGGTTCAACGCTATCGCAGGCAAGCCAGCTCCCACAGGGAATGTAGGGTGATTGGGGTGTGGGATCAGTCTTCACTGATCGGCAGCGTGTAGTTCTTGAACTCCGTGTCCTCGCGAAACCCGATCGACTCGTACGTCTTCTGTGCCACTTCATTGTCACTGCTGGTCGACACCCGCAACCGCACTGCCTGGGTTTCCTTGGCCATTTTCTTCGCGGTACGCATCAGGTTATCCGCCACCAATTGCCGACGCGCATCCTCGGCCACATAGATGTCATTGAGTATCCAAACCCGCTTGAGCGACAGCGACGAAAAGCTCGGATACAGCTGACAAAACCCGAGCAATTTCTTGTCGTCATCATCCGCCAGCGCCAAATAAATCACCGATTCCTTACGGCGCAGGCGCTTTTCCAGGAAGTCTCGCGATGAATCCGGGAATGGCAACGCCCCATAAAACTCACGGTATTTGACGAAAAGCGGGGTCAACAGGTCCAGGTGTTCCAGGGTTGCTTGAGTAATCCGCATGCCAGGCCTCAACTTTCAAAGGGGGGTGACCACACGCGCGGCCGTGACTCGATGCTGCCTAACGTCGCGAAAAAGCGCAATCGTGCAGCGATCAGTCACCCGGTGAGCTGAGCAGGAAATTACCCTTCATCAGGTCAGGATCATCCGACTCAATCGTCTGAACCTGCGCCTCGTCCTTGAGATTGACCCCCGACAGCTGCCGTCGACACGCTTCTTTCATCAAGTAAAGCAGGCGATGCGCCGCCATGCCGTAGCTCAAGCCCTCAAGGCGCACGTTGGAGATGCAGTTGCGATAGGCGTCAGTGAGGCCGACTTTGGGGTTGTAAGTGAAATACAGGCCCAGGCTGTCCGGCGAGCTGAGGCCTGGCCGTTCGCCGATCAGGATCACCACCATTTTGGCGCCGAGCAACTGGCCGACTTCATCCGCCACCGCCACGCGGCCTTGTTCCACCAGAATCACGGGTGACAAGGACCAGCCTTCGGCCTGGATGTGTTCTTCCATGCGTGTGAGAAACGGCAGCGTATGTTTATGCACTGCCAGCGCCGACAGCCCGTCGGCGACCACCACGGCCAGGTCGACGCCGCCGGGGTTGGCGGCGGCATAGTCGCGAAGGCTCTGGGCGGATTCATCACTCAAGCGCCGCCCCAGGTCCGGGCGTTGCAGATACAGATGGCGGTCGGCGGCAGCGCTGTGCAGCAGCAGTGTGTCGCGGCCGCGTTCGGCCATTTGGCTGCTCAGGCCCGCGTGGTCGAAAGGCAGGTGCACCGCGTCGCGTGCCTGGGCGTGGGCGAATTGAAAATCCAGCTGTGCGCTGGTGGGAATGCTAGTACCGGTGCGGCCCAGGGCAATGCGCGCCGGGGTCAGGCGGCGCAGTTCCAGCCACGGGTTATCAGGCAGGGTTTCAAGGGAATCGACTTCCACGGGCGGCTCCTTCATCCCAATTGCGCCAAGGCTTGGCGAAACGCTGGTGGCAGGCTGTTACCAAAGCGCACTTTGCCGTCGGCTTGCGTGAAGATGCCCATTTTCGCCAGCCACTGTTCAAACTCCGGCGCCGGTTTTAAACCCAGTGTTTGCCGGGCGTACAAGGCGTCGTGGAACGAAGTGGTCTGGTAGTTGAGCATGATGTCGTCGGAACCGGGGATGCCCATGATGAAGTTGATCCCGGCCACGCCGAGCAGGGTCAGCAGGGTGTCCATGTCGTCCTGGTCGGCTTCGGCGTGGTTGGTGTAGCAGATGTCGCAGCCCATCGGCACGCCGAGCAACTTGCCGCAGAAGTGGTCTTCAAGGCCCGCGCGGATGATCTGTTTACCGTTGTACAGGTACTCCGGGCCGATAAAACCGACCACGGTGTTGACCAGAAACGGGTTGAAATGCCGGGCCACGGCGTAGGCGCGGGTTTCGCAGGTTTGCTGGTCGACGCCAAAGTGCGCGTTGGCCGAAAGGGCGCTGCCCTGGCCGGTTTCGAAATACATCAGGTTCTTGCCCAACGTGCCGCGATTGAGGCTCAAACCCGCCTCGTAGCCTTCCTGCAGCACGCTCAGGCTGATGCCGAAACTGGCATTGGCGGCTTCGGTGCCGGCAATCGACTGAAACACCAGGTCCAGCGGTACGCCACGGTTGATGGCTTCGATGGACGTGGTGACGTGGGTCAGCACGCAGGCCTGGGTGGGAATTTCGTAGCGCTGGATGATCGCGTCGAGCATTTCCAGCATGGCGCAGATCGAGGCGATGCTGTCGGTGGCCGGGTTGATGCCGATCATGGCGTCGCCGTTGCCGTAGAGCAGGCCGTCAAGAATGCTCGCGGCGATGCCCGCCGGTTCGTCGGTCGGGTGGTTGGGTTGCAGGCGGGTCGACAAGCGCCCGCGCAAACCCAGGGTGCCGCGAAACTGGGTGACCACGCGGATCTTCTGCGCTACCAGCACCAGGTCCTGCACGCGCATGATCTTGGAGACAGCAGCCGCCATTTCCGGTGTCAGCCCTGGCGCCAATGTGCGTAGGGATTGTTCATCGGCGGCATCGCTGAGCAGCCAGTCACGCAAGCCGCCGACAGTCAGGTGGCTGACCACGGTAAACGCCTGTTTATCGTGGGTGTCGATGATCAGCCGGGTGACTTCATCGCTTTCGTAGGGGATCAGCACTTCTTCCAGAAAGTGCTTCAAGGGAATATTCGCCAACGCCATCTGCGCGGCCACGCGCTCACCGTCGTTCTGCGCGGCCACACCGGCGAGGAAATCCCCGGAACGCGCGGGGCTGGCCTTGGCCATCACGTCCTTGAGGCTGTCGAAGCGGTAGGTCTGTGCACCCACCGCGTGGGAAAAGCTTGCCATACAGTGTCTCCTTGACGACGCGAGCAGCCGCCCGCGTCGAGGTTTAGGCAGTTCAGTGCAAGGCGGCCTCTGCGGCCTGGATCGCCGCGAATTCTTCTTCCGGCGTGCCTGCTACCAAGTGATGCCGGCTGTAGAAAGCAAAGTAAGCAATTAATACTCCATAGATGATCGCCGCGCCAATCACCACGCGCGGGTCCACCAGAAAGCCCGCCACCACGGCCACGCAGGCCAGTACCAGCGCCACGCCGGAAGTGAAAATGCCCCCCGGTGTGCGGTACGGGCGGTCCATTTTGGGGCGACGGACGCGCAAAGTGATGTGCGCGGCCATCATCAGCACGTAGGAAATGGTCGCGCCAAACACCGCCACCAGAATCAGCAAGTCGCCCTGGCCGGTCAGCGACAGGCCGAACCCGATGATGCCGGGGATGATCAATGCCAGCACCGGCGCCTTGCTTTTATTGGTTTGCGAGAGTTTGCGCGGCAGGTAGCCAGCACGGGACAACGCGAAGATCTGCCGCGAATAGGCGTAGATAATCGAGAAAAAGCTCGCGATCAACCCCGCCAGGCCGACCAGGTTGACGAAGCCACCCATCCACGTTGAACCGCCGTAGGCCAACGCCAGCGCTTCAACCAGCGGGTTGCCGGATTTGACCAACGCATAAGTGCCCGCGGCGCCCGGCGCGATCACCAGAATCAGCAGGGCAAAACTGGTCAGCACCACAATGGCGCCGATCAGGCCACGGGGCAGGTCGCGTTTCGGATTTTTGGTTTCTTCAGCGGCCAGGGGCACGCCTTCCACGGCGAGGAAAAACCAGATGGCGTAAGGAATTGCCGCCCATACGCCGACGTAGCCGAACGGCAGAAAGGTGCTGGCGCCCTTGGCTTCGGTCACTGGTATATCGAGGAGGTTGGCGACATTGAAGTGCGGCACCATCGCCACCAGGAACACGCCCAAGGCAATCGCGGCGACGGCGGTAATCACAAACATCAGCTTCAAGGCTTCGCCGACGCCAAAGATGTGGATGCCGATAAAGATGATGTAGAACGCCAGGTAGATCATCCAGCCGCCAATGCCGAACAACGACTCGCAATACGCGCCGATAAACACTGCAATGGCGGCGGGGGCGATGGCGTATTCAATGAGGATGGCGGTGCCGGTGAGAAAGCCCCCCCAAGGCCCGAACGCGCTGCGGGCAAAGCCGTAGCCGCCGCCGGCGGTGGGGATCATGGAAGACAATTCGGCCAGGGAAAAACACATGCACAGGTACATGGTGGCCATAAGCAGTGTGGCGAGGAACATGCCGCCCCAGCCACCCTGGGCCAGGCCGAAGTTCCAGCCGGCGTAGTCGCCGGAGATGACGTAGGCGACGCCGAGGCCGACCAACAGCACCCAGCCGGCGGCGCCTTTTTTAAGTTCGCGTTGTTGGAAGTAGTCGGTGCCGACTTTTTCGAAGTCGACGGAAGAGCCAGTGGGTTCGCTAGGCATGGGAAAGTACCGTCCATTGTTATTGTTCTAATTCGGCCTCTTTGTGCCGGATGAGGTAGCAACGACTTTGCGAAGTTCTACTGTGGGAGCTGGCTTGCCTGCGATGGGGCCAGCACGACCAACATCATGGGTTGAATGACCCACCGCTATCGCAGGCAAGCCAGCTCCCACACTTGATTGCATTTCAAGTTAAGAGCCGGTCGCCTGCTGCAGGGTTTAGTTAGAAAAAGCCCAGCGGATTAATGTCGTAGCTCACCAGCAGGTTCTTGGTCTGCTGGTAGTGATCCAACATCATCTTGTGCGTCTCACGGCCCACGCCGGACTTTTTGTAACCGCCAAACGCGGCATGTGCCGGGTACAGGTGGTAGCAGTTGGTCCACACGCGGCCCGCCTTGATCGCGCGGCCCATGCGGTAGGCGCGGTTGATGTCGCGGGTCCACACGCCGGCGCCGAGGCCGAACTCGGTGTCGTTGGCAATCGCCAGGGCTTCGGCTTCGTCCTTGAAGGTGGTGATGCTCACCACCGGCCCGAAGATTTCTTCCTGGAACACGCGCATTTCGTTGGTGCCCTTGAGCAGCGTCGGCTGGATGTAATAGCCGCCGGCCATATCGCCTTCGAGCTTCTCGACCTTGCCGCCGGTCAGCAGTTGCGCGCCTTCGCCTTTGGCAATTTCGAGGTAGGACAGGATCTTGTCGAACTGCTGCTCCGACGCCTGGGCGCCGACCATGGTGTCGGTGTCCAGCGGGTCGCCGCGTTTGATCTGCTCGACCTTTTTCATCACCACTTTCATGAAGTCGTCGTAAATCGACTCTTCCACCAGCGCACGCGATGGGCACGTGCACACTTCGCCCTGGTTGAAGAACGCCAGCACCAGGCCTTCTGCGGCTTTCTCGATGAACGACGGCTCGGCTTTCATGATGTCGGCGAAGAAGATGTTCGGCGACTTGCCGCCCAGCTCAACAGTCGACGGAATGATGTTTTCCGCAGCACATTTCATGATGTGCGAGCCCACTGGCGTAGAGCCAGTGAAGGCAATCTTGGCAATGCGTTTACTGGTGGCCAGGGCTTCGCCGGCTTCTTTACCGAAGCCGTGCACCACGTTCAGCACGCCCGGTGGCAGCAGGTCGCCGATCAATTCCATCAGCACGTTGATGCCCAGCGGGGTTTGCTCGGCAGGCTTGAGCACCACGCAGTTGCCGGCGGCCAGGGCCGGGGCGAGTTTCCACGCGGCCATCAGCAGCGGGAAGTTCCACGGGATGATCTGACCGACCACGCCCAGCGGCTCATGGAAGTGATAGGACGCCGTGTGTTCGTTGATCTCGGCGCTGCTGCCTTCCTGGGCGCGGATGCAGCCGGCGAAGTAGCGGAAGTGGTCGGCAGCCAGCGGGATGTCGGCATTGAGGGTTTCACGCACGGCCTTGCCGTTGTCCCAGGTTTCGGTAATGGCCAGCAGTTCGAGGTTTTGCTCAATGCGGTCGGCGATTTTAAGCAGCACCAGCGAGCGGTCCTGGGCCGAGGTTTTGCCCCAGGCGTCAGCGGCGGCATGGGCGGCGTCGAGGGCTTTGTCGATATCTTTGGCAGTGGAGCGCGGGAATTCGGCGATGGCCTTGCCGTTGACCGGCGAGGTGTTGGTGAAATAGTTGCCATCGACCGGTGCAACGAATTCGCCGCCGATGAAGTTGCCGTACTTGGCCTTGAACGAGACGATCGCGCCTTCAGTACCGGGGTGTGCGTAACGCATGGTGGGTATCTCCTGACTTTTATGTTTATTGGAGTACAGCGATATTGCGCTTGATAAAGCGTAGAGCAAAGGTCGGGCCACTGCCGTGCGGGGCCGGTAAATCGGGGGGGTTAGCTGTATTGCAAAGCGTTGCTGTAGCACGGGTGGTACAGCGTGAGTGACAGTTTGTGCCATAAACGGTACAGCCCATGAACAACGGCCCGGCCCAGGGTTGCAATGGTAGGGATGCCGGGGGATGCTGGCCGTTCTCATGCAGGGAGAATAATAAGAAATGCACAACGATCATTTCAGTCGCCATGCCAGGCAAGTCCTGACTGTGGCGCATGGCCGCGACCCGTCCAGCGACCCCTCCATCGCCCGCTCCTGGCGGCGTTGCCTGGAGGACTATCACCTCGACCCTGCTGTGAGCATCGCCCCCACCGTGCTTGAACACGGCCGCTTGCTGGAAAGCCGCGAACGCCTGCAGCAAGTGCTGCACATCGCCGGCACCGAGATGAACAGCCTGCATCAGCAGCTTTCGGGTGCTGGCCACGCGGTGCTGCTGACGGATGCGCGCGGGGTGATCCTCAATTGCGTGACGGCGCCCTCCGAACGCAAGATTTTCGAGCGTGCCGGTTTATGGCTGGGCGCCGACTGGAGCGAAGCCTGCGAGGGTACCAACGGTATCGGCACCTGCCTGGTGGAACGTCAGTCGCTGACCATCCATCGCGATGAACATTTTCGCGGCCGGCACACCGGGTTGACCTGCTCGGCGAGCCCGGTGTTCGACCCCCATGGCGAGTTGCTGGCAGTGCTGGATGTGTCATCGGCGCGCGAGGCCGTGTCGCGCCAGAGCCAGTTCCACACGATGGCGCTGGTGAACCTGTCGGCGAAGATGATCGAGAGTTGTTACTTCCTGCGCCATTTTGAACACCACTGGCTGCTGCGTTTTCACCTGCAGGCCGAGTCTGTTGGGTTGTTCAGCGAAGGGCTGCTGGCGTTTGACGGGGAAGGGCGCATCTGCGCGGTCAACCAGAGCGCGCTGAACCTGCTGGGGCAAGTGCGCGGTGGTTTGCTGGAGCAGCCGGTGGAGGCGTTTTTTGACTGCTCGCTCGACCAACTGCTCGGTCGCTCCAGTGCCAATGCCACCGCCAGTTGGCCATTGCGCACCCGTGACGGCCGGCAACTATTCGCGGCGCTGCGCGGGCAGGCGCGCAGTGTGGCCGCGCCTGTGACCATACCCGAAGCGCCGAGACTGCCGGGCATCTGCCTGGGCGACCCTGCGCTGCAGACGGATTTTCGCCGGGCGCTCAAAGTGTTCGAACGCGACGTGCCGCTGCTGATCAACGGCGAAACCGGCTGCGGTAAAGAAGCCTTCGCCAAGGCCGTGCATCAGGCCAGCCTGCGCGCGGGCAAGCCTTTCGTCGCCCTCAACTGCGCCGCCATCCCCGAACATCTGATTGAAAGCGAGCTGTTCGGCTATCGCGGCGGCAGTTTTACCGGCGCACTCAAGGAAGGCATGCGCGGCAAGCTGCAACAGGCCGACGGCGGCACGTTATTTCTCGATGAAATCGGCGACATGCCGTTCGCGTTGCAAACCCGCTTGCTGCGGGTTTTGGAAGATCGGCTGGTGGTGCCCATTGGCGGTGAGCCGCAGGCGGTGGACGTCAGAATTATCAGCGCCACCCACCGCAATTTGCTCGAGCGCGTTGAGGCTGGCAGCTTTCGTGAAGACTTGTATTACCGCCTGAACGGCTTGGAAGTGGCGTTACCGGCACTTCGCGAACGCGCTGACAAAGCGCAGCTGCTGGATTTTCTACTGGATCAGGAGGCAGCCGGGCAGGCCGTTACCCTACAGCTGGCAGCCCGAGAAGCACTGCTTGCGTATGCGTGGCCGGGCAACGTGCGGCAACTGCGCATGGTGTTGCGTACGCTGGTGGCTTTGGCTGAAGACGGGTGTGTTGTCTTGGGCGATCTACCTGTGAACGTACGTGCTCCAAACCTTGCGCCCTCTACGCCTGGTGAATTATCGCCCTTACACGAGGCGGAACGAAAAACGCTACTCAATACTCTTGAACAGCAGCGTTGGCATATGACGCGTACCGCTGAACAACTTGGTCTCAGCCGCAATACGCTCTATCGGAAGTTACGAAAGTACAGAGTCTGTGTGCCCGAATTAGATAAATAAATTAATGTTTGGGATTTGGCTTACAAGGTTTATTGTTCGTAATAGTGGTGCTCTATGGGGGTGTTAGTTATTTTCAATTGATATGAAGTTTGTGGCGAAGTGGAACTGGTTATGCGGTGTTAACCACGTAATTAGTTGAGAGCATGGAGGGCGTCTCAATTATTCCATAACGTGATTTGAATAGGTCTTCGACGATGCTGAATATTCCCTCAAACTTAACGCCTACCTTTAAACTGGATCCTGTCGCTGAAGGTCCTGTGGAGAGTCATGAGCATATCAGGGAAAAAAGGTCTAAGGGGGCGGGGCCTCGCAGGGTTCCTGCTCATAACGGTGGTGGTGGTCGTAGCCCCGGCAGTTCTCCCACTCAGGTTATAAAGCCCAGGGCAAAACCAGGCCAAGACGTTGATAACAGTGGTTGGCCGGTCAATAAAGCAGGCCAGCGAGTAAATAGCGACGGTCACGCGATCGACAATAAAGGTCGCCGTATTAATGAACGTGGCCAGCTGATTAATGATAAAGGTCACGCCGTTAACGAAAAAAACCAACGTGTCAATGAACGCAACCAGCCGGTGAATGATAATGGCCATGCGATTAACACACTTGGCAAACCCGTGGACAGTTACAACCGTCCGGTTGACGCACACGATCGCTTGATCGACCCGCAGGGGCGAATCATCAACGAAAAAAAACAGCTTATTGATCTCGATGGGAAGCCGGTTAATAAAGAAGGCTACCTCATCGACCAATACAAAAGGCCGCTGGATAAAAACGGGAAGGTAGCAACGTCAAAGGAAAGTGCGGTGTTGGGCAATAACGAGCCTCATGAGCAGATCGCGGGCATGAAGAAATCGCTCACAAGGACTCGCGCCTTTCAGGGCACCCAGACAACTCCCGCTACACCGAAACCCTCTGTGCAAGACTCAGCTGAAAGCGCGGTAAAGACCGATGAGTTAATCAAGAAGGGCCTGATTCCTTCGAAACCCGAGTTAGCAAAAACTGCAATAGACGGTGTTGTCTCAAACTCTGCGGGTGCGTTGGCAACGCTCCCGATTAAAGTGGGAGAAACTGCAGTTACTACCGTGGTGGCGGAGACTATAAAGGCAAAGTATCTGCCAGTTCCGCTTGCCCCTGTTGCCTCCGCGCCGGCGACGACGACTGCCGGCCCCGTGACGCCGCAGACTGAAGCGGAAAAGGCCAAAGAGGCAAAACAGCAGGCTCTTAATACTTCCATAGACAACATCCAACTCAGCGTATTCGAGACGCACAATGGCATGTTGAAAGTGTTATATGGAGAGCAAAAGGGTGATGTGGTTCCCGGTGGGAACTGGCCGAAGCTCCCCCTTGAACGCCTGGACAGGCTCGAAGATTTGGTGTCTCACCTCGAGCAAGAGGCCACAAAGGCCGCAGATCAGTACCACGTGTATTTCAAGGCATACCTGCCGGAGAAGGACCCGGCACCGGGCACCGAAGGCATCCCGGCGCGTGTCGATGCGCTTGAAAAAAGGCTGGCTAGTGTGAAAGAAACGCGAACAAAAGCAGAAAAAGCAGTAGCAGAGAAGGCGTGACCGACAACTGCCACTAGATGGCGAATCTGCTTTAAGTAGTGATCTCTATTAGACTTGCGATAACCTGCCAGGCGATTTTAGCGGGTCACTTAATAAAGTAGTTTAAAGCCATCCGCATAAACCCGGCGTTCTGTTCAACCAACGAGCGCCGGGTTTTATTGTTTGTTGAATTTGTATTTCAGCGCTGTGCACATTATTTAATGTAATGAGCGCACGCACACGGCTGGCTGAACACAGTGCAGGATTTTAAGTATGAGTGTGCAACTTACTGATTCGTTACATGGCGCTTTATTGGAAACGCCTGAAGTTCCTGCTGCTACTGCGGCGCCTTCACCGGGACTTGATGATTCCAGCGTTTCTCGAGCGGCAGGCGATGTGCGTTTGGCGAAAACCTACGCTGAGCAATTGACTACGGGCGCGCGGCTACGGGTTCCACAAGACTCAACGTTGGGCCGTTGGCTTGAGGCGCTGAAGTTAGCTTTCGCCTCTCCAGTGCTTCAACGCATGCTGGCGTCGGGAGACGTGACGGCCATTGAGGTCGACCCTGCCAAAGGTGAGATCAGAGTCAACTACCGTGGAGCATTGATCAGAGAGTCTGTTTCGCTGGCAGGTATACCGGGCGGGTTAGACCTGTTCGACAGTTTGATGACCGCCGCCAAAGCCCTCACTCCCAACGGTATATTGAGCCTTCCGGGTTATTTCCAGGACGGCACTGTTGCGTTAGGCGATGTGCAACGCTTTTACGGCGAGCCGGCGCATTTAACGCCGGCACAACAAATCGCTCGTTCCAAAGAACTAACCCGCCACCCAGTTTTCCAGGGACTGGGTTCGCTGCCGCACAACGACGTGCGTTTGGATGTTTTGCGCGGGATAGGCAATGCGCAAACGTGGCACAACCTGCTCGTTGTGTTGAAAGCGCAGGTCGAGAAACCGGGCGCGAGTCTGGATGTTGGCGCCGTTGAAGTAAACGTGGCGCCCCATTCCGAGGGTTGGAGTGAACAGCAACAGCAGCCCGTTACCCTAAGCCTTAAACAGTTGCTCATTGACCACGGCTTGAACGTACCGGTCACGCGGGATGAACTTGCCAATCTCGAGCGCTCGCTGTCTGCGGCGCCTTTGCGCGCACCTTCTGAGGGGGATTATGGCGGGCTGTTGAGCAAAGACGTGCCGTTAAGCGAGAGCGATCAAAAGAAAATAACCCAGACGGTGAATGCCTGGAAAGCCAGCCAAACCCAGGTAACGCCTGACGGGAAGGGGCGCGCGCTGAGTCTTCTTGACTACCTGCAGCGTGCTGTCCCGGCCCACGTCAGGGCGAAGGCCGGCGAGGCCCCTGAAGCTTTTCTACAGGCATTGATCAGTACACCTCAGGCCCGCGCACTTGGTAAGCAGTTGCAAGAGGCAATTGATGCCCCAGCCACGGCAACAGGTACCCAGGAAGCGCTGCTCACCGCCTTGGGCTTAGAGGCCGATCCGGCGGGCGGGCGGCAGCGCAATAATTTGGCGGGGTATGACTTGCGTCAGCAAGACAACTGGGGGCGGTCGCCCGCCGAGATCGTCAAGCGTTTCGAAAACCACCTGGAAAACCGTTTTGGCCCTCAGTTGGCGAAGGTGGCGGCCTATCAATTGCTCGCCCTGTCTGCGCCTGAGTTTTTAGTCAAGGATCTGCCTCCCTCAATGGTGTACGGCTCACAGCAATGGGCCTCGTTCAGCGCAGCCGTATTGCGTCGCGAGTTGGACACCCCAGGCTCATCGGCCGGGCAAACCTATGCGCAGATCATGCAACACGACGCCCTGGACCCTGTTACCGAGGCAGGGCAGAGCCAGTCGCAGTTCGCCGCGATGCAATCGGTGATCGACTGGGGCATTGCCAACGGTGTGGTTGAGGCGCGAGGTGATGATGCCTACAGCGCCGAAACCATTGACCGTGCAGTGACTGCCTTGCAAACGCAAGTTGATGGTTTGGTGGACGCAGCAAAAGCGCTGGCGGCGCCAATGCCGACGCGCAGGGAGTTGGCGCTGGCTGAGTTAAGGCGGGTATACGGCGATAAAATGGAGCGCTTTTTTGAGGACAAAACACTGCTCGGTGATCACCCACCGGGGTCGCGCAAGCGTGGGACCTACTCTCTGTTGAACATTTATATGTCCGGGGACTTGCACAAGCATGCCTGGACTTCCTCCAACAAAGACTTCCCAACGGCCGTTGTTCAAGCAGGCTTCTCCAGGTTGCCGGATATAAAGGCCACATTCGAGGAGCGGTTCAATGCTTACGTCGATGAATTGAAAAACGCTTCGGCAACGTTTTTCAACTATCAAGTGTCGCAGCTACCGGCTGAAGACCGGAAGATGATCGAGTATGGCAAGGTCACCACGTTCAGCCTTGGCGTGCCCGGTAATCACGCACGAGGTTCCATTCGCACTGATCACCCCATGTTCAACTATGTAAACAGTGGCGCGATCCTTATCAGAGCCGAGTTGGATGGGAAAACCTGTCATTACTTATATTCGCCCTCTCAAGGAAAAATAATCAAAGACGCTGACCCGTCCCGACTAGGGCTGCAGTCTCCATCGTCTCGCTTGTATTTCTCGATGGCGCGGCCCGGGCGCCCTGGTGAGCAGGAAGACACCGTGACCATCCTGTGGCAGACGCCGCTCACGCCGTGGCCCAAAAAAGACAAAATTGACTTTGCCGCGTTCTCTGTTTACCCGTCGAAGTCATTGGCGTCGCAACTGCCGGGGCCACACTCTGTGCCACATACGGGTTTGCCTTCGGTCAGAAGTAACGAGCTGGGCTCAGTCGTCGGTGCTTACTACAGTCGAGCTGTTCAAGACCAAAGAGCAACTGCAAAAGGCGAAACCCTCCAGGAGCGTGATGAGAGGAGAAACAAGGCCGACAAGCAGTTCATGCTGGGCTTGATTCCTTTTTACGACGCCATCAAAAGTTTCACTAAAGGCGATGTGCTGGCCGGTTTGCTTTACGCAGTGCTTGATGTAATTGGCTTGGTCGTGCCCGCAGTAAAAGGCGGGAGTCAGGCGATCAAAGCCGGCTCCAAAGGGCTGGGAGCTGCCTTGAGTTTTCTTAAGGGGTTTACCAAAGCAGGCGTAAAGGCCGCTAACCCACTGGGTGGGGTTTATGACATCGGGCGGGGTGTTTTCACGCTCGGCAAGCGCGGTATCAAATCATTGTCCCGCACGAAGTTGCCCCTGGTTGGTAAGTTGCGCCATGGTCGCGGGCGTAGCGGCAGTTTTGATATTCCCCAGGGCGTAAAAAAAACGCCAGTGGCCAATGGCGTTTATCGTCCGCTTGGTGAAAATACCGATGCCCTGCCTGCACGGGCGGTGCAGCGAAACGGCAAGTGGTACGCCTTCGATCCAAAAACCCAGGTGCCTTACGGTGCACCGTTGAAAGGGTTTACGCCCAGCGCCAGGCCTGTCGGGCAGCGCGCGGCAAGCGTTGCGGTGAGTGTGGCTATTGATACGGCAGTGGGTGTCGGTGCTGGCTTGGTATTTCAAAAAATCCGGCAGGGTGGGGTGCCGCGTCAGTTCCAGCTCCCATCTGCATTGGCCCAAGCCAAAGTGGAGCGGCAAAGCAATGCTGAAGCCGCTCACAGGGTGGCTGATCAAGCATTGCCCGCTCGGGCGCAGGCGCTTCATTTGGAACTCCGGCAGGCGAATAAGGCGCTTGCGGCGCTGGAAGGGGTAGCGGTGCAAGACGTCGACGGTGCGCCCGAAATCAGCGTGACCGACATCCTCCAGCGCCTGGACCAAATGGAGGCTGAACTGGATGACCTTGAAGAACGCACTGATGAAAGTGCGTCAACATTCAGGGTGTTTTTCCAACGCTACCTCCCGGCGCCTGTTGATGCCCAGGACGAAAACGCCGTGCGTGATCGATTGACGGCCACAGAAAAACGGTTGGCTGCGGTGATAAACGCGGTGCGCGACATGCAGGCACAGTCAAGCAAAGCGGCATGAGTGGCGATGACCGCTCAGGTCACAGTAAGGACGCAGCCGAGCGAAGTGCATGGGCGCACTTCGCACCGCCACTGGCCGCATAAAAGGTGCGATTTCCCCCTCCCTGCGCTAACCTGCCTCGATGTTTTACGAGGTCAACCATGCACATTCATATTCTCGGTATTTGCGGCACTTTCATGGGCTCGATGGCGGTTCTGGCCAAGGAGCTGGGCCATCACGTCACTGGCTCCGACGCCAATGTTTACCCGCCCATGAGCACGCAACTGCAAGCCCAGGGCATTGAGTTGACCCAAGGTTACGACCCGTCGCAATTCGACCCGGTCCCGGACCTGGTGGTGATCGGCAACGCCATGTCCCGTGGCAACCCTGCGGTCGAGTACGTGCTCAACAAAGGTTTGCCGTATGTTTCCGGCCCGCAGTGGCTGGCCGACCATGTGCTGCAAGGTCGCTGGGTACTGGCCGTGGCTGGCACCCATGGCAAAACCACCACCAGCAGCATGCTGGCCTGGGTGCTGGAACACGCGGGCATGAGCCCGGGCTTCCTCATCGGCGGTGTGCCGCAGAACTTCTCGGTGTCGGCCCGCTTGGGTGAAACACCGTTCTTCGTGATCGAGGCGGATGAATATGACAGCGCTTTCTTCGACAAGCGCTCCAAGTTCGTTCACTACCGCCCACGCACGGCGATCCTGAACAACCTTGAGTTCGATCACGCGGATATCTTCCCCGATCTGCCGGCCATCGAACGCCAGTTCCATCACTTGGTGCGCACCATCCCGAGTGAAGGCCTGGTCATCCACCCAACCACCGAGCCGGCGTTGCAGCGCGTGATCGACATGGGTTGCTGGACTCCGGTGCAAACCACCGGCGAGGGCGGGCAGTGGCAGGTCAAGCTGCTGAGCGAAGACGGTTCCCGATTTGAAGTGTTGTTTGAAGGTGAAGCCCAGGGCGTCGTCGAGTGGGACATGACCGGTCAGCACAACGTTGCTAATGCCTTGGTGACCCTGGCGGCCGCGCGGCATGTCGGCGTGGTGCCGTCCATGGGGATCGCTGCGTTGAGTGCGTTCAAGAGCGTGAAGCGCCGCATGGAAAAAGTCGCCGACGTGAATGGGATTACCATCTACGACGACTTTGCCCACCACCCGACGGCAATTGCCACCACGCTGGATGGCCTGCGCAAGCGCGTTGGCGATGCGCCGATCATTGCGATTATCGAGCCGCGCTCCAACTCCATGAAGCTCGGCGCGCACCGTGATGGCTTGCCGGAAAGCGTCAACGATGCCGATCAAGTGGTGTGGTACGCGCCCGCCACCCTCGGCTGGGACCTGCCGGCGATTGCGGCGCTGTGCACCGTGCCATCAGCCGTGTGCGACTCCATCGAGGGCATCATTCATTTCGTCAAACAAAAGGCCACGCCGGGCACTCACGTGGTGGTCATGAGCAACGGCGGCTTCGGCGGCTTGCATGGCAAACTGGCCGAGGCATTGAAATGAGCGGCCCGGAACGCGTCACCCTGGCGATGACCGGCGCCTCCGGTGCGCCGTATGGCTTGCGCCTGCTGGACTGCCTGGTGCGCGAAGACCGTGAAGTGCATTTTTTGATCTCCAAGGCCGCGCAACTGGTGATGGCCACCGAGACGGATGTGGCGCTGCCACCCAAAGTGCAGATGATGCAAGCCTTCCTTACCGAATACACCGGTGCGGCGGCGGGGCAGATCAAGGTGTATGGCAAAGAGGACTGGATGTCGCCCGTGGCCTCCGGCTCCGGCGCGCCGGCGGCGATGGTGGTGGTGCCGTGTTCCACCGGCACCTTGTCGGCGATTGCCACAGGCGCCTGCAATAACCTGATCGAGCGGGCGGCGGATGTGACCTTGAAGGAGCGACGCCAGTTGATTCTGGTGCCGCGCGAGGCGCCGTACTCGAGTATTCACCTGGAGCACATGCTTAAGTTGTCGAACATGGGCGTGACCATTTTGCCGGCATCGCCTGGGTTTTATCACCAGCCGCAGACCATCGATGACCTGGTGGACTTTGTAGTGGCGCGCATTCTCAATCTGCTGAATATCCCTCAAGACATGTTGCCGCGTTGGGGCGAGCACCATTTGAGCAATGATGAATAAGGCGCTGCTGGTGGTGATGGCGCTGCAGCTTGCGGGCTGTGCCACGGCGCGCACGCTGGACGCCGCGCAGCCCGGTGCGCCGGTGGTGTATGCCGGTACGCGTCTGGATTTGTATGCGATTAATGGCGGCTGTTGCGCCAGGGATCGATTCGGTGCCGAAGCGCCGAGTTATCCCCACGTGGATTTGCCCGCCAGCGCAGTGCTCGACACGCTGCTATTGCCGCTGTCGTTGTTGACGGTTTTGGGGGTTGGGTTTAACGCGACGGGCGGGCTTTAGGTTGATGGTGGCTGCACTGGCCCCATCGCAGGCAAGCCAGCTCCGACAGGGGAATGCATTCCAAAGGTGGGAGCTGGCTTGCCTGTGATGAGGCCCACCCAATCACTGCCCATTTATTTGCCCAGCTTACGCAACTCATCCGACTCCACAACCCGCACGCCATTCTGTTCTTCCAGCGCCAGACGCCACATGGCGCGGGCCAGTTCGCAGACTTCAATGCCGTGGTATTTGCCCGGAATCAACCGCGACAGTGGCCCGGCGATTTTCTCGGCCAGGCGCGTTTCCAGGCGTTCCCCCAGCAACACCGAAGGTCGCGCGATGGTCAGCTGCGGCCAGTCCTGGGCCTTCAGCGCCTGTTCCATTTCGCCTTTGATGCGGTTGTAGAAGATCGAGGATTTCGGGTCGGCGCCAATGGCGCTGATCACGATCAGGTGCCGTGCACCCAGGTCCCGCGCACGCTTGGCGAAGGCGACGACCAGGTCCAGGTCGACCGCGCGAAACGCGTCTTCCGAGCCCGCCTTTTTAATCGTGGTGCCCAGGCAGCAGAAGGCGATATCCACCTGACCGCTCAGTTGAGGCAGGACCACCGCCGGGTCGCCCACCGGGTTTTCCAAACGCGGATGCTCCGCCAGCGGCTTGCGGCTGGGTGCAAGCACGCGGGTGACGGTAGGTTCGTTGAGCAGGCGGTCGAGCAGGTGTTCGCCGGTGAGGCCAGAGGCGCCGGCGATCAGAATATGTTGAGGTGTCAGGTACATAGTGTTTCCCCCTTGTTACACATTACAGCTTAGTTGCCTTTGGCTTCCTTGCTATTCATAGAGACGCTTTCGAGCGCCTTTCGTGCCTGCTGTTTACGTAATAGTTGCCAATGGGCAATCACGCCTTTGGGCGCCCAGATCTGTGGTTCGGAGGCTTCGAAGTTGTCCGCCTGTTCGCGCTCGGCCACGTGCACTTGTGCCAGCTTGAAGGCTTGCTGCAAGTCGTCGGTCTGGTTGAAGGCCTGGGCAAACAGGGCGTCACCGAAGTAGGTGAAGTCCGCTTCTTCGGAGCACCCGAACGACACGCGGTCGGCACGCGAGGCGGTCATGATCAGGGTGCGGTCATCTTTGAGGGCTGGGATAAACCCGCCGGAATAGCAGGCGGAAATCACGATGACCTTGTCGCGGTTTTTCAGCGGGGCAAGCACGGCCGCAAGTTCATCGGCCGGCAGGTCGGCAAGCTCCATGCGCGGCTGGTCGAGCACCAGTTCGTGTTCGTGGGTGCCGTGGCTGGTCATGTAGATAAACACCAGGTCTTCGGGCCCTGTGCGTTCAGCCAGGGTTTGCACCGCGCGGCGCAGGCTTTCGCGGGTGGCCAGCGGGCGGTCGGCAATATGGTCGCGATGGTTGACCAGGCGGATCTGCCCGCGCGCACCGAAACGTGTGGCGAGCAGGTTGCTGACGTAATCGGCTTCGCGCAGGAACACGCTTTGTTTGCCATCACCGGCCAGCACCAGGGAATACAGCTCGACGGCGGGGGTGGACGGTGGCACGGCGGCGAGCGCTGCATCGAGCAAGTGGCCCTGGGCCAGAATGCCGGTTTCCAGCGGGTCGGGCAGCAGTTTGCCATCCGCGTCACGCACGCGCATGCCATTGACCCACGTGCCGGCCTGCACAGTGCCGTCGGTCAGCACCAGCGTGCCTTTGCCTTGATAGCTGTCGCTGTCGAAGCCGCCGATATAGAAGCTGCCATCGGTGAGGTTCAGGCGGCCGTCGCCGGTGAAGCGCCAGTCGCTGAACTGGCCGACATAGTGGCTGCCGTCGATGCCGATCAACTCACCCTTGCCGCTGAGCGCGCCTTCCTTGAACTGGCCGATCCACACGTCGCCGTCGGCGTTTTCGTAGCGGCCTTTGCCGTTGAGCTGGTTCTGCTTGAACTGGCCGACGTAGATGTCGCCGTCGGCACTGTTGAAGGTGCCGTTGCCTTCCAGTTGGCCGTCCACAAAGTGGCCGCTGAACTGGTTGCCGCTGTCGTCATTGCGCTGGCCTTCGCCATTCGGCTTGCCGTGGGCGAACTGGCCCTGATATTGGCTGCCGTCGGCCAGCTCCAGGCGACCGAGGCCGGAATACTGGTCGTCCTTGAATTCGCCGCGATAGGTCATTTGCCCCTCTTTGAGGGTGCCTTCGCCGTTGCGTCGACCATTCTTGAAGCCGCCGACGTAGCTGCTGCCCGCCGTGGTCAGGCTGCCGTGGCCGTCGAACAGGCCTTGCTGGAACTGGCCCTTGTAGACTTCGCCGTTACTGCCATGCCATTCGCCCTGGCCGTGCCACTGGCCTTTGTCGAACTGGCCGGCGTACCAACTGCCGTTGGGGTAGTCCACACGGCCCTGGCCTTGCAGCAAACCATTGACCACATCACCCCGGTAACGGCCGCCATCGGGCAGGCGCGCATCGGGCGGCAACAGCGATTCGCCGTCTCCGCAAGCGGTGAGCAACAGGGCAAGGGCAAGGGGAGCGAGTGGGCGCATAGCGGGATCCGGATAATTGAGCGCCGAGTATGCCGCAGCCGCAGGTTTCATACATAAATTTACATACACTGTGGCAAGGTTTCTCGCCTCACCACAGGCACGGCCTTACACGAAGCAGAGTGACAACGACTCGGCGATGTAAGCGGGTTTTTCCTGACCTTCGATTTCCAGGGTGGCGGTGGCCTTAAATAGCCATTGGCCAGGTTTTTTCTCGGTGACGTCAGTGAGGGTGACGTTCAGGCGGACCCTGGAATTAACCTTCACCGGCTGGATAAACCGCACGCTGTCCAGGCCATAGTTGACGGCCATCTTCAGGCCTTCGGGCATGATCAGGATGTCTTCCATCAGCTTGGGCATCAGCGACAGCGACAGGAAGCCGTGGGCAATCGTGCTGCCGAACGGCGTTTGCGCAGCCTTGACCGGGTCGACGTGGATGAACTGATGATCGCCGGTAGCCTCCGCGAACAGGTTGATACGCGCCTGGTCGATGGTGAGCCATTCGGAACGTCCCAGTTCCTTGCCGACGTAATCTTTGAGTTGCGCTACAGGTACATAGGGCATTGCGACTCTCCTTAATTCATCGTTTTTATAGGTGTGCGGAATCCAGGGTAGATCATCATGGGCGCCAGGGCGGGTCAAGCCACCATGCTTTTGGCGAATGCCGGAGCATAGGGCGGGCGTGCTTATAATGCGGGCGTGCGTTGAGGGGGGAGAAAACGGATGTTGTTACGAGGTTTGACTTGGCTGGTGCTGTTTCAATTGATTGGCACCGCGATCAACCATTTGCTGGTGCCGGTGCTGCCGGGGCCGATCATCGGCTTGCTGCTGATGCTGGGTTTCCTGATCTGGCGCGGCGAAGTCGGCGAGCCGCTGAATGTGGCCGCCAGCAGTTTATTGCGTTACTTGCCGTTGCTGCTGGTGCCGCCAGCCGTTGGGGTGATGGTGTACGCCAGGGACATCGCCGCTGATTTTTGGGCCATCGTCGGTGCGTTGGTGCTGTCGCTGGTGATTGCGATGGGTGTTGTCGGCGTGCTGATGCAGCAGATGGTCAAGCGCAAGGAAAAGGATCAATGATCGGCGACTGGCAGGGCGCGTGGACGGCCGTGATTCATCATCCCTTGTTCGGCATCGGCATCACCCTCGGCGCTTATCAAATCGTGTTGGCGGCCTTCGAGAAAACCCGTTGGATATTCCTGCAGCCGGTGCTGGTGTCCATGCTGTTGGTGGTCGGCGTGTTGCTCACCTGCGGCCTGACCTACGCCGAGTACCGCAAGAGCACCGAGATCATGGGCATCTTGCTCGGCCCGGCAACCGTGGCCCTGGCAGTGCCGCTGTATTTGAACCTGCGGCGGATTCGCCAATTGTTCTGGCCGATTTTTACTACGCTGGTGGTAGGCGGCGTATTGGCCACTGGCCTGTGTGTGTTGCTGGGCTGGTGGTTCGGCGCCGAACATATGATGCTGATGACCATGGCGCCCAAGTCGGTGACCTCGCCGATTGCCATGCTGGTGGCCGAACAGATCGGCGGCGTGGCGGCGCTGGCGGCGGTGTTTGTGCTGATCACCGGTGTGGTCGGCGCGATGATCGGCCCGGCGTACCTGTCGCGCCTCGGTGTGCACAGCCCTGAAGCGCGCGGCATGGCCCTGGGCATGACCGCCCATGCGGTCGGCACCTCGGTGGCCTTGCAGGAAAGTGAAGAGTGCGGCGCCTTTGCAGCGCTGGCCATGAGTTTGATGGGTGTGGCCACGGCGGTGTTTTTGCCGCTGGCTGTGTCGGTGATTGTTTAAACCGGTTTTTAAGGAAAGCTTTATGAGTCTGGCGCTGTTCCCGCTCAATACCGTGCTGTTCCCTGGCTGCACCCTCGATTTGCAACTGTTCGAGGCGCGCTACCTGGACATGATCAGCCGCTGCATGAAAAAGGGCGAAAGCTTTGGCGTGGTGTGCATCCTCGACGGCAGGGAAGTGGGCATGGCCCCGGACGGCTACGCGCTGGTCGGCTGTGAAGCGTTGATTCGCGACTTTAAACAGCAAGACAACGGCCTGTTGGGGATTCGTGTCGAAGGCGGGCGGCGCTTTCGCGTACGCGACGCCGAGGTGCAGAAAGACCAACTGCTGGTGGCAGACGTGCAATGGCTGGAAGAACTGCCCGACCAGGCGCTGGAAGAAGAGGACGCCGATTTGCTGGCCTTGCTCCACGCCTTGGCCGAACACCCGATGGTTGCCTCGCTGGACATGGGCACCCACGCCGATGGTCAGCAAGCCCTGGGCAACCAGTTGGCCTACCTGCTGCCGTTCACCGAGGCCGACAAGATCGACCTGCTGCAACTCGATGACCCGCAGCAACGGCTGGACGCTATCCAGATGTTACTCGACGAGTTGCAGGGCGAACTCTTTACTCAATAGGCATAGCGCAGCAGGGCGTGAGGCGTTCCGGTGAGCGCGATAAAGCTCAACACCGCGACCAGCGCCGGTAGCAACAGCCACCAGGTTTTTTGCGACATGGCCGGCAGCGGGCTGCGGTACTGGATGAACGTCAGGCTGAAGGCGCACACCGTCATCGCCAGCAAAGTACCCGCCAGGATGTCGGTGGGCCAATGGGCGCCAAGGTACACCCGTGACAGCGCGATAAACGCGGCGGGGATGCAGCCCATCAGCATCCAGGTCAGGCGTAACCGCGTGGGTTGGCCGCGACCTGCCAGCACCGCAAGTGCCAGGAAAAACGCAAAGGCGCCGGAGGCATGGCCGCTGGGCATGCTGAAACTGGTCAGTGGGTCGGTCAGGATTTCCGGGCGGCCACGGGCGAAAAACAGCTTGGTCCCCGTGTTGATAACCGCAGCGCCTGCCAGCGTGGCGCCGACAAACACGGCGTGCCGCCATTGCCGCGCCAGTAGCAGCAAGCCTGTGAATACGGCGCTGGCGAAGAACATCTTCTTGAATTCGCCCAGTTGCGTGACGCGCACCATCACTTCATCCAGCCACGGGCTGCGGTGCTCTTGCACCAGCGCGCTCAGGCCTGTGTCAAAGTTATTCAGTGAGTGATAGCCGATAAACAGCGCGATCAACAGCGTCAGGCTGGCAAAACCGATCCACAAGGTGGCGCGCCGATGGCCGCGCAGGCTGCTGTTCAAACTCAGCCCCAGCAACACCGCCAGACAGGCCGTGACAATGGCCGCTTCCGGCCAGAAGCCTTCCGGCAAGGGTAGACGGAACGCAGCACCCGTGGCCCAGCCCGGCAGCAAATACGCCACCGACCAACCCGCCGCTGCGACAATGCTCACCGCCGCGAAGCGCGGGAAGGGCATGTCGCACATCCCGGCCACCATCGGCAGCATGGGCCGCAGCGGCCCGATGAAACGTCCTACCAGCAGGCTGGCAATGCCGTATTTGTGGAAGTAGGTTTCTGCGCCGTTCATCCATTCAGGGTGCTGGCGCAAGCCGGGCAGACGCCGGATGTTCTGGTGGAAATGTCGCCCGAGGAAGTAGGAAACCCCGTCGCCCAACAACCCGCCGAGAAACCCCAACAGCAGCGTTTCGCTCAGGGACAGTGCGCCACTGCCGGCCAGCGCGGCGATTGCAAACAGCAATACCGTGCCGGGCACGATCAGCCCGGCAATCGCCAGGCATTCCACGCACGCGACGATAAACACCGCCACGGCCAGCCATTCAGGGTTCAAGGTCAGCCAACCGGTAATGCTATCGAGCCATTGGCTCATACAATCCACTCCATCTATGTAATCCATAACCCCAAACACTGCAGATCAAACTGTGGGAGCTGTGCTACCGGCCTGTGTGTTCAATCAATCAAAAAGTAATCGCGGCCTTCGACCTGGCCCCTGCGCAGCGGGTTCCGTGTGCAGTAAGGCGCATAGCCAGCATCCACAAAGCGATACATCAGGTGCTCATCGCGCCCGCTGGGGATGCCCAGGCGAGTGGTCTGGATGATGGACGAAGGCGCCTGGCCCACGTCTTCGACGTAGAGCAACTCCTGATCGAAGCGCTTGGCGTCCCACATCGGTACTTTCAAACCCAGTGCCTTGCACAGCAATGTCTGGCCCGCGCAGAGCTTTTGCGCGGCGCGCGGGCTGCCATCGGGGTTGGGGTTGTTCAGCAGCATCTGCGCCAGGCTGGCCGGGCCGGACACTTCGTCGACCCATGGGTAGGCCGATTTGATCAGCACCGCATTGCCCGGCCCCTGGGCGCTGAAGTTCAGGGAATCACCGCCACGGGCGTAATACATGTAGATGTGCCCGCCATCCAGAAACAAAGCCTTACGCTTTTCTGTGTAGCCGAGTGAGGCGTGGCTGCCTTTTTCGGCCACGTAATAGGCTTCGGTTTCGATAATTCGGGCTGAGAGCCAGGTTTCGCCGACCCGATGACGGATGACTTTGCCGAGCAATTCTCGCGCAAGCAGTTGCGCATCGCGGTCGAAGAAGCAGTCGGGCAGGGCGCTGGCGGGGAGCTTTGGGGCAAAACTGGACATGGCGATCAAAGGTTAATACGGCTAAATGTGACGGAATAATAACAACTCCAACCTTAATTACCGCTGAACCCCCTATTTTTACAGTTCATTTCGACCATCCGCCCCTCACCGCTGTCAGTCGGGCGGCGTCACAGCTATAATCTGCCGCTTTCCTCCCTGCCAAGACTCCCTGACCATGACTGAGTCCGTTCTTGACTACATGACCCGCCTGGGTCGCGCTGCCCGTCAGGCCTCGCGATTGATCGCCCGTGCGAGCACCGCGCAGAAGAACCGTGCCCTGTTGGCTGCCGCCGATGCTCTGGATGCCTCGCGCTCCGAGCTGGCCACGGCCAATGAACTGGACCTGGCCAACGGCCGTGCCAATGGCCTGGAGCCAGCACTGCTGGACCGGCTGGCGCTGACCCCGGCACGTATCGACGACATGATCGAAGGCCTGCGTCAGGTGGCCAAGCTGCCTGACCCCATCGGTGAAATCCGCGACATGCGCTACCTGCCGTCCGGCATTCAAGTCGGCAAGATGCGCGTGCCGTTGGGCGTGATCGGCATCATTTATGAGTCGCGTCCGAACGTGACCATTGACGCTGCGAGCCTGTGCCTCAAGTCCGGCAACGCCACCATCCTGCGTGGCGGCTCCGAAGCCATTAATTCCAACCGCGCGATCGCTGCCTGCATTCAGCAGGGCCTGGCCGTGGCCGAGTTGCCCGCTGAAGTGGTGCAAGTGGTGGAAACCACCGACCGCGCCGCCGTAGGCGCGCTGATCACCATGCCGGAATTCGTCGACGTGATCGTGCCGCGCGGTGGCAAGAGCCTCATCGAGCGCGTCAGCCGTGACGCCAAAGTGCCGGTGATCAAACACCTGGACGGCGTGTGCCATGTGTTCATCGACGTGGCTGCGGACATCGACAAGGCGATCCGCATCGCCGACAACGCCAAGACCCACCGCTACGCCCCGTGCAACACCATGGAAACCCTGCTGGTGCACGTCGGCATTGCCGATCGCGTGCTGCCGCCGCTGGCTGCCATTTACCGGGACAAAGGCGTGGAGCTGCGGGGTTGCGAGCGCACCCGTGCGCTGCTGGGCGCAGGCGTGATCCAAGCCACTGAAGAAGACTGGTACACCGAGTACACGGCGCCGATCCTGTCGATCCGCATCGTCGACAACCTCGACGCCGCCATAGAACACATCAATAAATACGGCTCCAAGCACACCGACGCCATTGTTTCCGAGCATTTCAGTGATGCCCGGCGTTTCCTCAACGAAGTGGATTCCGCTTCGGTGATGATCAACGCCTCGACACGCTTTGCCGACGGCTTCGAGTATGGCCTGGGGGCTGAGATCGGCATTTCCACCGACAAGCTGCATGCACGCGGCCCGGTTGGCCTGGAAGGCCTGACCAGCGAGAAGTACGTGGTGTTCGGCGACGGTCATGTGCGCACTTGATGGCTAAACGCATCGGGCTGCTCGGCGGTACTTTCGACCCAGTGCACATCGGCCATTTGCGCAGTGCCCTGGAAGTCGCGGATGCCCTCGCGCTGGATGAACTGCGCGTGATGCCTAACGCGCGGCCGCCCCATCGCGATACGCCGCAGGTGTCAGCGCAGCAACGTCTGGAAATGGTGCGCCTGGCGGTAGAAGGCATCGCGCCGTTGGTGGTGGACGACCACGAACTCAAACGTGATAAACCGTCCTACACTGTCGATACCCTGGAAGTGATGCGCGCTGAAATGGCCGCAGACGACCAATTGTTTCTGCTTTTGGGCTGGGACGCTTTTTGCGGCCTGCCCTCTTGGCATCGCTGGGAGGAACTCCTCCAGCACTGCCACATCCTGGTTTTGCAACGCCCGGATGCCGACAGCGAACCGCCGGATGCCTTGCGCAACCTGCTGGCCGCGCGGTCGGTAAGTGACCCCTTGGCCCTGACCGGGCCAAACGGGAATATTGCATTCGTCTGGCAGACCCCGCTTGCGGTGTCCGCCACCCAGATCCGTCAACTGCTGGCCAGCGGTAAGTCGGTACGTTTCCTGGTGCCTGACGCGGTCCTGGCCTACATCGATGCGCACGGACTTTACCGTGCGTCGAACTGAAAAGGCGCGCTTGAACGCACGAACACTCGTGCAGCGAGCGCCCGAACATACGAGCAAAACGAGTTTTATATGACGAACAAAGACGTAAGCAAAGTTAAGCGCAAAGGCACCTTCAAGAGCGCTCCATTGCCGGTAGAAGCCCACGTTGGTCCGGAACTGGCTGGCGAAGAGCTGGTGAAAGTTGCCGTGGCTGCCCTGGAAGACGTTAAGGCCCAGGATATTCAGGTGCTGGACGTACGCGACAAGCAGAGCATCACCGACTTCATGATCATCGCCACCGGTACCTCGAACCGCCAGATCGGCGCGATGCTCGACAAGGTCCGCGAAGCCGTCAAGGCCCAGGGCGTGAAGCCATTGGGTGAAGAAGGCAAGGGCGACAGCGACTGGGTGCTGCTGGACATGGACGACGTGATCGTTCACATGATGACCTCCAACGCCCGTCAGTTCTACGACCTGGAGCGTTTGTGGAAAGGCGCCGAGCAGAGCCGTGCCGCTGATGGCAAGCACCACAACCCGGAAGTGGGCCACGCGCACTTCGACAAGCTCAACAAAGACCAGGAATAAGGAACGGCTGTGCGCCTGCGTCTGATCGCTGTCGGTTCACGCATGCCCAAGTGGGTGGAAGAAGGCTGGCACGAATATGCCAAGCGTCTGCCCGCTGAGCTGTCGCTGGAGCTGGTGGAAATACCGCTCAACACCCGGGGCAAGAATGCCGACGTGGCGCGCTTTATCCGTCAGGAAGGCGAAGCCATGTTGGCCAAGGTCGGCCCCAACGAGCGCATCGTCACCCTGGAAGTGCACGGCAAACCCTGGAGCACCGAGCAGTTGGCGGTGGAGCTGGATCGCTGGCGCCTGGATTCGCGTACGGTCAACTTCATGGTGGGCGGCCCCGAAGGGCTGGCGCCGGAAGTCTGTGCGCGGGCTGACCAGCGCTGGTCGCTGTCGGCGCTGACGCTGCCGCACCCGTTGGTAAGGATTCTGATCGGTGAACAGCTGTATCGCGCCTGGACAGTTCTGTCCGGGCACCCTTACCACAAATAATCTGCGCCCCTCCCGATGACTCAGCCGATCCGCATCAAGGACCACGAGAAAGACGCACGTCTGGTACGCGCTCGGGTCGTGTTTGGCGCGTTTATGGTGGTGGGGTTGATCGCGGTGCTGATTGCGCGCCTGTATTTTTTGCAGGTGATCCAATACGACTATCACTCCACATTGTCGGAAAACAATCGGGTGCATGTGCAGCCGATTCCGCCGACCCGTGGGCTGATTTTCGACCGCAATGGCGTGGTGGTCGCAGATAACCGGCCCAGTTTCAGCCTGAGCATGACCCGCGAACGCTCCGGCGACTGGCAGCAGGTCCTCGATGTGATCGTGGAAGTGCTGCAACTGACGCCGGAAGACCGGGTGATCTTCGAGAAGCGCATGAAGCAGGGGCGCAGGCCGTTCGAGCCGGTGCCCATTCTGTTTGAGCTGAACGAAGAGCAAATCGCCCGCATCGCGGTGAACCAGTTCCGCCTGCCCGGTGTGGAAGTGGTGGCGCAGTTGGTGCGGCATTACCCGCAAGGGCCGCACTTTGCCCACTCCGTCGGCTACATGGGGCGCATCAACGAGAAAGAGCTGAAAAGCCTCGATCCGGTGAATTACAGCGGCACCCACCATATCGGCAAAACCGGCATCGAGCGTTTTTACGAGCCCGAGCTGCACGGCCAGGTGGGTTACGAGGAAGTCGAGACCAACGCCCGTGGCCGCGTGCTGCGGGTGCTCAAGCGCACCGACCCGGTGCCGGGCAAGGACATCGTCCTGAGCCTGGACATCAAGTTGCAGGAAGCGGCCGAGATGGCGCTGGGCGGTCGCCGCGGTGCCGTGGTGGCGCTGGACCCGAACACCGGCGAAGTGCTGGCGATGGTCAGCCAGCCGAGCTTCGACCCCAACCTGTTTGTGACCGGCATCAGCTTCAAGGCGTACGCCGAGCTGCGTGATTCCATTGATCGGCCGCTGTTCAACCGCGTGCTGCGTGGTTTGTATCCGCCGGGCTCTACCATCAAGCCGGCGGTGGCGATTGCCGGCCTGGATTCGGGCGTGGTCACCGCATCAAGCAGGGTTTACGACCCCGGCTACTACATGCTGCCCAACTACGATCACAAATACCGTAACTGGAACCGCACCGGTGACGGCTATGTCGATTTGGACACCGCGATCATGCGCTCCAACGACACCTATTTTTACGACCTGGCCCACAAGCTGGGTATTGATCGTCTGTCGGCCTATATGGGCAAGTTCGGCCTCGGTCAGAAAGTCTCCCTGGACATGTTCGAAGAATCCCCTGGCCTGATGCCATCGCGGGAATGGAAACGCGCGACCCGTCGTCAGGCGTGGTTCCCGGGTGAAACCCTGATTCTCGGGATCGGCCAGGGCTACATGCAGGCCACGCCGCTGCAGCTGGCCCAGGCCACGGCGCTGGTGGCCAACAAGGGCGTCTGGAACCGTCCGCACCTGGCCAAGACCATCGAAGGCGAAAAGCCGGTGGATGAAAACCCGATCCCCGACATCGTGCTGCGCGACCCGTCCGACTGGACCAAGGTCAACCACGGCATGCAGCAAGTGATGCACGGCGCCCGAGGCACCGCGCGCAAGGCGGCGGTTGGCGCGCAATACCGGATTGCCGGCAAGAGCGGTACCGCCCAAGTGGTGGCGATCAAGCAGGGCGAGAAATATGACCGCTCCAAAGTTCAGGAGCGCCACCGCGACCACGCCTTGTTTGTCGGCTTCGCCCCGGCGGACACCCCGAAAATCGTGGTGGCGGTGATGGTTGAAAACGGTGAATCCGGCTCCGGCGTCGCGGCGCCTGTGGTGCGCCAGATCATGGACGCCTGGTTGCTGGCCGACGACGGCAGGCTCAAGCCCGAATATGGCGGCCCCCCTTCAAGTACCGAGGTTACGGCCCGTGAAGAGTAATTTTGACCGCATCCTCTCAAGCGAGGATGTGATGCGTCGCCGCGCGACGCTGCTGCAACGCATGCACATTGATGGCCCATTGCTGATCCTGCTGCTGACCCTCGCCGCCGGCAGCCTGTTCGTGCTGTATTCGGCCAGCGGCAAGAACTGGGACTTGCTGATCAAGCAAGCGTCTTCGTTCGGCCTTGGCCTGTTGTCGATGGTAGTGATCGCCCAACTGGAGCCGCGTTTCATGGCGCGCTGGGTGCCTCTGGGGTACGTGGTCGGGGTGTTGCTGCTGGTGGTGGTGGACGTGATGGGCCACAACGCCATGGGCGCGACGCGCTGGATCAACATTCCGGGGGTGATTCGCTTCCAGCCATCGGAATTCCTCAAGATCCTGATGCCGGCGACCATTGCCTGGTACCTGTCCAAGCGCACCTTGCCGCCGCAGCTCAAGCACGTGGGAGTCAGCCTGATCCTGATTGGCGTGCCGTTTATCCTGATCGTGCGCCAGCCGGACCTGGGTACTTCGCTGCTGATTCTGGCCGGCGGCGCGTTCGTGCTGTTTATGGGCGGGTTGCGCTGGCGCTGGATCCTCAGCGTGCTGGCCGCCGCGATCCCGGTGGCCGTGGCGATGTGGTTCTTCTTTATGCACGACTATCAGAAGCAGCGGATCCTGACGTTCCTCGACCCCGAAAGCGACCCGCTGGGCACCGGCTGGAACATCATCCAGTCCAAGGCGGCGATCGGTTCCGGCGGAGTATTTGGTAAGGGTTGGTTACTGGGCACCCAGTCGCATTTGGACTTTTTGCCCGAGAGCCACACCGACTTCATCATTGCGGTATTGGGCGAAGAGTTCGGCCTGGTGGGCATTTGCGCCCTGTTGTTGATCTATGTGCTGCTGATCGGTCGCGGCCTGGTGATCACCGCGCAGGCGCAAACGCTGTTCGGCAAGTTGCTTGCCGGCAGCTTGACCATGACGTTTTTTGTTTACGTTTTCGTCAACATCGGTATGGTCAGTGGCCTGCTGCCGGTGGTTGGGGTGCCGTTGCCATTCATTAGCTACGGCGGAACTTCGCTGGTGACATTGATGTCAGCGTTTGGGGTTTTGATGTCGATTCATACGCATCGCAAGTGGATCGCACAGGTTTGAATAAGGTGAAGATGTCAATGCAAGTAATGCGCGGCTGGGTGACTCGGCATGCGTCCCTGATGGGCCTGATTGGGCTGCTGGGCGCGACGCAAGAGGCGCAGGCCGGTGACTACGATGGCTCGCCTCAGGTCGCCGAATTTGTCGGTGAAATGACCCGCGACTATGGTTTCGCCGGTGAGCAGCTGATGGGCGTGTTTCGCGAGGCCCAGCGCAAGCAGGCGATTCTCGACGCCATTTCGCGCCCGGCAGAGCGGGTTAAACAGTGGAAGGAATATCGCCCGATGTTCCTCACCGACGCCCGCGTGGCTCGGGGTGTGGACTTCTGGCGCCAGCACGAAGCCGCGCTGGCCCGCGCCGAGCAGGAATACGGCGTGCCGGCCCAGGTGATCGTCGCGATCATCGGCATTGAAACCTTTTACGGGCGCAATACTGGCAGTTACCGGGTGATCGACGCCTTGTCGACCCTGGGTTTCGATTACCCGCCGCGCGCCGAATTCTTCCGCAAGGAGCTGCGCGAATTCCTGCTGCTGGCCCGCGAAGAGCAGGTTGATCCGTTGACCCTTAAAGGTTCCTACGCCGGTGCGATGGGCTTGCCGCAGTTCATGCCGAGCAGCTTTCGCGCCTATGCGGTGGATTTTGACGGCGACGGCCACATCAATATATGGAGCAACCCGGACGACGCCATCGGCAGCGTCGCCAGCTACTTCAAACGCCATGGCTGGGTGGCGGGCGAGCCTGTGGTGATCCGCGCCCAGGTGACCGGCGACCGCGCCGACGAAGGCCTGACCCAGGGCATCGAGCCCGTCAAGACGGTCGGGGAGTTGCGGGCGCTGGGGTGGTCGAGTCAGAATGCGCCACGCGATGACATGCCGGTAACGGCGTTCCGCCTGGAAGGCGAAAACGGCCCGGAATACTGGATGGGTCTGAAGAATTTTTACGCAATCACGCGTTATAACCGCAGTGTGATGTACGCCATGGCCGTGCATCAGCTGTCAGACATGCTGGTCCAAGCACGGGGCAACAAGTAATGCGGGTATCGCTGTTCAAAAAACCGCTCAAGCTGGTGGCGTTTGCCGCGTTGTCCTTGCTGGTTGTCAGTTGCTCATCCACCACCACGACCACCAGCCGCGCTCCGGCGAAGAAGCCCGGCGGCGCCGTGGTTCGTTCCCAGCCGGGCCTGGACATCAACCGCGCGCACAAAGACGGCGCGCCGTGGTGGGACGTCGACGTTTCGAAAATCCCGGACGCCACGCCAACCCTGCACTCCGGCCCTTACAAGGCCAACCCGTACACCGTGCTGGGCAAAAACTACTTCCCGCTGCAGGATTCCAAGACCTACGTGCAATCAGGCACGGCGTCCTGGTACGGCACCAAGTTTCATGGCCAGAACACCGCCAACGGCGAAGTGTATGACCTGTACGGCATGAGTGCCGCGCACAAGACCCTGCCGCTGCCCAGCTATGTTCGTGTGACCAACCTGGACAACAACCGCACCGTTATTCTGCGGGTCAACGACCGTGGGCCGTTCTATTCGGACCGCATCATCGACTTGTCCTACGCCGCCGCGAAGAAACTCGGTTACGCCGAGATCGGTACCGCCCGCGTGAAAGTGGAAGGCATCGACCCGGCGCAGTACTGGGCCCAGCGTGGCAAACCTGCGCCGTTGATGCTCAACGAGCCGCAAACCCAGCAGCCGCAAGTGAACGCGTCGGCCGGCAAAATCGAACAATGGACACCGCCACCGGCGCAGCATGCTCCCGACACCGTCGTGGTGCCGCGTGCAGCGCCTGGCGCCTCCACCGTGGGCGGGCAATACCTGCAAGTGGGCGCTTTCGCCAACCCGGATGCGGCAGAACTGTTAAGGTCCAAACTCAGCGGCATGGTCAAGGCGCCGGTCTTTATCAGCTCCATCGTGCGTAACCAGCAAACGCTGCACCGCGTGCGCATGGGCCCGATCAGTTCGCCCGGTGAAGTGGCGCAAGTACAGAACAGCGTGCGTTCGGCCAACCTGGGGCAACCCAGCGTGGTCACCGCCGAATAAGAAAGGGATTGATGGTTCAGGCTCGCGTGCGGGCTTGGGCTTTGGTTGTTGGCTCGTTGAACAATAAAAACCCAGGGGCAAGGGGTGAGCGGGCAACCGAACACGCGACAGTCTGGCAACGGCCTGTCTGAATAAGTTTTGCCCGCGAGGGCAAGTTTCCATAAGCAATTTCGAGAGACGGATGAACATCACCACCTTAGCCAAACGCACGTGCCTGCTTCTTTCGCTGATCATCACCCCGGCCGCCTGGGCGGTTGAAATGGTGCCGGCTTCCCCGCAACTGGCCGCCAAGGCCTGGGTCCTCATGGATGCCGCCAGCGGCAACGTGCTGGTCGAGAACAACGGTGACCAGCGCCTGCCTCCAGCCAGCTTGACTAAGCTGATGACGGCGTACATCGCGACCCTGGAAATCCGTCGCGGCCAGATCGGCGAAAACGATCCGGTAACCGTCAGCGAAAACGCCTGGCGTACCGGCGGTTCGCGGATGTTCATCAAGGTCGGTTCGCAGGTGACGGTGAGTGACCTGTTGCACGGCATCATCATCCAGTCGGGTAACGACGCCAGCGTAGCCCTGGCCGAGCACATCGCCGGCAGCGAAGACGCGTTCGCCGACATGATGAACAAAACCGTGGCCGACCTGGGCATGACCAACAGCCACTTCATGAACCCGACCGGTCTGCCGAACCCTGAGCACTATTCGTCGGCTCACGACATGGCGATCCTGGCCCGCGCGATCATTCGCGTTGACCCGGTGCACTACGCGATCTACTCCCAGAAGGAATTCTTCTGGAACAACATCAAGCAGCCTAACCGCAACCTCCTGCTGTGGCGCGACAAGACCGTCGACGGTCTGAAAACCGGCCACACCGAAGAAGCCGGCTACTGCATGGTGTCGTCTGCTGTACGTGATGGTCAGCGTTTGATCGCCGTCGTGTTCGGTACCAACAGCGAGCAGGCCCGTGCGGCCGAAACGCAAAAGCTGCTGACCTATGGTTTCCGCTTCTTCGAAACCCAGACCTTCTACCAGAAGGGCACGGAGCTGGCGACTGCACCGGTTTGGAAGGGCGCAACCTCCCAGGTCAAAGCCGGCCTGGCGGATGACCTGACCCTGACCATGCCTAAAGGCCAGCTGAAAAAGCTCGCTGCCAGCATGACCATGAACCCGCAATTGGTTGCTCCAATCGCCAAGGGTGATGTGATCGGTAAAGTCGAAGTCAAACTGGACGACAAGGTGGTGCACAGCGCCGACCTGATCGCGCTGGACGCCGTCGATGAAGGTGGTATCTTCCGCCGCGTGTGGGATAGCATCCGTCTATTCTTCTACGGCTTGTTCAACTGACACTGTGCACCTGCAAAGCCCCGCGTTGATCCGACGCGGGGCTTTGTCGTCGCCAAGGCTTACGCTTACGAGGCCGTTACGCCATGACCGATAAAGAAGTAAAGGCGCCAAAAATCGAATTCCCGGTGACCGATTATCCCATCAAGGTGATCAGCGACACCGGCGTAGGTCGTAAGGATGCGATCCTCGAGATCGTGCGCAAACACGCGACGATCAACGATAACCGCGTGGATGAGCGCTCCAGCGCCACCGGCAAATACACCACGATCCAGTTGCACATCGTTGCGACCGGTCAAGACCAGCTCTACGACATCAACAGCGAACTGCGGGCCACCGGCTTCGTGCACATGGTGCTGTGATGTCCCAGGTTCTGGGCTTTCGCGAGCTCGGCCAGATGGCCTACGAGCCCGTCTGGCACGCCATGCAGCGCTTCACCAACGAGCGCGGCACTTCGGCCCCCGATGAGATCTGGCTGGTGGAACACCCGCCGGTGTTCACCCAGGGCCAGGCCGGCAAGGCTGAGCATCTGTTGCTGCCGGGGGATATTCCGGTGGTGCAGGTCGACCGAGGTGGCCAAGTGACTTACCATGGCCCAGGTCAACTGGTGGCGTATTTGCTGCTGGACGTGCGCAAGCTGGGTTTTGGCGTGCGCGACTTGGTCAGCCGCATGGAGGCTTGCCTGATCGAGCTGTTGGCCAGTTACGGCGTGACCGCTGCGGCCAAGCCCGATGCACCCGGTGTATACGTGGACGGCGCGAAAATCGCCTCCCTGGGGTTGCGCATTCGCCACGGCTGTTCCTTTCATGGCCTGGCCCTGAACGTCGACATGGACCTGGCGCCGTTTCGGCGGATCAACCCGTGCGGTTATGCCGGGTTGGCAATGACCCAACTGAGCGACCACGCCACACCGATTAAATTTGCCGAGGTAAGTGCCCGGCTGCGTGCGCAGCTCGTCAAACACCTCGACTATGCTGAGCAGACGACCCTCACGGGCGGAATCGACTGATTATGACTACTGATGCAGTGCAAACCATGATCCCGACGCTGGATGTCACCGAGCGTCCGGCCCCGGCCCCGCGTGCCAAGGTGGAAGCCGGCGTCAAGCTGCGCGGCGCCGAGAAGGTTGCACGCATCCCGGTGAAGATCATTCCGACCACCGAATTGCCGAAAAAGCCTGACTGGATTCGCGTGCGCATCCCGGTCTCGCCGGAAGTCGACCGTATCAAGGCCTTGCTGCGCAAACACAAGCTGCACAGTGTGTGCGAAGAAGCGTCCTGCCCGAACCTGGGCGAGTGTTTCTCCGGCGGCACGGCCACCTTCATGATCATGGGTGACATCTGCACCCGTCGTTGCCCGTTCTGCGACGTTGGCCACGGCCGACCGAAGCCACTGGACGTCAACGAGCCGGAAAGCCTGGCCATCGCCATCGCCGACCTGAAACTCAAATACGTGGTGATCACCTCGGTGGACCGCGACGACCTGCGCGACGGCGGTGCCCAGCACTTTGCCGACTGCATCCGCGAGATTCGCAAGCTGTCGCCTAACGTGATGCTTGAAACCCTCGTGCCGGACTACCGTGGCCGTATGGACGTGGCGCTGGAAATCACCGCCGCCGAGCCGCCGGATGTGTTCAACCACAACCTGGAAACCGTGCCGCGCCTGTACAAGGCTGCGCGTCCGGGTTCGGACTACCAGTGGTCGCTGACTCTGCTGCAGAAATTCAAGCAGATGATGCCGCACATTCCGACCAAATCCGGCTTGATGCTGGGCCTGGGCGAGACCGACGAAGAAGTCATCGAAGTCATGCAGCGCATGCGCGAACACGACATCGACATGCTGACCCTCGGCCAGTACCTGCAACCGTCCCGCAGCCACTTGCCGGTGCAGCGTTTTGTGCACCCGGACGTGTTCGCCTGGTTCGCCGAGGAAGGTTACAAAATGGGCTTCAAGAACGTGGCCT
Source organism: Pseudomonas sp. PWP3-1b2 (assembly GCF_049896045.1). Taxonomy (NCBI): domain Bacteria; kingdom Pseudomonadati; phylum Pseudomonadota; class Gammaproteobacteria; order Pseudomonadales; family Pseudomonadaceae; genus Pseudomonas; species Pseudomonas sp. PWP3-1b2. The sequence goes on from NZ_JAFCTN010000017.1 coordinate 56,719, forward strand.
CGGGCCCACTGGTACGTTCCTCCTACCACGCCGACGAGCAGGCCAAGCTGGTCAAGGCTAGCCTGGTTTCGTAACAACGCCGCTGCCACACAGGTGGCAACTGGCTTTTGTGGGAGCTGGCTTGCCTGCGATAGCATCATCTCGGTGCGCCAGATATACCGAGGTGCTTGCATCGCAGGCAAGCCAGCTCCCACCGTTCGTTTTGCGTTTACACAGGGAGTTCATGGATGAGCATTGCGCTAGCCACCCCCGTACCCGCCCTGCGCGCTGAAGGCACCATCGGCCTTATCGCCCCCGCCGGCCCTGCCGCGCTGGACGTTGAAAAAGCCGGGCAATGGATGCGCGCCCGTGGCTACGAATTGCGCATTTTCCCCGGCGTCTACGAGCGCGATGGCTACCTTGCCGGCAGCGATGACGTGCGCCTGCGTGACCTCCATGCCGCCTTCGCCGACCCTGAAATCGACGCCATCTTTTGCCTGCGCGGCGGCTACGGCACACCACGCTTGCTTGATCGTCTGGACTTCGACCTGTTGCGCGCCAATCCCAAGCCCCTCGTGGGTTATAGCGACATCACCGCGCTGCACCTGGCGATCAGTCGTTATGCCGGTTTCGTAACCTTCCATGGGCCGATGCTCAACGCCGACCTGCTTGGCGACAAACAGCCGCCCACCGAGACCTCGCTGTTAAGCATGCTGCGCGGTGACCTCGTCGCCGGTAGCGTGTTGGCGCACCCGGTGGCCTACCCGTTGACCACCATCGAGCCTGGCATCGCCTGTGGGCGTTTGTTGGGAGGCAATCTCTCAATGATTGCGGCCGTGATGGGCACGGCGTATGAGATTGACGCTGAGGGCATCATCCTGTTGATCGAAGACGTCAACGAGCCGATCTACCGCATTGACCGCTTGCTGACTCACCTGCGCCTGGCGGGCAAGTTGGCCCAGGTGGCGGGCGTGCTGGTGGGGGATGTGGCGGGGGTGGATCAGGTCGCGCTGGAGCGGTTGCTCAAACAAACCTTTGAACCCTTGCGCATTCCGGTGTTGTCCGGCTGGCGCAGTGGGCATTGTGACCCGAACCTCACGCTGCCGATGGGCGCGCTGGTGCGGTTGGATGCGGGGGAGCAGCGGCTGGTGTTGGAGCAGGATGTGGTTCTGAAATAGCTGTCGTCTGCTATGGCGCCATCGCAGGCAAGCCAGCTCCCACAGGGGAATGCATTCCAAGTGTGGGAGCTGGCTTGCCTGCGATAGCGGTAGTCGCCCTACAGCGATCTACCGGGTCTGCAACGACTCCAGCAACTTCACCGTTGGATACCCATCCGCTGGCCAGCCCAGCGATTGCTGCGCCGCACGAATCGCCTTACGCGTATTCGCTCCGATAATCCCATCCGGGTTACCCGCGTCATAGCCCTTGGCAGTGAGCGCTGTTTGCAGGTCCATGCGCTGCGAACGACTCAGCGGCAGCTCATCCTTTGGCCAATTGCCACGGATTACCCCGCCCCCGCCAAACCGTTCAGACAACAGGCCCACGGCCAGTGCGTAGGACGACGAATTGTTGTATTTGAGAATCGCGCGGAAGTTATCCAGCACCAGGAACGCCGGGCCACGGTAACCGGCCGGCAGCAGCAGGGCGGCAGACAGCTGGTCGACATTCGCCGGCATGCTCGCGCCAGGCGGCAGTTGGATCCCCAGCCTGAGCCACTCGGCAACGGTTTTGCGGGTGCCGCCGTCGGCCAGGGCGTAATCGAAATTCGCCGGCAGTTGCTGCACTTCAAAACCCCACGGTTGGCCTTTCTGCCAGCCGGAGCTTTGCAGGTAGTGCGCCGTGGAGGCGAGGGCGTCGGCCGGGCTGTTCCAGATGTCACGGCGACCGTCGCCATCAAAGTCGACGGCGTGGGTGTTGTAAGTGGTCGGGATAAATTGGGTCTGGCCCATGGCACCGGCCCAGGAGCCTTTCATCTGATCGGCCTGGATGTCGCCATGCTGGATGATCTGCAGCGCAGCCAGCAGTTGCGCTTGGGCGAACGCCGGGCGACGGCCTTCGTAGGCCAGGGTCGCCAGGGAGCGGATCACCGAGTTATTACCCTGGAACTGGCCAAAGTTGCTTTCCATGCCCCACACCGAGACCAGCGCCTGGCGATCAACGCCATAGCGTTGCTCGATGCTTTGCAGGATGTCGGCGTATTTGACGAGCAGGGCCTGGCCGTTACGCACGCGCACCGGCGACAGGGCGCCGTCGAGGTATTCCCACACTGGGCGGGAAAACTCCGGCTGGCTGCGGTCGGCGCGAATCACCGCCATGTCGGGGGTGACGTTGGCAAAGGCGTTATCGAAGACGGCAGCAGTAATACCGGCCTTCAGGGCGTCCACACGAAAGCCCGCCTGCCATTCGGCAAAGGTCTGGGTCGGTTGGATATCAAGGTTGTCCACCGCCAGGGGCGCGACCACAGCAGGCGCGACGGCCGGTACGGTCTGCAGTTTTGGCAGGGGTTGCGCGTCCGCGGCGGTAGGTTTCTCCGCGCAGGCGACAAGCAGAATGAGGCTGGAGGCAGCGATCAATTGGCGAAGGTGCCAACGACGGGAAAGACTAGAGGGCATGCACAGGTCCAGGGATTACAAATCAGATGCAGACCTTATCATGCCGGAGGGGCGCTTGCCTTCAGGCAGCCAGAAAGTAAGAAGCCTCCCAGCTATTAGACTGGAAGGCTTCGCGGCGGTAGCTGCCTTTGCCCTTGCCGGCGCGTTCCTGACGGCTGCGGAACAGTGGCTGGGCGATGATGGATTTGGCCTTGTTGGGGCCATGCCTGGATGGCTTTTTGCTCATGATGGTTACTCTCGATAGGTGGGGTGGAGCGGTGCAAATCATCTGCCGAAGTGGTGCGGCTGTAAAGCCCGGCGATGTGTAGGCACTTTCACCAAATCAAGTGGGCGCGCATAAGACTGTGGGAGCTGGCTTGCCTGCGATAGCATCGCCTCGGTGCGCCAGATGCACCGAGGTGCCAGCATCGCAGGCAAGCCAGCTCCCACATGCGAGTTGTGGTGGTTTTGAACGTGGGGTTATTCGGCGGGGAGTGTCAGGCGCTGGCCAGCCATCAGCAGTGACAACCGACTCAAGCTCATCCACGGCGAGCCAGCGGCCTGGCCCTTGATCTGCGCGTCGATACGCTGCGCCTCCAACAGAAGCTGCGCCCAGCGTTGCGCCGAGTGCCGTTGCAGGGCTTTGCTCATCAGCGGTTTGCGTTTGTCCCACACCGGCGGCCGGGCCTGGCTGAAGGCTTTGTCGAGTGGGATGCCCTGGCTGTATTGCAGGGAAATATTGGCCAGTACCCGCAACTCGCGGGCCAGCGCCCACAGAATCACCGGTGGCTCGACGCCTTCGCCGCGCAGCCCTTCGAGCATGCGCAGGGCGTGGGCGGGTTCGCCGTTGAGAATTGCATCCACCAGCCCGAACACGTCAAAACGCGCACTGTCAGCCACGGCGCCTTGCACGGTTTCGACGGTGATCTGGCCGTCTTCGGCCATCAGCTTGAGCTTTTCGATCTCCTGGGCGGCGGCAAGCAAGTTGCCTTCCACCCGTGCGGCGATCAGTTCCACCGCGTCTTGCGTCGCCGACAGCCCCGATTGAGACAACCGCTGACGAATCCACTGTGGCAGCTGGTTACTGTCCACTGGCCAGATCTGGATGAACTGAGTGTGCGGCCCTTCGACCAGCGCCTTGCCCCACTTGGTTTTCTGCGCGCTGCCGTCGAGCTTGGGCAGGCTGATCAGCAACACCGTGTCTTCAGCAGGCCGCGAGCAGTATTCCATCAAGGCCGCCGCGCCCTTGTCACCGGGCTTGCCCGAAGGCAGGCGCAGCTCCAGCAGGCGTTTCTCGGCGAACAGCGACATGCTTGCGCCGGCTTGCAGCAGCGTTCCCCAGTCGAAACTGGCGTCGGCGCTGAACACCTGGCGCTCGTCAAAGCCCTGCTGGCGCACGGCGTTGCGGATGGCATCTGCGGCTTCCTGGCACAGCAGCGGATCATCACCGCTGACGATATAGACAGGCGCGAGGCCACCTTGCAGGTGTTTGGCGAGTTGGGCGGGGGCGAGTTTCATAGGCGGGTCGAACGGGGCGCCTGGGGCGCCCCGTCTGGCTTACTCGACTGGAACTTCTGCAGGCGATTGTTTCGGCGTGTTGTCTTCGTACTCTTGCGCGGCTTTCAGAGCGTCGGCGTCAGCCTTGGCCTTGTTGTCGGCGGTCTGTTGCAGGGCTGCGAGTTTTTCCGGGTTCAGCTGCTGCAAACGGACCATCAAGCGCTGGATCAGCTCACGACGCATTTCCTTGCGAACCTGAATGATTTCCGAGTCAGAACCCACCAGGTTGTTACCGTCGTGGCTCACAACCTTCTGCACTTCGATCTTGTCACCCATCAATGGCAACTGGTCGCGGCCACGCAGTTCGTAGACCACCTTCGTGTTCAGCTCGATGTCCGACGCACGGCCGGCACTGGCGTAGCTGAGGTTACGCTGGGTCTCTTGCTCGTCCACCAGGGCCAGTTTGTAGGTTGCGCCGGTGTAAACGCGCACACCGCTGTTTTCCAGAGTCTGGCGCAGCTGCACCACGGTCTCGCCATAGGCGTTGCGGGCGCTGACGTCGAGTTCCTTGATGGACAGCTCATTGGTGCCGGTGCCGCGCAGCTGGAAGCCGCAGGCGCTCAGCAGCACGGCAAGGCCCATCACCAGCAAATTGCGTTTGATCATTTTGTTGCTCCCCTTGAAACCATGTCGGCCTTATCGAGGCCCTGAAGGTTTTGTTCGGCGCAGGGCTCAAGCCCTGCGCCCGATCCGATTAGCTTGCGACGATGTTGACCAGTTTGCCGGGCACCACGATCACTTTGCGGATCGTCAGGCCTTCGGTAAAACGCAGCACGTTCTCGTTGACGCGTGCAGCGGCTTCAACGTCTTCACGGCTGGCGCTGGCCGGCATGTCGATTTGGCCACGCAGTTTGCCGTTGACCTGAATCACCAGTTGCAGCGTGTCCTGTATCAGGGCGCTGTCATCCTGAACCGGCCAGCGCGCGTCGATGACGGCGCCGCTGTGGCCCAGGCGGTTCCAGAGTTCGTGGCTGATGTGCGGCGTGATCGGGGCCAGGAGCAAGGTGACTGTTTCCAGGCCTTCGTGTATCAGCGCGCGGTCTTGTTCTGTGGCGTTTGGCGCTTTCTCCAGCACGTTCATCAGCGTCATCACCTGGGCGATGGCGGTGTTGAATTTGTGGTTCTGGCCAACGTCCTGGCTCGCCTGGCGAATGGCCAGGTGAGTGCTGCGGCGAATGGCTTTCTGTTCGTCGCTCAAGCCGGCCACGTCCAGTTTGCCCGGCAGACCCTGGCTGACATGGGCGTGAGCCAGGCGCCAGACGCGCTTGAGGAAGCGGTGCGAGCCTTCAACGCCGGAGTCGGACCATTCGGCGCTCATGTCAGGCGGCGAGGCGAACATCATGAACAGGCGGCAGGTGTCGGCGCCGAACTGATCGATCATCGACTGAGGGTCGACGCCGTTGTTCTTCGACTTGGCCATCTTCTCGGTGCCACCGATTTCCACCGGCAGGCCGTCGGCGATCAGTTTGGCGCTGATGACCTTGGCTTTGCTGTCACGCTCAAGCTCGACGTCCGCCGGGTTGAACCAGGTGTAAGCGCCATTGGCTTCACGGCGATAGTAAGTCTCGGCGACGACCATGCCCTGGGTCAGCAGGTTCTTGAACGGCTCGTCGGAGCTCACCAAACCTTCGTCACGCATGAGCTTGTGGAAGAAGCGCGCGTAGAGCAGGTGAAGAATCGCGTGTTCAATGCCGCCGATGTACTGATCCACCGGCAACCAGTGGTCAGCTGCGGATTTCTCGACCAGGCCACCCTCGTAATGCGGCGAGGCGTAGCGGGCGTAATACCACGACGACTCGACGAATGTGTCCATGGTGTCGGTTTCACGCTTGGCAGGCGCGCCACATTTCGGGCAACTGCACTCGTAGAACTCGGGCATGCGCGCCAATGGCGAACCGGCGCCGTCCGGCACCACGTTTTCCGGCAGGACGACCGGCAACTGGTCTTCCGGCACCGGCACGTCACCGCAGGTTTGGCAGTGGATAATCGGGATCGGGCAACCCCAATAGCGCTGGCGGCTGATGCCCCAGTCGCGCAGGCGGAACTGGGTACGCGAAGCACCGAGGTTTTTCTTGATCAGTGCGACTTCGATCGCGTCAAAGGCACCGGCAAAGTCCAGGCCGTCAAACTCGCCGGAGTTGATCAGTTCGCCGTGCTCGCCGTAGGCGTCCTGCCACGGGGCCGGGTTGGTGTCACCGGCGCTGGTACGCACTACCGATTTGATCGGCAGGCTGTATTTGGTGGCGAATTCGAAGTCGCGCTCGTCGTGAGCGGGCACAGCCATGACTGCGCCATCGCCGTAGTGCATCAGCACGTAGTTGGCGACCCATACCGGCAACTTCTCGCCAGTCAGCGGGTGCTCGACGAACAAACCGGTCGGCAGGCCTTTTTTCTCTTGAGTGGCGACGTCGGCTTCGGCCACGCTGCCGCCTTTGCATTCGGCGATGAACGCCTGCAGCTCAGGGTTGTTCTGTGCGGCCTTCGTGGCCAGCGGGTGTTCGGCGGCCACGGCGACGTAGGTCGCGCCCATCAAGGTGTCTGGACGGGTGGTGAAGACTTTCAGTGCGCCCGCTTCGCCGATGGAATCGACGTTGTACGGGAACTGCACTTCCATGCCCTTGGATTTGCCGATCCAGTTGCGCTGCATGGTCTTGACCTGTTCAGGCCAGCCCGGCAGGTCGTCGAGGCTCGACAGCAGCTCATCGGCGTAGGAGGTGATTTTGAAGTAGTACATCGGGATTTCGCGCTTTTCGATCAGCGCGCCGGAGCGCCATCCGCGACCGTCAATGACCTGCTCGTTGGCCAGAACGGTCTGGTCAATCGGGTCCCAGTTCACGGTGCCGCTCTTTTTGTAGATCACACCTTTTTCGAACAGGCGAGTGAACAGCCATTGTTCCCAGCGGTAGTAATCCGGCTTGCAGGTGGTGACCTCGCGGGACCAGTCCACCGCCAGGCCCAGGCTGCGCAGCTGGGTCTTCATGTAGGCGATGTTTTCGTAGGTCCACTTGGCGGGGGCCACGTTGTTTTTCATCGCGGCGTTTTCCGCCGGCATGCCGAAGGCGTCCCAACCCATAGGTTGCAGGACATTTTTGCCGAGCATGCGCTGGTAGCGGGAAATCACGTCGCCGATGGTGTAGTTACGCACGTGCCCCATGTGTAGCTTGCCGCTGGGGTAAGGGAACATCGATAGGCAATAGAAAGTCTCCTTGCCTGGCTGTTCACTGACTTCAAAGGACTTTTGCTCGTCCCAGAACGACTGAGCGGCATTTTCTATTTCACGGGGCTGATATTGTTCGTGCATGGCTACTTTTGAACTGAATAGGGGTGGCCTAATCCTCTTCGGTGCAACGTTCAGGTTCATCGACACCAAAAAGCGGCGCGTCCGTGCCCAAACCCTGCGGGAAGTGGAGTTACAGGAAGCGCCGTAGCATACATGACCCCACTCTATCGAGGGAAACCCTGATTACGCAGGCAGGGCCGTCTGTCGCGGCGCCAGGCGCGCGCAGCCATGGGGACTACGCTGTTTAGTGGGGAGTGAGTCTTATCTTCAATGAGGTGAGGGATGGCTGAATCGCAGCGAACTTTAACGAAACCACAATTGTACGAAGGACTGATCGACCGTTTGGGTCGTGCATTGGATGCAGTAAAAACCGCAGACCACTTGCGAGATGAGCGGCCTGTGGAGCTGGAGTTGCGAGGCTTGAGCCAGGCAGAACTTGAATTGATCCAGCGCTACCTGGAGTTGAATCACCACCGCGCCTCTCAAGGGCAGGCCTCCCCGCCCGCCCAGGGGCCTTCGCGTTCGGCAGAGGTTATCTGGCTGAAGGACGTGGCAGCCGGTCGCGGCCCCGAAAAGCGTCGGGTCGTACGGTGCAAGTGACACACAGCGTCATCCGTTCGCGTTCTTGAAAAGGCGCCTGTAAAGATTGTCGCAAAACCCTGTTGCATCTAGGCTTCGGGCATCTATGGAGATGCCCGATGCCTTTTCGTTATTTCATTAAACAATTGCTCTTGCCGCCCGGCATTTTCTTGCTGCTGCTCGCCCTTGCCTGGTGGTTGCGTAAAAGCCGCCCTCGCGTGGCCGGGCTTTGCTTTGCCGCGGGGTTGGGCGGCATGTGGTTGATCAGCCTGCCAGTGGCGGTGCAGTGGGGCGCGTACGCGCTGGAAACCGAGCCTCCATTGGCCCGTGAAGAGTGGGCCACGCTGGCGCAACGAGCCGATGCGATTGTGGTGTTGGGCTCAGGGCGCGAACGCGGTGACCCTGCGTGGGGGACTGACCAACCCACCGGCGTTGGGCTGGAGCGCCAGCGCTATGCCGCGCGACTGGCCAAGGCGTCCGGGTTACCGGTGTTGACCAGCGGCGGCTTGCACTACGGTACGCCCCCGAGTGAGGCGCAGCTGATGGCCGTGTCGATGCTGGATGATTTCGGCGTAACGGTGCGCTGGAAGGAAGAGCGCAGCCGTACCACTTGGGAAAACGCGCAGATGAGCGCCGAGATGTTGTTGCCGCAAGGGATCAAGCGCGTGGTGGTGGTGACCCAGGCCTGGCATATGCCGCGTGCGGTGTGGAGTTTTGAACAGGCCGGTTTTACCGTGGTGCCGGCGCCGGTGGGCTTTCTGGGCGTAGACAATGGCCGGCCGCTGGGCGGCTGGATGCCAGAGTTTGTGTCGGTGTGGCGCAGTGGGCAGTTGATCAACGAGGCGGTGGGGCAGGTGGGGTATCGGCTGTTTTATAGGTAACACCGCAAATCAAATGTGGGAGCGGGCTTGCTCGCGAATACGGTGCATCAGCTAGCGAACATGCTGACTGACACACCGCTTTCGCGAGCAAGCCCGCTCCCACATAAACCCATCCCACCTTGGTTTTGGAGTTTGGCGGTTAGACGGTTTTGGCCATGCGGCCCGCCAGCAGCGCCCAGCCAAACAACATCAGGCAAGCAATGATCAACGGCCACGAACGCCATTCCAGATACGGCGTCAGGTTGTGCATCGGCACGACCTCACCGTAGAGAATCCCGCGTTCGAACTGCGGAATCTGCTCGGTAATCTGCCCAAAGGGGTTGATCAGCCCGGTCACGCCATTGTTGGTCGCGCGGATCATCCAGCGGCCGGCCTCCAGCGCGCGCATCTGCGCCATTTGCAGGTGTTGCAGCGGGCCGATCGAGCGGCCGAACCAGGTGTCGTTACTGATCGTCAGCAGCAAATCGCTCTGTGCCGACAGGCCTGCAGCGAATTCCGGATACACCACTTCATAGCAAATGAACGGCGCAATCTGATAGCCCTTGGCCTGCAGCATTGCCTGGTCGGCAGGGCCGCGGGCGAAGTCCGACATCGGCAGGTCGAAGAAGGCGATCAAACCGCGCAGCATGTCTTGCAGCGGCACGTATTCGCCAAATGGCACCAGTTTCTGCTTCAGGTAAGTGCCTTCGCCTTCGCCCAGCACCGTAATGCCGTTGAAGAAGCGTTTCTGGTGATGCACTTCCTGACGGATCGGCACGCCGGTAATCAGCGCGCTGTGCCGGTCGGCGGCAAACTTGCTCATCATGCCCAGGTAGCCCTCAACGGACTCCTTAAGCACCGGCACGGCTGTTTCCGGCCATACCAGCAGGTCGACTCGCTTGGAGCTGAAACTCATGTCGCGGTACAGCGCGAGCTGCGCGTTGAGCTGTTCCGGGTCCCACTTCATGCTCTGTTCGACGTTGCCCTGAATCGCGGCGACGGTCAGTGGCGGGCCGGACGGCGTGGTCCAGGCGTGATGCTTGAGCGCCAAACCAATCGCCCAAGGCGCTACCAACAGCACCAGGCCCGCACCGATAAAGCCGTTGCGTTTACTCGCCAGCAGGCGCGGCAGGTTGCACAACACCGCAGCCGTCAGCGCCAGGGCGAAGGAAATGAGCCACATCCCGCCCAATGGCGCGAGGCCGGTGAGGGGGCCGTCGAGTTGGCTGTAACCGGAGTAAAGCCAGGGGAAACCGGTGAGGAACCAGCCGCGAAAGGCTTCCTGGCCGACCCACAACGCCGCGAACGTCAAGGCATCGGCCAGCGGCGCCTCATTGCGTCGCAGCCAGCGCGCCCATAGCCAGGCGGGCAGGGCGAAGAACAGCGCAATCGCGGCGGTAAACAGCAGCATCAGGAACCCCGCCAGCAGCACCGAAGCGCCGCCGAAGTGGTGAATGCTGTAGTAGATCCAGCTGGTGCCGGCGCCAAACAGGCCAAAACCGAAACACCAGCCACGGCCCAGGGCCTGACGTGGGCTCAATTCGCGCAGCCCGATGTAGAAAAGCCCGACCGCCACCAGTGCAAACGGCCACAAATCGAACGGCGCCAGCGCCAGGGTAGTGATGGCGCCGGCCACCACGGCCAGCAAATTACCGGGCCAGCCGGGAGCAATGAGACGGCGCATGTCAGTCCTTAGCGGGCAATAGGTGTCAGGCGAATCAAGTGAATACGGCGGCTGTCAGCATTCAGGATGCGGAAGCGGTACGCGCCAATCTCGGTGGTCTCGTTACGTTTGGGCAGGTGCCCAAATGCACTCATCACCAAACCGCCGACGGTGTCGAACTCGTCGTCGGAGAATTCGCTGTCGAAGAACTCGTTGAAGTTCTCGATCGGCGTCAGCGCTTTCACCAGGAAGTCACCGCTTGGCAGTGGCTTGATGTAGCTGTCTTCTTCAACGTCGTGTTCGTCTTCGATGTCGCCGACGATCTGTTCCAGCACGTCTTCGATGGTCACAAGACCGGCCACGCCGCCGTATTCGTCGATCACAATGGCCATGTGATTGTGGTTGGCGCGAAACTCGCGCAGCAGCACATTCAGGCGCTTGGATTCAGGCACAAAGGTCGCAGGGCGCAACAAGTCCTTGATATTGAAGTTGTCGCCGTTCTCTTTGAGGATCAGCGGCAACAGGTCCTTGGCCAACAGGACACCCATGACGTCGTCATGGCTTTCACCGATCACCGGGTAGCGCGAGTGCGCCGAGTCGATCACGGCCGGGAGGAATTCCCGTGGGGTCTGGGTCGCCTTGATGCTGATCATCTGCGAACGCGGGACCATGATGTCCCGGACTTGCAGGTCAGCCACCTGAATGGCGCCCTCGACAATGGCCAGCGCTTCGCTGTCCAGCAACTTGTTTTGATGGGCCTCGCGCAGCAGCTCAAGCAGCTCCTGGCGGTTTTTCGGCTCGTGGGCAAAAGCCTGGGTCAGTTTACCCAGCCATGACTTCTGCCCGTTGCTCGATCGGTCTTCGCTCATAGCGATTACTCTAAATCCTTTATTGTGTCAGTTGAGTGTTGATCAGTTTTCGTCATCTGCATAAGGGTCAGGGTGACCCAATTCAGCAAGCAACGTTTGTTCCAGTGTTTCCATTTCCCAGGCTTCGTCATCGTCTATATGGTCGTAACCCAAGAGATGCAAGCAGCCGTGGATGACTAGATGGGCCCAATGGGCCTCAAGTTCCTTGCCTTGTTCCTTTGCTTCACGTTCCACCACCGGGACGCAGATCACCAGGTCGCCCAGCAACGGGATATCCAGTAACTCATCCGGTACGTCGGCAGGGAAGGACAGCACGTTGGTCGCGTAGTCCTTTTGGCGCCAGGTGTGATTCAGTTCACGGCCTTCGGGCTCATCGACCAGGCGAATGGTCAATTCCGAGTCGGCGGTGCGCTGGCGCAAGGCCAGGGCGCACCATTGACGGAACTGTTCTTCACTGGGGGCGGGCGCTTCGGTGGCCAGCTGCAGGTCTAGCTCAAGCATTGTGGCGGGCGTCCTTGGACAAACCGTCGTCACGGTGCTCGAAGCGCTCGTAGGCTTCGACAATGCGCTGCACCAGCGGGTGGCGAACCACGTCCTTGGGCGAGAAGTGCGTGAAACTGATGCCCGGCACGTCCTTGAGCACTTCAATCACATGGCTCAAGCCCGACTTGGTGCCCTTGGGCAGGTCAACCTGGGTGATGTCGCCGGTGATAATGGCCGTGGAGCCAAACCCGATGCGGGTCAGGAACATCTTCATCTGCTCCACGGTAGTGTTCTGGCTTTCGTCGAGGATGATGAAGCTGTTGCTCAAGGTGCGGCCGCGCATATAGGCCAGCGGGGCGATTTCGATCACCTGACGCTCAATCAGCTTGGCCACGTATTCAAAGCCAAGCATCTCGTAAAGCGCGTCGTAGAGCGGACGCAGGTACGGGTCGATCTTCTGGGCGAGGTCGCCGGGCAGGAAGCCGAGCTTTTCGCCCGCTTCAACCGCCGGGCGCACCAGCAGGATACGCCGCACTTGCTCGCGCTCAAGGGCATCCACTGCGCAGGCCACGGCCAGGTAGGTCTTGCCGGTACCGGCGGGGCCGATGCCGAAATTGATATCGTTACCCAGGATTGCCTTGACGTACTTCTGCTGATTCAAGCCCTTTGGGCGAATCATGCCTTTTTTGGTACGCAGGGCCACGCTGGCTTCGGCGACAGGGTTGTTGGCCAAGTCTTCCACAGCCGACTCCTGCAAATACAGGTGCACGGTTTCTGGCGACAGCTCGCTACCCTTGGTTTCGCGGTAGAGGCGGCGCAGCAGGTTTTCTGCCGATTTAGTGTCTTGGGCTTCACCGATGAGCTCGAACTGATTGCCGCGGTTGCGGATCTCGATGCCCAGGCGTTGTTCGATCAAGCGCAGGTGCTCGTCGAACTGTCCGCACAGGTTGGCGAAACGGCGAGCCTCAAAGGGCTCGAGGAGAAAACGATGGGGTTCTACGATGGGTGCGTTCAAGGTCGCTTTTAGCCGCCCTTTGGCAGTTGAGGTGAAAGAGAGGATAACGCCAGCCGCCTGTGTGCGAAAGCACTTATATAGGCCGTGCTCGCTCTCAAGAACTACGAAGATCCACTGTGGGAGCTGGCTTGCCTGCGATGGGGACGGCACATCCAAAAGAGATGTGTCTTGTTACACCGCTATCGCAGGCAAGCCAGCTCCCACATTTGAACTTCATTTGTACTGAAATCAGTTAACCAGCGAGCCGCGCAGCGAGTGCGGTTGCGCCGCATCGATGTGCACGTCGGCAAACTGCCCGATCAGTATGGGCGTGTCGCAGCGGAAGTTGACGATGCGGTTGTTCTCGGTGCGGCCTTGCAGCTCGCCAGGGTCCTTTTTCGAATAATCGGTAACCAGAATCCGCTGGATCGAGCCGACCATCTGTCGGCTGATCTCGAACCCTTGCTGATTCAGGCGGTGCTGCAGCGCGTTCAGCCGTTCTTTTTTCAGCGCTTCCGGGGTCTCGTCCGCCAAATCGGCAGCGGGCGTGCCTGGGCGTTGGCTGTAGACGAAGGAGTAGGAGAAGTCGAAGCCGACGTCTTCGATCAGCTTCATGGTCTGCTCGAAATCTTTCTCGGTCTCGCCAGGGAAGCCGACGATAAAGTCCGAGCTGATGCAGATACCCGGCACCGCCGCGCGCAATTTGCGCAGTTTGGATTTGTACTCCAGGGCCGTGTGGTTGCGCTTCATCGCCGACAGAATGCGGTCTGAGCCCGATTGCACCGGCAAGTGCAGGTGTTTGACCAGCTCCGGCACATCGGCATGGGCCTGGATCAGGCTGTCGGAAAACTCCAGCGGGTGCGACGTGGTGTAGCGAATGCGCTCGATACCGTCCACCGCCGCCACGACGCGGATCAGCTCTGCCAGGTCGGCCAGGCGGCCGTCTTCGGTCTGGCCGCGATAGCCGTTGACGTTCTGGCCCAGCAAGGTCACTTCGCGCACGCCGTTTTCGGCCAAATGGATAATTTCTGCCATCACGTCATCAAACGGCCGGCTGACTTCTTCACCCCGGGTATAAGGCACGACGCAGAAGGTGCAGTACTTGCTGCAACCTTCCATCACCGACACATAGGCGCTCGGCCCGTCGATGCGCGGCTCGGGCAAATGGTCGAATTTTTCGATTTCCGGGAACGAGACGTCCACTTGCGGCAATTTGGTAACGCGCGCGGCGTCGATCATTTCCGGCAGGCGGTGCAGGGTTTGCGGGCCGAAGACCACATCGACATACGGCGCGCGGTCGCGGATCGCGGCGCCTTCCTGGCTGGCCACGCAACCGCCGACGGCGATCACCATGTCCGGGTTGGCCAGTTTCAGTTCACGCCAGCGGCCCAGCTGGGAGTACACACGGTCCTGGGCCCGCTCGCGGATCGAGCAGGTATTGAGCAGGATCACGTCGGCATCTTCGGCGCGGGCGGTAACTTCCAGGGCCTGATGTTCGCCCAGCAGATCGACCATGCGCGAGCTGTCGTACTCGTTCATCTGGCAACCGTGGGTTTCGATGTAAAGCTTCTTGGCCATGGGAATCGTCAACTGGTGGTAAAGAACCGCGCATTATAGGGGGCATGCCCATTGGTTCCTAGCGTTGTGCATCGGGTGCCATGCTATAGTTCGCGCCCTCTTTTATATCCCCGATGTGTTATCCGCCCACCATGACCAAACGTGAAGCTCCAATCTATAAGGTGATTTTCCTTAACCAGGGCCAGGTGTTCGAAATGTACGCCAAGCAGATCTATCAAAGTGATCTGTGGGGCTTCCTGGAAGTGGAAGAGTTCGTCTTTGGCGAGCGTACGCAGCTGGTCGTGGACCCGGGCGAGGAAAAACTCAAGGCGCAGTTCGAAGGCGTGGTGCGCAGTTTTGTGCCGATGCATTCGATTGTGCGCATCGACGAAGTGGAGCGCATGGGCACGCCGAAGATCAGCGAGGCCCGTGGCACCAGCAATGTGATGCCGTTTCCGATGCCGATGCCTGAGAAGTAGGGCGTTAGACCGCGTTGGCCCCATCGCAGGCAAGCCAGCTCCCACACTTGACCGAGTTCCAACGTTGGAATGCAGTCAAATGTGGGAGCTGGCTTGCCTGCGATAGCAATAGAAGGGGTTAGCTGTATTCAGGGCAAGGGTGAGAAGGGCGAGCGCCCGTCAGC
The DNA here is from genome assembly GCF_049896045.1 of Pseudomonas sp. PWP3-1b2. NCBI lineage: Bacteria > Pseudomonadati > Pseudomonadota > Gammaproteobacteria > Pseudomonadales > Pseudomonadaceae > Pseudomonas > Pseudomonas sp. PWP3-1b2. Next base: position 71,774 of record NZ_JAFCTN010000017.1, read on the forward strand.
ACTCTGCAATTCCTGCAGGTAATTGCGGAAGATTTGCCCCAGCACCTGGGTGGCCACTTCCAGCTCATCACGCTGCATGTGCTCGGCCACTTCGTCGGCCGTGTCCAGCGCGTCTTCGGCGCCATTGACCGCCGCCATCTTCAGCACGATGTACGCCTGCACGTTGTTGGCCGGCACGCCTTCGCCTTTGAAGAACATGTTACCCAACTGGAATTGCGCCTGCGCGTGGCCCTGCAACGAGGCTTTCTCGAAATAGCTCAAGGCTTTATTGAGGTCGCGCGCGGGGTTTTGGCTGTCGTGGAAGTACTCACCCAACTCGTATTGCGCCTGCGCATCCCCATCGTCAGCCTGTTTCTGGCACGCGCTCAGGGCTTCGGCCTGGCTGTCTGGCTGGGTATTGAGGGTGCAACGACCCATCGCTGGGATTAACAACGAGTTGCCGCCTGCTTGTGCATGTGCCAGCAGCGGCTGAAGGAGCAACAGGCAGCCCAGAACCAGGGTGCGGCCGGTGCGTTTCATGGGTATCGACTTACCTCTGACGGGGCGCGCGGACCCTCGGGGAGTCCAATAAGCGCGCATTATGAAATAAGCAGGCACCTGCTTACAAAGTCTTTACTCGTTTTTCTGCTGCGTGGGCAAGTTATCTGCCGGATTGCAGGTCATTTCTCGAGAAATACAGGAAATCTCTGTAAGCAAACCAGCAAATTCTGACGCCGCCAAGGGCGACGCCGGAATCATTGCCCCTTATTTCAGTGCCGCGAAGGCGCGCTCGGCAGCATCCAGGGTCAGTTTCAACTCGGCGTCGCCGTGGGCGATCGAGGTGAAACCGGCTTCGAACGCGCTCGGTGCCAGGTACACGCCGCCTTCCAGCATCAAGTGGAAGAAGCGCTTGAACAGATCGGCATCGCTGCCCATCACGTCATCAAAGGTAACGATGTCGTCGGCAGCGCTGAAGTACAGGCCGAACATGCCGCCCGCCTGGGTGGTGACAAACGGAATACCGGCTGCATCGGCACGTTGTTGCAGGCCATCGAGCAGGCGAGTGGTGTAGTCGGTCAGCTCGGCGTGGAACCCCGGGCGGCTGATCAGGCGCAGGGTGGTCAGGCCGGCGGCCATGGCCAGCGGGTTACCCGACAACGTGCCTGCCTGGTACACCGGGCCCAGCGGCGCGATGTGGTGCATGATTTCCCGCTTGCCGCCAAAGCAGCCCACCGGCATGCCGCCGCCGATGATCTTGCCGAAGGTGCTCAGGTCCGGCGTAACGCCGTAGTGCGCCTGGGCGCCGCCGAGGGCAACGCGGAAACCGGTCATCACTTCATCAAAAATCAGCACCACGCCGTGTTTGTCGCATTGCTCGCGCAGGCCTTCGAGGAAGCCCGGCGCCGGAGGCACGCAGTTCATGTTGCCGGCCACGGGCTCGACGATGATGCACGCAACGTCCTGGCCCACTTCATTGAGCATCTGCTCGACGGCGGCAATGTCGTTGAACGGCAGGGTCAGGGTGTGTTTGGCAAAGTCGGCCGGAACGCCGGCCGAGCTTGGCACGCCTTGGGTCAGCAGGCCGGAGCCGGCTTTCACCAGCAGGCTGTCGGAGTGGCCGTGGTAGCAGCCTTCGAACTTGATGATGCTGTCGCGACCGGTGAAACCGCGCGCCAGGCGAATCGCGCTCATGGTGGCTTCGGTGCCGGAGCTGACCATGCGCACCATTTCCATCGACGGCACGATCGAGCAGACCAGGTCAGCCATCTCGGTTTCCATCGCGGTCGGCGCGCCGTAGGACAGGCCGTGTTGCAACTGCTGACGCACGGCATCCAGCACGTCCGGGTGGCTGTGGCCGAGGATCATCGGGCCCCAGGAACCGACGTAATCCACGTAGCGCTTGTCATCTTCGTCGGTAACGTAGGCGCCTTCGGCATGCTTGAAGAACAATGGCGTGCCGCCCACGCTTTTGAACGCACGCACGGGGGAGTTCACACCGCCGGGGATGTGTTTCTGGGCATTGGCAAACAGCGTTTCGGAACGGGACATGATGGGGCTCTCTGAATTCAAGACTTGAGGAGTTCGTTAAAGGCGCGGGCGCGGCGCGTGACTTCGCGGGTGCTGTCGGCACCGAACAGGCCGTGCACCACGGCGAGCAAGTCGGCACCGTGGGCCACCAGCGGTTCGGCGTTCTCCAGGGTGACGCCGCCGATCACGCAGATCGGCAACTGCAAGCGCGTGCGGGCCTCGGCCAGCATGTCGACGGTGGCGGCCGGCGCGCCGGGCTTGGTGTTGGAATTGAAGAAGCGGCCAAAGGCGACATAACTGGCACCTTCCCTGGCGGCCTGTTCGGCCAGTTCGATCTGGCTGTGGCAAGTGGCGCCGATGATTGCTTTGGAACCGAGCAACGCGCGGGCGGGCGTGAGCGGGCCGTCGGTCTGGCCCAGGTGCACGCCCACGCCCAGGCGCGCGGCCAACTCGGCGTCATCGTTGATGATCAACTGAGTCTTGTAGCGTGAGCACAGCTCGCGCAACTTTTCGGCTTCACGCAGGCGACGGGCTTCGTCGCTGCTTTTGTCACGGTATTGCAGCAGGGTCACGCCGCCGTCCAACGCCGCTTCGACGTAGGCGAGGAATTTGCCGGCCAACAGCTGGCTGTCGGTAATGGCGTAAAGGCCACGTAGTTTCATCGGGCAAGCCCCTTGCTGTTAACAGCAGACAATTACGAGCAGAAATCCAGCGGCAAACGGCGCGGCACAAACTGGCCCTGGCCGAGTTGTTCGGCGTCACGCAGGGTGCGCCAAGTGTAGTTGAGCGCCGATTGCACAGCGCTGACCAGCCCTTCGCCCTGAGCGATTCGACCGGCCAGCGCACTCGCCAGCGTGCAGCCCGAACCGTGATAACTGCCGGGCAGGCGTTGGCAGGTAAAGGTCTGCTGCGTACCGTCGCGGCTGTACAGGCGGTTATGCACTTCCCGCTCATCGCCATGGCCGCCGGTGATCAGCAGGTGCTTGATAAACGGCAACAGCTTTTCGGCGCATTCGTCTGCCGTGCCTTCCGGCAATTCGGCGAGGATGCGTGCTTCAGGCAGGTTGGGCGTGGCAATCAGCGACAACGGCAGCAGCCGCTCGCGCATCGCGTAGCCGACTTCGTCCTTGCCCAGGCTGCCACCGCCGCCGGCGCGCAATACCGGGTCGCAGATCACCGGCAGGTGCGGGTGCGCCTGCAGCAACTCGACCACGGTGTCGACCATTGCGGTGGAGCCGAGCATGCCCAGCTTGACCGCCGCAACGTCGGAATCGCAGAGCACGGCGTTGGCTTGAGCCAGCACCCACTCGCGGTCGAGCACGCGGAAATCGCTGACATTGACGGTGTTCTGCACGGTCAGGGCGGTGACGGCCGGGGCCGCATGACAACCGTGGGCGAGCAGGGCTTCGATATCTGCCTGCAAGCCGGCGCCACCACTGGGATCATGGCCGGAGAGACAGAGGACAACAGGGCGAGAGCTGTAGATATTCATGGTGCGCGAGCTTACCACCAAACGCTTTTTGCGTGGCCTTCCGGCGACTGTTGAATTTCGCCACTGCCAGTTGGCGAATGTAGCGGTTGGCTATTACTGCTTGCTGCACGTTAAATGCGCTGAAAGCCTTGTTCTAGAGCCTCTTGAAAAATTATTTCAATGGTGTCCAATGGCCTTTACCGGCTATGCTAGAGTGGATCCAAACAACTTAATGTATCGCCGGAATACGTCATCTCAAAAGGAATGGGGGGCTTTTGACATAACCGGACAGGCCACGCTGGGGCTCTATGCGCTATTTGCTGATCTTAATATTGTGCGGGCTCCCCATGCTCGCCAGCGCCGTCGAGTTTGATCAGAGCACTCGAAGCCTGCCGCTTGGCCGGCTGATGCAAGTGCTTGAAGACCCCACCGATGCATTGACCATCGCCGACGTCAGTTCCCCCGCTTACGCTGCCCGTTTCAAGACCCACGACAAGGCCACCCTTAATGCCGGTTATTCGCGCTCGGTGTTCTGGCTCAAGGTCGACCTGCATTACGTGGCCAAAGACCCCCGCTCCCCGCGCACCTGGTTTTTGGAGCTGGCCTACCCGCCGCTCAATCATCTTGATATGTACCAGCGCGACAGCACCGGCAATTACCGGCTGACCACGCGCACCGGCAGCGCATTGCCGTTCTCCAGCCGCGAAGTGCGCCAGAGCAACTACCTGTTCAAGCTCAATTTCGTGCCCGACCAGCAGGGAACCGTTTACCTGCGCCTGCAAAGCCAGGGTTCGATCCAGGCCCCGCTGACGCTCTGGGCCGGCACCGCGTACCTCGAAGAACAACCCCTACGCCTGTATGTGCTGGGCGCCATCTACGGCGTATTGCTGGGGATGCTGATCTACAACCTGTTCATTTACCTGAGCGTGCGCGACACCAGTTACCTCTACTACATCCTCTATATCGCCTCGTTCGGCCTGTATCAGCTGTCGGTCAATGGCGTGGCCGTGGAGTATTTCTGGCCGAATAACCCGTGGTGGGCGAACGCGGCGGTGCCGTTTCTGATCGGCGCGGCGGCGTTGTTCGGCAGCCTGTTCGCGCGCAGCTTCTTGCACACCGCGCAACACAGCCGTTGGCTCAACCGGATACTGCTGGGGTTGGCCGCCTGCGGCGCCGTGGTGATGGCGCTGGCCCTGCTGACCAGCTACGCCGTGGCCCTGCGTTTGGCCACCGGCCTGGCGCTGGTGTTCACCGTGACCATCTTCGTCGCCGCCATCAAGGCCTGGTATTGCGGCCAGCGCATGGCGCGCTATTTCATCATTGCCTGGTCGGCGTTCCTGCTCGGCGGGGTGGTGAACACCCTGATGGTGTTGGGTTACTTGCCTAACGTGTTCTTGACCATGTACGCCAGCCAGCTCGGCTCGGCCATCGAAGTGGCGCTGTTGTCCCTGGCCCTGGCTGACCGCATCAACGGCATGCGCGAGCAGCAAGCGCAGATTATGTTCGACGCCAGCCAGAAGCTCGAAGTGCTCAACCAGCAGTTGGCCCGCAGCAACCGCCTCAAGGACGAATTTCTCGCCACCCTGACCCATGAATTGCGCACGCCAATGAACGGCGTTATCGGCTCCCTCGAACTGATGCAAACCATGCCCCTGGACGACGACCTCGCGCAGTACCAGCAAACCGCCGCCGGCTCGGCGCGGGACATGATGCGCATGGTCAACGGCATCCTTACCCTCACCGAGCTGCAGGCCGGGCGCCTCACTCCCCAGCCTCAGGCATTCAGCCTGCGCGGCACTCTCGACGCCTTGCGTCAGCAATTCAGCGCCAGCGCCCAGAGCAAGGGCCTGGCCTTTTCCATCGACGTGGCAGACGAACTGCCGGACCGGGTTATCGGCGACGCCGGCAAGCTCACCCAGTGCCTGGATTGCCTGCTCGATAATGCCTTCAAGTTTACCCACGAAGGGGCGGTGCGCCTGCGTGTGGTCGGCGTGCCCCAAAGCGATGGCGCGTTGCGCGTGAGCTTTATCGTCACCGATACCGGCATCGGCTTCGCTTTCCTCGACGAGGCCACGCTGTACCAGCGCTTCTTCCAGGTCGACGGTTCGATGACCCGTGAATACGGCGGGTTGGGCATTGGCCTGGCGATTTGTCGGCAGTTGATCGAATTGCTCGGCGGGCGCCTGACCCATCATTCCGAACCGCACAAGGGCAGCCGTTTCCAGCTGGAGGTGTGTGTCACTGCGGCGCCGCCTGAGCTGAAAGCGTCCGGGCAGGCGCCTCTCACGCAGCGCGCGCCGCAGGAATGCGCGGTATTGCTGGTGGACGACAACAGCGTCGGCCAGCTCGCCGTGCGCGGCATGCTGCTCAAGCTCGGTTACCGGGTCAAAACCGTGGACAGCGGCCCGGCCGCGTTGGCGACTTTGCAGGGCGGCCATTTTGATGCGGTGCTGCTGGATGTGCCCGAGGGCAGCTTCTCGTTGTGCTGCCAGATCCGTGCGTTGCCCGGTTGCGGGGAGTTGCCGGTGATCGCCCTGACCGCATCGATGCAGGCGCCTGACCGAGAGCGCTGCCATGGCATCGGTGTCACCGATCGCCTGGCCAAACCGGTGCGTTTCGACGCTTTGCAGGCGGTACTGGAGCGCCGTCTGCTGAACCCGGTAGAGGGTGAAAGCGCCGAGCATTCGGCGCGTATGCCACTTTTTTAAGCCGGTTGACGGTGCTTAACTGAAATTCAGGCCTCACCGCACGTGGCCTGTTTCCGGAGGCCCGTCATGAACCTGCACCCGTTCGCCGAAACCCACGACGTCACCAACCAGCCGCCATCGCTTGATGGCACCAACCTGTATCGCATCGACTTGCCGTTGCAAGAGTGGTCGCGTCGCTTTGGCGCCGGCTGGGCCGAGACGCGCATCGATACGTATGGCGCGCTGGCCGGTGGGCCGCTGATGGCGGCCGGGTTTCTGGCGAATCAGAACAAGCCGGTGTTCAACAGCCATGACCGTTATGGTCATCGCATCGACCTGGTGGAGTTTCATCCGGCCTATCACGAGTTGATGCGTACCGCCGTCGAACATGGCCTGCCGTCGCTGCCGTGGGCACATCCGCAACCCGGCGCGCACGTGGCCCGCGCGGCCATGACCTACCTGCACAGCCAGGCCGAGGCGGGCACCGGTTGCCCGCTGACCATGACGTTTGCGAGTGTTCCGGCCCTGCGCCTGCAGCCGGACCTGGCTGACATCTGGCTGCCGAAAATTCTTGCCACCACCTACGACCCGCGCAATGTCGGCATCGCTCATAAGGCGGGTGCGACTATCGGCATGGCCATGACCGAGAAGCAGGGTGGCACCGACGTGCGCGCCAACACCACCCGCGCCTATCCGGTGGGCGCGGGCGGCCCAGGGCAAGCCTATGAACTGGTGGGCCACAAGTGGTTCTGCTCGGCGCCAATGTGCGATGCATTCCTGACGCTGGCCCAGACTGACAAGGGCCTGACCTGTTTCCTGCTGCCCCGGCACCGCCCGGACGACACGCGCAACGCGTTCTACATCCAGCGCCTGAAAAACAAACTCGGCAATTGCTCCAACGCGTCCAGCGAAGTGGAATTTCGCGGCGCGCTGGCGTGGATGATCGGCGAGGAAGGTCGTGGCGTGCCGACCATCATTGAAATGGTCGCCATGACCCGTTTCGACTGCATGGTCGGCTCCAGCGCCCTGATGCGCCAGGCGCTGACCCAGGCCAGCCATCATTGCGCCCATCGTTTGGTCGGCGGTCGAGTGCTCAGCGAACAGCCGTTGATGCAAAACGTGCTGGCCGACCTGGCCCTGGAAAGCGAAGCGTCATTGGCCTTGAGCCTGCGCATGGGGCGCGCGCTGGACCATCTCGATCATGAACAAGAGGCCAAATTCGCCCGGTTGGTGACGGCGGTGGGCAAGTATTGGATCTGCAAACGTGCGCCGGCGATGATCAACGAGGCCGCCGAGTGCATGGGCGGTGCCGGCTATGTCGAAGACAGCATCCTGCCGCGCCTGTACCGTGAGGCGCCGGTGAATTCGACGTGGGAAGGTTCCGGCAATGTGCAGTGCCTGGACGTGCTGCGTGCACTGTCGAAAGAACCGGGCGTGCTGGAGGCGTTGTTTGTTGAACTGGGAGACGTGCATGGCGACAACAGGCTGGCGCGGCATATCGAGCAGCTGAAATTGGCGTTTATGGACACCCAGGATATTCAATACCGCGCGCGGCAATTGACTGAGGATATTGCCGTGGCGTTGCAGGCCAAGCTGTTGCTGGAGGCGGGGAACGCGGCGGTCAGCGACGGTTTTATCGCCAGCCGCTTGGGTGAGTCGTCCGGCCGCGTCTACGGCACCCTGCCACGCGGCGTTGATGTTGAAGCTATCGTCGCCCGCTCAACGCCTCAATCCCTCTGAATAAATACAGTCAAACTGTGGGAGCTGGCTTGCCTGCGATAGCGGTCTATCAGTCACATTATTGCTGATTGACCTACCGTTATCGCAGGCAAGCCAGCTCCCACAGGGATTGCACCCATCTTGAGTGGGCACTCCAATTCAAAGTTTGCGTCTGACAGGGATACAGGCAAGATAACGGCCTGCACGTCAGAACACAGGATGCTTACCGTGACCGAAGCTTTTGTTGTCGTTCAAACCGCCGAAGAGGCCGTGGATCGGCTGGCGGCTCTGCATGAGCGCGCCACCGGCGCACTTAACCAAGCCCTCAAGCAATACCTCAAAGACCGCGTCGAGCCTGACGCCGCACAACGCGCGATGTTTCGTTACCCGGAACTGCGCCTGACTTACCTGGTACAGGGCGAAGTCCCACAGACCACCCGCGCCTACGCCAAGGTGCAATTGCCGGGGACCTACAGCGTCACCGTCACCCATCCCGCCGCGTTCCGTAAATATTTGCTGGAGCAACTGGTGCCGCTGATGCACGACTTCACCGTGACGGTGGAAGTGGGTGTGAGCCAGCAAAACATTCCGTACCCGTACGTGGTGGAGCAGGGCGACGAACTGGCCGGCTCCGGCGTAACCGCAGCAACGCTGGCCCGTGTGTTCCCGAGCACCGACCTGTCGGCTGCCACCGATGGCATCGCCGACGGCCTCTACGATTGGGAAAACACCGACCCGCTGCCGCTGGCGCTGTTCGATGCGGCCCGCGTGGACTTCTCCCTGCGCCGCCTGGTGCACTACACCGGCAGCGACTGGCGCCATGTGCAGCCGTGGATTCTGCTGACCAACTACCACCGCTATGTCGACCAGTTCATCGTGCATGGCCTGGAGCAATTGCGCAGCGACCCGCGGTTTATCCGCATGGTGCTGCCGGGCAACGTGGTGATCGAAAAGAGCATGGACCACGGCGAAGCGTCGGCTATTGCGGCCGGCGTGGTGTGGCACCGTTACCAAATGCCGGCCTACCACTTGCAGGCATCTGATGGCCACGGCGTCACCCTGGTCAACATCGGCGTCGGCCCTTCCAACGCCAAGAACATCACCGACCACCTGGCCGTGCTGCGCCCGCATTGCTGGCTGATGATCGGCCACTGCGGCGGCCTGCGCCAATCCCAGACCATCGGCGATTACGTACTGGCTCACGCCTACATGCGCCGCGACGGGATTCTCGACCGCGTGGTACCGCCGAACATCCCGATTCCGGCGCTGGCCGAAGTGCAGATGGCCTTGCAGCAAGCGGCGGCCAACGTCACCGGCGAAAAAGGCGAAGAGCTGAAAAAACGCCTGCGCACCGGCACCGTGCTGACTTACGACGACCGTAACTGGGAGTTGCGTTGGGCCCAGGAACGGCCGCTGATCAACCTGTCCCGCGCCGTGGCCGTGGACATGGAAAGCGGCACCATCGCAGCCCAGGGCTATCGCCTGCGGGTTCCGTACGGCACCTTGCTGTGCGTGTCGGACAAACCGCTGCACAGTGAAATCAAGCTTCCGGGTTCGGCCAACGCGTTCTATGAGCGCGCGGTCAGCCAGCACTTGAAGATCGGCATCGAGGCGGTGGATTTGTTGCGCACCGAACTCAACTCGCTGCACTCGCGCAAACTGCGTAGCTTCGACGAACCGCCGTTCCGCTAAGCGGTTGGGATGGTCATTTAACGGTCAGGCCACTAGCATTGTCGGTCCTGACCGTTAGATTGCCTTCGCCATGTCCCGTCCCACCCGTCCCGATTCGCGCCGCCCTGGCGTGAAACCTCCACACGCAGCTTCCCGTCGTGTCGCCAAGGCGCCACCGGCGGAGCCGAAGCTGGTGCTGTTCAATAAACCTTTCGACGTGCTGACCCAATTCAGCGACGAAGGCGGCCGCGCGACGCTCAAGGATTTTATCGACGTCCCCGGCATCTACCCGGCGGGCCGTCTGGACCGTGACAGCGAAGGCCTGTTGCTGCTGACCAACGACGGCCAGTTGCAGGCGCGTATTGCCGACCCCAAGCACAAACTGGCAAAAACCTATTGGGTGCAAGTGGAAGGCGAGCCGACCGAAGAGCAGCTGCAACGCCTGCGCGACGGCGTTGAGCTGAATGACGGCAAAACCTTGCCCGCCGAAGCGCGGCAACTGGACGAGCCGCAGTTATGGCCGCGCAACCCGCCCGTACGGTTTCGCAAAAGCGTGCCGACCCATTGGCTGGAATTGGTGATTCGTGAAGGGCGCAACCGCCAGGTGCGACGCATGACAGCGGCGGTGGGCTTGCCGACCCTGCGCCTGGTGCGCGTGCGCATTGGCGAGTGGTCAATTGACGGCCTGGATCAAGGCCAATGGAAGGAAGTACCGGCGCGGTTATAACGCGCCGGACTCGATCAGGCCGATCACCACGCTCTTGATGATGAACGCGGCCACGCCCAGCCCCAGCACAAAAAACAGGATGAACGAACCAAAGCGCCCGGCCTTGGATTTCTTCGCCAGGTCCCAGACGATAAAGCCCATGAAAATGATCAGGATGGTGACCAGTCCCGTCATCATCCATTCTTCAAAAACGGCGGGGTCGATGTTGTTCATGGGGGATTTTTCCGACAGGGCAGGCGGGAAGTATAAGGCAGGGCTGCAGGTTCAACATTGACCTGGATCGATGTGGGAGCTGGCTTGCCTGCGATAGCATCACCTCGGTCTGCCTGGTACTCCGAGTTGCCTGCATCGCAGGCAAGCCAGCTCCCACACAAGCCAGTTTCCACAATGGATCTTCATTGGGCTTGGGATCAGGTACGCAGGTGAGTCAGCGGCAATTCGGTGCTGTTGAGTACCTGATTCAGCACAAAACTCGACCTGACGCTGGTCACGCCTTCAATGCGCGTCAAATGCCCCAGCAGCAGTTTCTGATAGTGGTCCATGTCCGGCACCACCACTTTTAACTGATAGTCCGCATCCATTCCCGTCACCAAACTGCATTCCAGCACCTGAGGCAGGGTGCGGATGGCGGCTTCGAAATTCTCGAAACGCTCAGGCGTATGCCGGTCCATGCCGATCAGCACGTAGGCCGTCAGGCTCAAGCCGAGCATCTTGCGGTCGAGCAGTGCCACCTGGCGCGCAATGTAGCCGTCGTCTTCCAATTGCTTGACCCGCCGCGAGCAGGGCGAAGGCGACAGGCCGATACGCTCGGCCAACTCCTGGTTGGAGATCCTCGCGTCGCGCTGCAATTCCGCCAAAATACTCAGGTCGTATCGGTCAAGCTTGCTCATTGGGTTGGCCTTTGTCGTAACTATTGCGGTGAATTATCCATGAAGGGTTAAAAATTGCGCAAGCACTGTTTATTGACGCAATCTTCGCAATCATCTGTCGGGCGCCTGCGGGTATCTTTATTAACAGAATCACCGCCTGGACAAACAGTCCACAGCAGCTCGCCGAATCAGGTGCGCTGCGGCCGCCGCCCCAGCAGGGTTGAGCCGGCCTCCAGGCTGCACACTGTCCACAAGACGGCGTGAGGTGAGCCAACGTCAAAAGCGTTGAGCACGGACGAAGTTCTCAAGGGGTGGCCGACGGGTCGCCCCTTTTTCTTTGTCTTCAGAAAATTGTTCTCGTGACTGATAACCTGTCTCAGAACCGGGTGAGGCTTTTCCAGTCTTATACCGTGAGGCCCGACATTCCAGGCCCAAACCCGCAGTGAGGAATAGCATGAAGCGCATCTGGCGTATGGCAGGTGTAGGTTTGTTGATGATCAGCATCGGCACGCAAGTAATGGCCGACGACCCGCGTTCCGAGAACGGTGGTCAGCATGAACGAGGGCCCGAAGGTGGGCGGCCAGGCAACGAGCAGCCGCGCCCGCAAAACAACCAGCCGCGCCCCGAGAATAATCAGCCACGCCCGCAAAATCAGCACTTCGAGCGTGCCGAGCAGCAGGGCCGTGGCCAGTGGCAAGGTCGCCCGCAAGGCGCCGAGCAGCCCCGGCCCGCGCAGCAGCCTTCGAATAACCTGCCGATCCAGGGCCGCCCGGACACGGTTCGCCAGACTCAGGAACCGCGTCAGGGTTATTACCGAGACATCCCGCGTCGCAACGATGACAACCCGCATTGGCAAGCCGGCAATGGCCCCGGCCCGCGTCCGGGCGGCGGCTTCAACAATGGCCATCCCAACGACAACCGCTGGCCAGGCCGCCCCGATGGGCATGGCAATGGCTGGGGCCCAGGCCCGCAGTATCGCCCCGGTTTTATCGTCGACCGCTTCCCCGATCGCAATTACCGCGTGCCATACCGTGGCCAGGATTACTTCTACTCCGGCGGCTACTGGTATCGCCCGCAAGGCCCGCGTTATGTGGTGGTGACGCCGCCGTATGGGATTCGCGTGCAAACCCTGCCGGACTACGCGCGGGAAGTGTGGGTCGGCAGTACGCTGTTCTTCGTCGCAGCCGGCGCGTATTACACCTACGAAAGCACCTCCCAGCAGTACGTGGTGGTGCAACCGCCGGCGCAAGCACCGGCGCCTGCGCCGCAGAGCAATGGCTATGACGTGGTTGCCTATCCGGCCAACGGCCAGTCACCGGCCCAGGTGCAGCAGGACGGCTACGACTGTTATCGCTGGGCGGTGCAACAAAGTGGCTTCGACCCACGCACCGTTACCTACGCCCCGGACCCTGCGGTTGTGCAAACCTACCGCCAGGCCCAGGGCAACTGCTTGAGCAGTCGCGGGTATCAGGTGCAGTAGTGCTAGGGTTTGTTGCCCGTCACCACTTCCCGCGGGTCGGCGTGCACCAGCACTTCGGCACGCGGGTAGGCGGTGTGAATGGCGTCGGCGGCTTGATCGCTGATGCCGTGGGCGACTGACAGCGTCAATTCCCCCGGCAATTCCAGGTGCAGCTGCACAAACCAGTGGCTGCCGGAAATCCGCGTGCGCAAATCATGCGCACCCAACACCCCCGGCACTCCGCGCGCCAGTTCCAGCATGTGCTGGCTGACGTCCGGCGGCAGTTCCTCATCCATCAACACCGCAAAGCTTTCCCGGGCGATCTGGATCGCGCTCCACAAAATGTAGGCGGCGATGCCCAGGCCAAACCAGGCGTCCACCTGGTGATAGCCAAACCCAGCCAGTACCAGCGCCACCAGGATGCTGCCGTTGAGCATCAGGTCCGAGCGGTAATGCAGCGAGTCCGCGCGCACCGCGTTGGAGCCGGTTTCACGGATTACCCGGTGTTGCAGCATCAGCAGCGCCACCGTCATCGCCAGCGAAAACACAATCACGCCGATGCTCAGCCAGGGCGCGCCCACAGGTTCCGGGTGCTGCAAGCGCTGGTATGCCTGAAACGCGATCAACACCGCACTGCCCGCAATAAACAGTGCTTGGGCCATACCCGACAGCGACTCTGCCTTGCCATGCCCGTAACGGTGGTCGTCATCGGCCGGGCGCAGCGCGTAATGCACTGCCAGCAAATTCAGCAGCGAGGTTACGCCGTCGAGCAGCGAGTCGGTCAACCCGGCGAGCATGCTCACCGAGCCGCTGAACCACCAGGCGATGGCCTTGGTGATAATCAGCGCACAGGCCACGCCCACCGACGCGCGGGTGGCCAGGCGCAAGAGCCTGGCGTGTTCGGGGCTGCTGGTCATAGGCGGCTCACGTCCTTAGGCGGCGGGTTGCAGGCCCAGGGATGCGAGCTGTTGCACACTGCCCTTGAACTGGATCATGCGCGGGTCGTCCAGCGGCAAGGTGCGGCCGGTTTCTTTCTGAATGATGCTTTGCAGCTTGGCGGTGTCGACCTTGCCGTCGGCGCCGATGGCTTCGTGAAGTTTCTCCGGCGCGACCTGGGCGGTCTTGCCCGGTTCGAAGTAGATGGCGCCAGTCGCGAAGTCGACGCCAAACGCAATCAGGCCCGGGATCACGTAGAACAGCAGGCCCACGGCGTCGAGCACGGCGATGGCCGGGTCGATCTTGCCGTCGATCTGGCCACGGCGGTCAGGGTAGAAAATCGAACCGCAGGCCGTCAGTTGGCTCAGCAGGGTAACGGCGAGGACACCGCCGATGACACGGGAAGCGATACGCATTGGGACTCTCCTGAACAGTTATTACGAGACTATAAGCCAGATGTACCGAACGCCGCCGCTCTAATGTGGGAGCTGGCTTGCCTGCGATAGCATCACTGCGCAAACCGAGTTGTTCGCATCGCAGGCAAGCCAGCTCCCACACAAGCCCGCTCCCACATGTGATGGTGTTGTCCAGTCAATGAGCGGTGCCTGTGAGACCAGCATCGGCATCCGGCAGTTCGCCGTTATACTCGCCGCTCTGCTTTGGAGCCAGTATGAATTCGTTGCCGATTGATGATGTTTTACCCGCCCTGCGTGACGCCTTGGCGATTCGCCATGAAGCCGTGCTGGAAGCGCCGCCCGGCGCCGGTAAAACCACCCGTGTGCCCCTCGCGCTGTTGAACGAGCCGTGGCTGGCCGGGCAGACCATCCTGATGCTCGAACCGCGCCGCCTCGCTGCACGCGCAGCGGCCGAACGCCTGGCCAGCGAGCTGGACGAAAAGGTCGGCGAAACCGTCGGCTATCGCATTCGCCTGGACAGCAAAGTCGGCCCCAACACGCGCATCGAAGTGGTCACCGAAGGCATCCTCACGCGGCGCTTGCAGGACGACCCGGCGCTGGACGGCGTGGGCTTGCTGATCTTTGACGAGTTCCACGAACGCAGCCTCGACGCCGACCTCGCACTGGCCCTGAGCCTCAACGGCCGCGAGCTGTTTCGCGACGAGCAACCGCTGAAAATCCTGCTGATGTCGGCCACCCTCGAAGGCGAGCGCCTGTCGGCGTTGCTGAACGACGCGCCGATCCTGCGCAGCGAAGGGCGCATGTTCCCGGTGCAGATGCGCTGGGGGCGGCCGTATCAGGCCGGTGAATTTATCGAGCCGCGTGTGGTGCAAACCATCCTCGAAGCGCTGCACGACGAAACCGGCAGCGTGTTGGTGTTTCTGCCGGGTCAGGCTGAGATTCGCCGGGTCAACCAGCAACTGGCCGATGCCCTCGGCGATCGCACGCAGGTGCTGCTCTGCCCACTGCATGGCGAACTCGACCTCAACGCCCAGCGCGCCGCCATTGACCCTGCGCCCGCCGGCAAACGCAAAGTGGTGCTGGCCACCAACCTCGCCGAGACCAGCCTGACCATCAACGGCGTGCGTGTGGTGATCGACGCCGGTCTGGCGCGGGTGCCGCGTTTCGACCCCGGCAGCGGCATGACCCGCCTCGACACCCAGCGCATCTCCCGCGCCAGTGCCACCCAGCGCGCCGGTCGGGCAGGGCGGCTGGAGCCGGGCGTGTGTTATCGCCTGTGGTCCGAAGACCAGCATGAAGGTCTGGCCGCGTATGGCAGTGCGGAAATTCTCGCGGCCGACCTCGCAGGCCTGGCCTTGCAGCTGTCGCGTTGGGGCGTTACGCCTGCGCAACTGGTGTGGCTGGATGTGCCGCCGAGCGCCGCCTACGCCCAGGCCCAGGATTTGCTGATGCGCCTGGGTGCCTTGAATGACAACACACTCACCGCCCACGGCCAGAAGATGGCCGAGCTGCCTGCGCACCCGCGTATCGCTCATCTGCTGTTGCGCGGGCAGGACTTGGGGCTGGCGACCACCGCGTGTGATGTTGCCGCGCTGTTGGGTGAGCGCGATATCTTGCGCGGCGGCGGCGCGGATGTGCACAGCCGTCTGGCCTTGCTCAGCGGCGAAGAACGCGCGCGCGGAACGCAAGGCGGCGTGCAGCGCGCCAAGCAACTCGCCCGGCAATATCGCGGCTATCTAAGAGGAAAGGCGACCCAACCCGTGGCCGACCCTGACCACCCGCGCTGGCTCGGCGCCTTGCTGGCGCTGGCCTACCCGGACCGCGTCGCCCAGCAACGCCGTTCCGGTGGTGCCGAATACCGCCTGGCCAACGGGCGCGCCGCGCTGTTCGCCGAAGCCGACAGCCTGATGAAACAACCCTGGCTGGTGATCGCCGACCTCGGCAGCCGCCAGGGTCAGCGCGAAGAACGTATCTACCTCGCGGCGGACTTTGATCCGGCGCTGTTCGACACGGTGTTGGCCGAGCAAGTGCGCAACGTTGACCAGCTGGATTGGGACGAACGCGAAGGCGTGTTGCGCGCTGAACGCCAGCGCAAAGTCGGCGAACTGGTGCTGAGCCGAGAGCCGTTAACTGGCCTGGACGAATCCGCGCGCAGCCAGGCGCTGGTTAACCTGGTGCGGCGCAAAGGGCTGGAGTTGTTGCCGTGGACGCCGGAACTGCGCCAATGGCAATCCCGCGTCATGCTGCTGCGCCACCTGGATGCTGGCAACACCAGCGAGTGGCCGGATATCAGCGATAGCGCCCTGCTTGCCAGCCTCGAACACTGGCTGATGCCGTACCTGGGCAAAGTTTCGCGCTTGAGCCATTTTTCCAACCTGGATATTTCCAGTTTCCTGCACAACCTGCTGCCGTGGCCGCTGCCCCAGCGCCTGGATGAGCTGGCGCCGCAGCATGTAAAAGTGCCCTCAGGCTCGTCGGTGCGTCTGGATTACAGCGAACAGCCGCCGATTCTGGCGGTGCGTTTGCAGGAGCTGTTCGGGCTGGCAGACACGCCGCGCATTGCCGGTGGGCGTCAGGTGGTGAAACTGCACCTGCTGTCCCCGGCAAGGCGGCCGGTGCAGGTGACGCAGGACTTGGCGAATTTCTGGCGCAGCACATACGCCGAGGTAAAGAAGGATTTGAAGGGGCGCTACCCCAAGCACTATTGGCCGGACGACCCCTTGGTGGCCGAAGCAACCGCCCGGATCAAACCCCGCAAGTAGCCACAACAAAGATCACCTGTGGGAGCTGGCTTGCCTGCGATAGCATCGCCGCGGTGTAACTGAGGGACCGAGTTGTCTGCATCGCAGGCAAGCCAGCTCCCACAGGGGTTCCGTAGTGTTTTTATTGCGCGGCGGGCAGCAGGAACCGCGCAATCACGGGTAAGTGGTTGGAGATGCGCAGCGTGTCTTCCTGGCGCACCTTGGCCTCGACCCGCTTGATGCGTGGGCTGTAGAAAAGGTAATCCAACGTCCGATCCGGCCCATCCAGGCTCGGGTCATTGGGGAAGTTTGTCAGCCACTTCGCTCGATCAATCCCGCTGGACTCACTGTTACTCGGAATCATCGGGTATTTATCCCACAGCAAATGCAGCTCACTGTCCGGCGAATACCGCCCGCGCTTACCGGCGTCCAACCGCAAAAATTGCCCCAGCGGCAGCAGGTTGAAATCTCCGCCAATCAGCCACGGCGTGCCACGGCCTTCGAATTTATCCAGCAACTTCACCGTGGCTTTTACTTGCTCCTGCACCGCCGTACGCCCTGGCATGTCGCCATCCAGGCGTGTATTGAGCACGGCCAATTGGCCGCCGTCGCTCAACGGCAGGTAGGTCAGCAACAAGGCCGGTTTGGGTTGGAATTGGCGGGTGATGAAATTCGCCGGGGACACCGGCAGTTGCAGGCGCTCGGCGTGTTCGATCTGGTAGCGGCTCAAGGTCACAAGCTTGCGGCCGACGCTGCCGAAGATATGCAGGCTGGGCACGAAGTCGGCTTTCCAGTCGAAGGCCTGGGCGCTGCACGGGTAGAGGTCGACCAGGCGCTCCTGAAGCAGCGCAACCTGGTCCTGATAGTGGGACGGTTTGGCGCCTTCGTCGAGTTCCTGCAACAACAGGATGTCGGGCTGTTCATCGCGAATCACCCGCGCCACTTCATCCAGGCTGGCGGCCATGTCTTCGACGGTAGGGCGGTCGTCCGGGCCGCTGCTATTGGCCGTGTCGTACCAGAACACGTAGTTCTTGCCGGCCAGGTATTGCACGTTCCAGGTCATGACCTTGAGCGCCTGCCCTGGCAGCAAGGTTGGCGCGCGGGGCGCGACGCAGCGCACGGGCAGGACGTGTTTGTCGTCAGGGCGCCAGGTCAGGCTGTAGACCAGGGCCGTGAACACGGCGGCGAGCATCAACAGGCTCAGCACGGTTATGCGCAATAAACGGGTCATCGGCTCGGCTTATAGCGTTTGGAAGGTGCCGCGGAGCATATCACCGCGCGTCGGCGTCGCCACCGATCAGCATGAATAAACGGAACAGGACTACGCTGGTGAACAGTTGCAGGAAGCTGTGGGCGCTGTCGATCAACACACCCAGCAGCGGCGCGGGGTCTGGATAGGCCTCGACGCTGACGCCTTTGAGCAACCACAACGGCGTCATCACGCACAGCAGGCACACCAGGATCCGCCAGAAATGCCCACGGGTCAGGCGAAAACTTTCCTTCATCGCTTCCAGCGCCGACATGCCGCGCAACACCAGCAGGTACTCGGCAAACGCCAGCACCACCATCAGCCACAGCCCCGGCAGGAAATACAGCGACAGGCCGAGCAAAATCAGCAGGGTGCTCATGGCCGTCAGCAGCGCGAAACGCGGCCACAGCGCCAGGGCCATGGCCCACACATCCTTGGTGCTCGGCGACTCGCCACGGGTGCGCGCGTCGAGAAACAGGATCAAGGCGCCGGTGTACAGCGGGTACACCAGCAACCCCACCACCACGCTGTAACCGGGGAAGGCATCCGGCCCGAGCGTGTGGTCGAGCACCTGTTGCAGCAGGGCTTCGAGAATCACCAACGGCAGGCACAACTGGACGATGGCGCCCAGGTTGCCTCGAGTGAAACGAAAGGAGTCGCGCAGCACGTCTAACGGATTCATCAGCTTGATCACAGGCCTGAAAGCAAGGGCCACACTTTAACCGATCATGACTGGGCACACGCAAACGTAAACCTTAGGTAAAGACCATTGAAACGTTTCGTAACACCCCCATAACTAAGGCGTAGCTTGCTTGAACTCAGGCAGGACCATGATTTTTACCGGCAATCTAACGAGGTCGCCATGAACAGCGAAGAGCAAACCCTGATCGATGGACTGTTTTCACGGTTGCAACAAGCCGAAACGGACTCAGCCCCCCGCGACGCCCTGGCCGAAGCGCGGATCAAGGAACACATGACTCGCCAACCGGCGGCCGGGTATTACATGACCCAGTCGATCCTGGTGCAGGAACACGCGATCAAAAGCCTCGACGCGCAGAACAAGCAGCAGGCGCTGCAAATCCAGCAATTGCAGGATGAACTGCAACAAGCCAAGTCTCAGGCCGCGCAATCGGCGCCGAGCAGCGGCGGTTTCCTGTCGAGCATCTTTGGTGGCGGCGGCGCCCGCGATTCGCAACCGGCACAGAGCGCGCCCCCTTCATCGGGTGGCGGCTGGCGTGAACCGGCGCGGCCTCAGTTTGGCCAGCCTGCGCCACAGCAAAACTACGGCGCGCCACAGCAGAACTATCAACAGCCGCCGCAAGCACCCGCCGCGCCCATTGGCAGTGGTTTCCTCGGCGGTGCGCTGAAAACCGCAGCCGGCGTGGCCGGTGGTGTGATGCTGGCCGAAGGTATCAGCAGCCTGTTCAACCACAACTCGCAACAGCCGCAAGTGGTGGAAGAAATCATCCGCGAAGAGCCGGCGCCTGCCAGCGACAACGGCAACAGCAACTGGGGCAATGACGACCAGAAGTTTGCCGGCGGTAACGACAGCTGGGGCAGCGACAATGCCTCGGACAGCTTCGCCGACAGCGACTATTCCGACGACTCCTCCTCGTTCGGCGACGACGATACCTTCGTCTGACACTCCCTCAAGCCCGGTGCGCTTCGTCGCCCCGGGCTGATTTTTCGCTGAAACTTTCCCATGGCTGGCATACTGGCGCCTTTGCGGACCTACGCGTCCGAGGCCCGAGCGGCAGCCATGGGGAAGTGCGGTGAAGAAAATTGCGGTGTTCGCCGATGTACAAAACCTCTATTACACCGTGCGCCAGGCGTATGGCTGCCACTTCAACTACGCCGCCCTGTGGGCTGACATCAGCTCGCGCGGGCAGATCGTCGAGGCGTACGCGTATGCCATCGACCGTGGTGACAGCAAGCAGCAGCAATTCCAGCAGATCCTGCGCAACCTGGGCTTCACGGTAAAACTCAAGCCCTACATCCAGCGCGCCGACGGCTCGGCCAAAGGCGACTGGGACGTGGGCATCACCCTCGACATCATGGACGCTGCCGACCACGTCGACGAAGTGGTGCTGGCCTCCGGCGACGGTGACTTCGATATGCTGCTCGACCGCATCATCCAAAAGCATGGCGTTGAAGCCGTGGCCTACGGCGTGCCTGGGCTGACGGCCAATTCACTGATACGCGCTGCCAGCCGCTACGTGCCCATCGAAGGCGCGTTGCTGCTCAAATAATCAGTTAGACGGAGTTGGAACAGGTTTGGAACGTATAGCGGTCATCGACTTTGAAACCACCGGCATCACCCCGAGCAGCTATTGCCGCGCCACGGAAATCGCGGTGGTCATCCTTGAGCGTGGCCAAATTGTGGACCGCTACCAGAGCCTGATGAACGCAGGCGTACGCGTGCCGGGCTTCATCGAACAACTCACCGGCATCAGCAACGCCATGCTGCGCAGCGCGCCGCCGGCTGAGCGGGTGATGAATGAAGTGAATGAATTCGTCGGCGCCACGCCATTGCTGGCGCACAACGCCGCGTTCGACCAACGATTCTGGGATTACGAACTGAGCCAGATCCGCCGCACCCGCCTGCAGAAATTCGCCTGTTCGCTGCTGCTGGCGCGCCGCCTGATGCCGTCGGCGCCCAACCACAAGCTCGGCACCCTGAACACCTTCGCCCAACTGCCCCACACCGGCAAGGCTCACCGAGCGATGGCGGATGCGGAAATGGCCGCCAACCTCACGGCGCATTTGGCCCAGGAACTGCGCGGCACCCACGGCTTGCGCGAACTGTCCCACGACCTGCTGTGCACCTTGCAGAAAGTGCCGGCGGCGAAGATCAATGAACACCTGAGAAAACATCGCGGGTTCTAACCCCCGCGCGCATCTCATGCGGCTAGAGCGCCAGTTGTGGCGAGCGGGCTTGCCCCGCGTTGGGCTGCGCAGCAGCCCCAAACCTGACACTCGGTCTTAACTGAAAGAACGCGGCGCCCTTATTGGGGCCGCTGCGCAGCCCAACGCGGGGCAAGCCCGCTCACCACAACAGCCCATTCGCCACAAAATGGCGTCCTTGAGGCTATCGAGGCTGCACACACTCCAACGCCCGATCCACCACCTCCTTCGCCATCCCCACCAAATGCATCACCGCCCGCTGCTGCGGGTTCGCCGCCTCATCCAGTGAAGGCGCTGTCTCCACCGCGCAATGCAGCAAGTCAGCCGCATGGGCCAGGGCATCTTCGAAACTCAGGTTGTCGTTCAGCACGAAATTGGGCGCATCCGGGGCGCAGGCTTTGAGGTAGTAGTCGATGGCTCGGCGGTTGAGCAGGGCGTCTTCGCTGAGGAAGTTTGCCTGGGTGTCAGTTGAAGTAGAAGTTGCTTTGACCATGGTGAATCTCCCGAATCTTTAACCATCTCCTCCTGCGTATTCGGACTTGCACTTCCGGTCATCGAAGGGCCGACGACGTTGTGCAGATTAGTGGTGAGATCCCGGCAGAACAAGGCTTGAAACGTCGCTCGGAAATGTCCTGCAAGAGAACGGGAAGTGGTGAAGCAACTGACGCCATCGCCGGCAAGCCAGCTCCCACAGTAGATTGCATCCAGCCCTGACGACTCGGTCACTGTGGGAGCTGGCTTGCCGGCGATAGCGCTGGTTCAGCCACCATTTTTCCCATTGCCTTCCAACTGCCCCAACGGCACCCGCCTTTCTATCGCACTCGACAAAATAATCGACGTCTTGCTGAACCCGAACTTCGCAATCCGGTTGATCAAGTTCTCCAACTCCGGCATCGAGCCCACCGCTGCCTGCAAGATCACGCACGGGTCGCCTGTCACGCGGTGGCATTCTGTCAGTTCAGGGATTTCACTCAGTGCGTCATACACTTTCTGGCTGCCATGGTTGGTCAGCCGCAGCTCAATCACGCACTGAATCGGCAAGCCCACTTTGGACATGTCCACCTTGGCCTGGTACCCGGTGATGACGCCACTGGCTTCCAGCTTGGCCACGCGTTCGGCCACGGCGGGGGCGGAGAGGTTTACCGTGCGGGCCAGTTGCGCGTAGGACGCGCGGCCGTCTTCGAGCAGGGCGCTGAGGAGCATGCGGTCGTATTTGTCCATGATAAGGCTCCAATTGCGCAGGGCTTTCGAAAGCACGGTTTATAGCCTTCATAACCATGTTTTGAAAAGTGTACGGGCGCTTTAAACAGGTTTTGTAACTTATTTTTATCGGGCTGCTTTTCTAGAATAAACCTCCCGTTTCCTGCCGTAGAGCTGCCCAATGCCTGGCCCACGTCGCTTCCCTTTACCGTTGATCGCCGCCTTTTTTGCGTTGTATGTGATTTGGGGGTCTACCTACCTGGTGATCCGCATTGGCGTGGAATACTGGCCGCCGTTGATGCTCGGCGGGATTCGCTTTTTGCTCGCGGGCGCGGCGATGTATGGCTATTTACGCTGGCGCGGGGCGCCGGCGCCGACGTGGGTGCAGTGGAAGGCGGCGGCCAAGATTGGCGTGTTGCTGCTGACCTTTGGCAATGGCGCGGTGACGGTGGCCGAGCACACAGGCGTGGCCTCGGGTGTAGCTGCGCTGGCGGTGGCGACGGTGCCTTTGTTCACCTTGTTGTGCGGTTATTTCTGGGGCGCGCGTAATACGCGGTTGGAGTGGGCTGGCGTGGTGCTGGGGATTATCGGCATTGCCATGCTCAACATGGGTTCCAACCTGCAATCGAGCCCGACTGGCGCGATGTTGTTGCTGTTTGCTGCCGCTTCCTGGGCCTTTGGCTCGGTGTGGAGCCGGCATTTGCCGCTGCCTGCGGGCGCCATGGCCAGCGCGGCGGAAATGCTGATCGCCGGTGCGCTGCTGTTGGTCGGCAGTGCGCTGACCGGTGAGCGCCTGCACGCCATACCGCCGATTGAGGGCTGGCTCGCGTTGGCTTACCTGGCGGTGTTCGGTTCGATCATCGCCTTCAATGCCTATATGTACTTGCTCAAGCACGTGCGCCCGGCGGCGGCGACCAGCTATGCCTATGTGAACCCGGCGGTGGCGGTGTTGCTGGGAATTGTGTTCGTCGGTGAAACCATCGGCATGGAAGAAGCCCTGGCGATGCTGGTGATCATCAGCGCGGTGCTATTGATCAGCCTGCCCCAGTGGCGCAAGCCGAAGCCGGAAATAAGGTAAACTGCGGCGCATTACGGCTTTGCGCTGAATTTTTCCTACGGTAAATACATGACTTTCGCCTCCCTTGGCCTGATCGAACCCTTGCTGCGCGCCCTTGAGACGCTTGGCTACCAGACCCCGACGCCGGTGCAGGCGCAAGCCATTCCGGCGGTGCTGGCCGGTCGCGACCTGATGGCCGCGGCCCAGACCGGCACCGGCAAAACTGCCGGTTTCGCCCTGCCGCTGTTGCAACTGCTGACGATGGAAGGGCCGAAAGTCGCCGCCAACTCGGCGCGCGCGCTGATCCTGTGCCCGACCCGCGAGCTGGCCGAGCAGGTTCACGCCAGCGTCGCCGAATACGCGCAACACCTGCCGCTGACCACGTACGCGGTCTACGGCGGCGTGAGCATCAACCCGCAGATGATGAAGCTGCGCAAGGGCGTCGACATTCTGGTCGCCACGCCGGGCCGCCTGATTGACCTGTTCCGCCAGAACGCGCTGAAGCTCAACCAGCTGCAAACCCTGGTGCTCGATGAAGCCGACCGCATGCTCGACCTAGGCTTCTCCGAGGAGCTGGCGAACATTTATCGCATGCTGCCGAAGAAGCGCCAGACCCTGCTGTTCTCCGCGACCTTCTCTGATGATATCCGCCTGCTCGCCGGGCAGATGCTCAACGACCCGCTGAGCATTGAAGTCAGCCCGCGCAACGTGGCTGCCAACACCGTGAAGCAATGGGTTGTGCCGGTGGACAAGAAGCGCAAGGCCGAGCTGTTCGTGCACTTGATGCGCAAAGGCCGCTGGAAGCAGGTGCTGGTGTTCGCCAAAACCCGTAACGGCGTGGACGCGCTGGTGGACAAGTTGCAGGGCCTGGGCATCAATGCCGACGGCATCCATGGCGACAAACCTCAGGCGACCCGCCAACGCGCGCTGGACCGTTTCAAGTCCAGTGATGTGCAGATTCTGGTAGCCACCGACGTGGCGGCCCGTGGCCTGGATATCGAAGACCTGCCACTGGTGGTCAACTTCGACCTGCCGATCGTGGCCGAGGATTACATCCACCGTATCGGCCGCACGGGCCGCGCGGGCAACACCGGTGAAGCGATTTCCCTGGTGTGCGCCGATGAAGTGAACATGCTCTCGGCCATCGAGATGCTGACGCGTCAGACCTTGACCCGCCAGATGGAGCAGGATTTCGAACCGGAACACCGCGTGCCGGACACCGATGCCAGCGGGCAGGTGGTGAAGAAGCCGAAGAAACCGAAGAAACCTAAAACGTCGGGCGGTGGCGGCAAGCGCAACCTGGGCAAGTGGGTGGACAGCGGGGAGGCGACGCCGCCGGAGCCTTCGATCAAGCCGGTGCGCAAGGTGCCGGTGTTTAATACAGGCCCGCGTAAGAAGAAGTGATGGTGCGGTGTGGCTGATGGCCTCATCGCAGGCAAGCCAGCTCCCACCTTTGACCGTATTCACCGATCAAAATGTGGGAGCTGGCTTGCCTGCGATAGCGGTCTCAGCGGCTAAGCCATTCCAACAGGCCGCGCCCAGCCGCTCTGCCACTGGCAAAGCACCCCGTCAGCAAATACCCGCCGGTCGGCGCTTCCCAATCCAGCATCTCCCCCGCACAAAACACCCCCGGCAGTTGCTTGAGCATCAAACGCTCGTCCAGCGCTTCAAACGGCACGCCACCGGCGGTGCTGATCGCTTCGTCCATCGGCCGGGTTTTCACCAGGGTCAGCGGCAACGCCTTGATATCCACCGCCAGTTGCGCCGGGTCATTGAAGTGCTCAGCGGGCGCCAGTTCACGCAACAGCGCAGCTTTCACCCCATCCAGCCCCAAGTGACTGTGCAAATGCTTGCTCATCGACCGCGACCCACGGGGCTTGGCCAAGGCGGCCTGCACCTTGTCCAGTGGCTTGCTCGGCAGCAGGTCGATGTGCACGGTCGCCGAGCCGTCACGGTTGATTGCTTCCCGAATCGGCGCCGACAGCGCGTAGATCAAGCTGCCTTCGATCCCGCTGGCGGTAACCACGCATTCGCCCAGCCGGGGCTTGTCATCCGCCGACCCGATGGCAACGTTTTTCAACGGCGCGCCGGCGAATTTGCTGACCATCAATTTAGTCCAGGCCGACACCTCGAAACCACAGTTGCTCGGTTGCAGCGGGGCGTAAGGCACGCCTTTGTCCTCCAGCAACTTGAGCCAGGCACCGTCGGAGCCCAGGCGTGACCAACTGCCGCCACCGAGCGCCAGTAGCACCGCGTCGCTGTGGACAACTTTCTCGCCGTCCGGGCTGTGGATAAGTAAGTCACCGTCAGCATTCCAGCCTATCCAGCGATGACGGGTGTGGATAACCACGCCCTGATCGCGCAGGCGCTTGAGCCACGCGCGCAGCAGCGGGGCGGCTTTCATGTCGGTAGGAAACACCCGACCGGAAGTGCCGACAAAGGTCTGAATCCCCAAACCATGAATCCACTCACACAACGCCTCGGCGCCAAACGCTCGCAGCAGCGGCGCCACGTGCGGCGCACGCTCGGCATAGCGCGACAAAAACGCCGGGTAGTCTTCGGAGTGGGTGATGTTCATGCCGCCCACGCCCGCCAGCAGGAACTTGCGGCCCACCGACGGCATGCCGTCGTAAAGGTCTACCCGCACGCCCGCCTGGCTCAAGACTTCGGCGGCCATCAGCCCGGCAGGGCCGCCGCCGATAATGGCGACGTGGGAAGGGGCAGTGGCGGACATCAGCAGGCCTGGCGTGTAAAGAAAGGGCGCCCATTGTAAGAGATGCCGCGCGGTTGTGGGGGTGGGAAAAGGGTTGTTGTGGTGAACGGGCCTGTTGTGGTTAGCGAGCTTGTTGTGGTGAGCGGGCCTGTTGTGGTTAGCAGGCTTGTTGTGGCGAGCGGGCTTGCCCCGCGTTGGGCTGCGTAGCAGCCCCAATACTGCTACCGCGTTCTTTCTGAGGAAACGCAGCGACTTTATTGGGGCTGCTACGCAGCCCAACGCGGGGCAAGCCCGCTCGCCACAACAGGCCCGCTCGCCACAACAGGCCCGCTCGCCACAACAAGTTCGCTCGCCACAAGGGGGAGCGCAGCCGGCGGGGTCAGGCAAAGCCGGTGTTGGTGTTTGGCGGGTACTCGTCGGCGCGGTCGGCGTCGGTGATCGGGCCGCCGGTGAGGCCGTATTTGTCGAGCACCGGCACCAGGGCGCCGAAGAATTGGTCTTGTTGTTTCTCGCGCTTGACCACTTCGATGATCGGGAACACGAACGAGGTGATGATGCCCACGCCTGCTGCCGCCCAGCCCAGCACACCGGCGAAGGTTGTGGACAAGTATCTGGTCAAAAAACGTACAGTTTTCTGCAGCCCAAGTGCTTGCGTGCTTTCAGAGGCTTACACTCAAGTTATCCACAGGTGGTTCCACAGCCATTGTGGGTAACGCTCACACCTCAATGACAACCTGATGACGTCCACACCCGTTGTGCGCTGTGGTGCAGGATGCCGTGGCGGCGGGCCAGGGCAGGGCGGTCTTTGCTGTAGCCGCCGCCGATTACGCCCATCACCGGGATGTCGCGGCCCAGGCAGTGGCGCATCACGCTTTCATCACGGGCCGCAACCCCTGCGTCAGTCAGCTTGAGGTAACCGAGGGCGTCGTCCTTGTGCACATCCACGCCGGCGTCGTACAGCACCAGGTCGGGCTGATACAGCGGCAGCAGGTAGTTGAGCGCGTCGTCGACCACTTGGAGGTAGTCGGCATCGCCCATGCCCATGGGCAGCGGGATGTCCCAGTCGCTTTGGGCCTTGCGCGCGGGGAAGTTCTTTTCGCAGTGCAGCGACACGGTGATGGCATCCGGCGTGTCATGGAGGATGCGCGCGGTGCCGTCGCCCTGGTGCACGTCACAATCAAAGATCAGCACGCGGTTGACCCGGCCGCTGGCCAGCAGGTAATGGCTGATCACGGCCAGGTCATTGAAGATGCAAAAGCCCGCCGGGTAATCGTAGTGAGCGTGGTGGGTGCCGCCAGCCAGGTGGCAGGCCAGGCCGTGTTCCAGCGCCTGTTCGGCGGCGAGGATTGAGCCGCCGACCGCGCGCACGGTGCGTCGGGCCAGGGCCTCGTTCCACGGCAGGCCGAGGCGCCGTTGGTCTTCGCGGGACAACTCGCCACTCATGTAGCGTTCGATATACCCGGTGTCATGGGCCAGGGCCAGAATCTCGGTTGGGCACAGTTCGGGGCGCAGCAGTTGGCTGTCCTTGGTCAGGCCGCTGTCCACCAGGTGGTCGCGCAACAGGCGAAATTTGTCCATGGGGAAGCGATGGTCCGCCGGGAACTCGGGGCTGTAGTCATCGTGGTAGATCAGGGGCAGTGGCATGGGATTTTCTGACGGGAACCTGCGACGCATCTTACCCGCGTTGTACACTCACGCACATGGCAAGGGAGGGGCCCCATGGAGCCGATACTGGAATTGGAAAGCGCACGGTTGGTGCTGCGCCAATGGCGCGACAGCGACCTGACGGAATTTGCGCGCATGTGCACCGACGCGCAGGTCATGCGTTATTTCCCGGCCAAGCTGAGCCATCTGGAAAGCGCGGCGCTGATCGGCCGCATTCGTGGGCACTTTGCTGAGTATGGCTTTGGCTTCTGGGCGTTGCAGCGCAAGGACACCGGCGAATTCATCGGCCTGACCGGGCTGCAAAACGTCAATTTCGAGGCTGGCTTCACCCCGGCAGTGGAAATCGGCTGGCGCCTGGCCCGTGAGCATTGGGGCCTGGGTTATGCCAGCGAGGCGGCGTGGACGGCATTGCGCTGCGGCTTCGATCGCTTGCAGCTGGATGAGGTGCTGGCCTTTACCACCGAGACCAATCTGCCATCACAAAAAGTCATGCAGGCCATCGGTATGCATTACGATCCGCAGGCAGATTTTGAACACCCCAAGGTCGCAGCCGATGACGCGCTGCGCCATCATGTTTTGTACCGCATCACCCGCGCCCAATGGTTGGACACGCTGCACGGATAAGCAGCCCGGAATGCCTCACCGTTTGTAGGAGTTGCTCTATGAGCCAAGTATTGGAAGATCTGGTGGACTTGCTGACACTGGAGCCGATCGAGGAAAACCTCTTTCGCGGCCGCAGCCAGGACCTGGGTTTTCGCCAGTTGTTCGGCGGCCAGGTGCTCGGCCAGTCGTTGTCGGCCGCCAGCCAGACCGTAGAAGAAGCGCGGCACGTGCATTCCCTGCACGGCTATTTTTTGCGCCCAGGCGACGCCTCGTTGCCGGTGGTGTATTCGGTGGACCGCGTGCGCGACGGCGGCAGTTTCAGCACGCGCCGCGTGACCGCGATCCAGAAGGGCAACCCGATTTTCACCTGCAGCGCCTCGTTCCAGTACGACGAAGAGGGCTTTGAGCACCAGACCACCATGCCGGTGGTGGTGGGCCCGGAGAACCTGCCGTCGGAGCTGGAGCTGACCCAACAGCGTGCGCACCTGATTCCTGAGCACATGCGCGAGAAGCTGCTGTGCCCCAAGCCGATCGAAGTACGCCCGGTCACCGAGAAAGACCCGTTCAACCCGCAGGCGTCGGACCCGGTCAAATACGTGTGGTTTCGTGCCGACGGTGCCTTGGCCGACTCGCCAGCGCTGCATAAATACTTGCTGGCCTACGCCTCGGACTTCGGTTTGCTGACCACGTCCTTGCTGCCCCATGGCAAGACCGTTTGGCAAAAAGACATGCAGGTCGCCAGCCTCGACCACGCGCTGTGGTTCCACGCCGACCTGCGCGCCGATGACTGGTTGCTGTACGCCATGGACAGCCCGTGGGCCGGTAATTCCCGTGGGTTTTCGCGGGGCAGCGTGTACAACCGCGCCGGGCAACTTGTGGCCTCGGTGACACAGGAAGGCTTGATTCGCCATCGCAAGGATTGGGCATGAGCCTGACGCAGATCAAGCATTGGGTGTTCGACATGGACGGCACCCTGACCGTGGGCGTGCATGACTTTGCGGCGATTCGCGTGGCGCTGGAGATTCCGCCCGAGGACGACATCCTCACACATCTGGCGGCGTTGCCTGCGCAAGTGTCGGCGGCCAAACACGCCTGGTTGCTGGAGCATGAGCGTGAACTGGCGTTGGCTTCAGTGGCGGCCGAGGGTGCGGTGGAACTGGTGCGCGAGTTGGCCGGGCGTGGTTATCGCCTGGGCATTTTGACTCGCAATGCGCAGGAGTTGGCGCATGTGACGCTGGAAGCGATTGGGTTGGCGGACTGCTTTGCGATTGAAGACGTGTTGGGGCGGGAAGATGCGCCGCCCAAGCCTGACCCTGGTGGCCTGTTGAAGCTGGCTGCAGCCTGGGGCGTTTCGCCGAGCGAGATGGTGATGGTGGGCGATTACCGCTTTGACCTGGATTGCGGCCGGGCGGCGGGGGCGCGGACAGTGTTGGTGAACCTGCCGGAAAACCCGTGGCCGGGGCTTGCCGATTGGCATGCTGAAGATTGCTCTGCCTTGCGCCGAATGATTTAGCCCAGGCGATGGCGTTCAAATGTGGGAGCCAGTTTGTGTGGGAGTCGGGCTTGCCCGCGATAGCATCACCTCGGTATAGCTGACAGACCGAGGTGATGCCATCGCAGGCAAGCCAGCTCCCACACAAGCCCGCTCCCACATTTCTTATCGCATTTTTTCAGTGACTATTGAGCAAAGAGTACCTTCTCGCCTTCAGGCGAGGTAAACATCCCGTCGCCGTTATGCCCAACCCCCGGCACTTCCACCAGTTTGTGCGTCAACTGCGGATGGCGCGCCTTGAGGTAATCAAAATAGTTGTGCCCGCGAATCAGGCGATACGGCCCCTGGGTTTCGGCTTCGCAGCTTTTATCCAGCGCCGGGTGGTTCGGGTCGGTGTCCTGCTGGCCCAACAGGTAGGTCACGTCGCGTGAAACGTAAGCTTGCTCAAGCTGCTGGGCGCTCTGGCCCTTTGCATAGTCGGGCAGGTGCTGCATGCCGTATTTCCAGTCGTTGAAGCCTGGGCAACTGGCGACATCAAACTTCACCGGGCGCTGCGGCGTGAAGTAGGCGTAAGACGACGGGTTGGCAACGACGTAGCGCAGGCTGATGCCTTCGGTTTGCAGCATCGGGTGATCATGGCCGGTCAGCGCAAAACGCTGCACCACCTGACCACCGCCGGAATGCCCGGCCACCACGATTTCTTTCAGCGCCGGGAATAGTTTGCGGTTGCCCAAGTGCTTGATGAGCTGGTCGAGGGCACCGAAGGAGCTGATCTGGCCAGGCCCGGTGGAGGCATCGCCGGCCATCCAGTCATTGCCATTCCAGCGCAGCACGCCGTTGTCGAGGTGGTTGCGCTTCACGTCGGATTGATTGAGAAACTGCGGCGCGATCACCAGCGTATTGCCCGCCTGGCCAGCATGCTTGGCGGCATCTTCACCGCTTTGCAGGTAGGTTTGCGCATTGCGCAGGCGGCCGTGGACGATGATCAACGCGCGAGTAACTTGGGGCAGCGGCTTGCTCCAGTCCTGGCTCAGGCCCAGGCTGAGGTCGCCGCCATCCAGGTGAAAACGATCGGGGCTGACTTCCTTGACGCCCTGTTCTTTCTCGGCGGCCCAAGTGGTGGAACAGGTAATCATTAAGCCGAGCAGCAAACCCAATCGTTTATTCATTTAGAGACTCTTGGAGTTAAAGGTGTCGCATTGATTGATCTGGCCCCCTGCAAAGCCGGTCTTGAACCAGCGAACCCGCTGTGCCGAGGTGCCGTGGGTAAACGAGTCCGGCACGACGCGCCCTTGACCCTGTTGCTGCAAACGATCATCGCCGATGGCGTTGGCCGCGTTCAGTGCTTCTTCAATGTCGCCGGGCTCCAGCCAGTTCAGGCGTTTTTGTGCACGGTTGGCCCACACGCCAGCAAAGCAGTCGGCTTGCAGCTCCTGGCGCACCAGCAGGCCGCCGTCGCCTTGCATCGGCCGACCTTGCTCGCGCGCGGTCTGGATCTTGGCCGAGATGCCCAGCAACGTTTGCACGTGGTGCCCGACTTCGTGGGCGATCACATAGGCCTGGGCAAAATCGCCGGCGGCCTGGAAGCGTTGGGACATTTCCCGGAAAAAATCCAGGTCCAGATACACCTGCCGGTCAGCCGGGCAATAGAACGGGCCGCTGGCTGAGCTGGCGCCACCGCAGGCGGAATTCACACGCCCGCGGAACAGAATCAGTTTCGGGTTCTGGTACACCAACCCGTTTTCCTTGAAGACCTGGCCCCAGGTGTCTTCGGTGTCGCCCAGAATGGCGCGCACAAAATCCGCCTGTTGGTCATTCGCCGGCGGCGCCTGCTGCGATTGCGTGCTTACCGACGGTGCTTGTTCCCCTTGGCCGGTCAATTGGCCGAGGATCTGCATCGGGTCCTGGCCGGTCAGCCAGCCGATGCCCACGATCAGCACAATCGCCGTCAGGCTCAGGCCCTTGCCGCCGCCAAACCGCATGCCCCCGCCACCGCCGCCGCCACTGTCATTTCGCGCATCTACCACGTTGTCGCTGCGTCGGCCTTTTTTCCATAGCATGGGGCAATCCTCTCGTTAAACCTGCGAAACACTTAGTTCAAAGCAGTGTTGTTGGTGCATGGGCATGGCGCCAGCCCGGCTGTCCGACAGGTACGAGAGCGGCCTAGTATCGCTGCTATCAGGCCGTGTCGGCAGGGGCGCCAGATGAAAGTTGTGTCAGGTTTGCCAGGTCAGTCGCGGCAGTAACCTTCGCCAGTATCGACCACCAGGCAGTCCTTTTTATCCGCCAGCCATTTCAAACCGGTGGCTTCACCGTCGCCGGCGCTCAGCTGTTGCGGGCCGTCCGGGCGGGTAAATGCGATGCCATCTTCGTTCGCTTCACCCTTGAAGGTGCCGGAGTCGTCAGCGTCGAGGCCGTATTGCATGGTCAAAATATAATGCCCACGGCCAATGCTTTCGTCTTTGGCGATGGTCAGGTTCAGGCCTTCCACGCCGATCCATTTGCCAACCCATTTATCGGTGGGCGGGGTGGCTGGCACGAGGGTGGCTTGCACCGAGGCTGGCGCGGGCTTGGACGCTTCCTTTGGCTCTTTATTGCATGCGGTGAGCAGGGCAAGGGCAGACAGAACAAACAGAGTTTTTTTCATAGCGGGCAGGCCTTGTTTAAAAAGTGTTCAACGCGCGGTGAGAAGTGCAGCGTTGGACTGGTATCCCGTGATTTAGTGCGCTGTTCGCACGGTGTTTGGTTATGCTCTTGGGGCAGACGCAAGCTTGGCTGCTAGATTACCGGGTTGAGTGCAAAAGCGTTCAGCCCGCCATGCAAGAGAATTCAATGACTGTCAGCACACCTCTCTCCGGCGTCAACCATCCCTTCAAAGGCATTTTGCTGATTGTGGTGGCGACGTTTCTGTTTTCCAGCCACGACGCTTTGTCCAAATACCTGGCCGGGTTCTATCCGATTGTGATGGTGGTGTGGGCGCGTTACCTGGTGCACACCTTGCTGATGGCCGGGATTTTCCTGCCGCAGTCGGGCTTGCGCGTGCTGCGCAGTAAACGGCCGGGCATGCAGGTGGTGCGGGCGTTGTGCCTGTTGGGCACCAGCCTGTTTTTCACCGCAGCATTGCATTACATCCCGTTGGCGGAGGCCACGGCGGTGAACTTCCTGGCGCCGATCCTGGTCACCGCGCTTTCAGTGCCGTTGCTCGGCGAACACGTGACGCGTGGCCAGTGGCTGGCGGTGATTTGCGGGTTTATCGGCGTGCTGGTGATCATCCACCCCGGCGGCGAGCTGTTCACCCCGGCGGTGTTGCTGCCGCTGTGTTCGGCGCTGTTCTTCTGCTTCTACCAGTTGCTCACGCGCATCCTCAGCAAATACGACACGCCCACCACCAGCAACTTCTTCGCCGGCTTGTGCAATACCCTGGTGATGAGCGCGATGGTGCCGTTCTTCTGGCAGTTGCCGACGCTGTGGCACGGCGTGTTGATGCTGGCGCTGGGTACCTGTGGCATGACTGCGCACTTGATGTTGACCCAGGCGTTCCGCTTCGCGGCGCCGGCCTTGCTGGCGCCGTTTGGCTATTGCCAGATCGTGTTCGCAGGGTTGTTGGGCTGGCTGGTGTTCAACCATACCCCCGACCTGACCACGGTGGTCGGCATCGGGGTGATCTGCATGAGCGGGCTGGCCGCCGCCTGGCAGCAGCGGCGGCGCTAGGTCAGGCGTCTACGGTCGGGATCTTGCGCGGCGCCATGAAGTACATCCACACCAGCGCGATGAAGTACATCGCCGGGATCAGTGTGAACAACACGGTGTAGTTGTTGTTCGTCACGGTCAGGATATGGCCGACGATCTGGGTCATGAACATGCCGCCGATGGCCGCGCACATCCCGCCGAAACCAAACACCGTGCTCATCATGTGCTTGGGCGTGTAGTCCATCACCAGGCTCCAGATGTTGGCGGTCCAGGCCTGGTGCGCGCCGATGGCCAATGAAATGGCAAACACCGCGACCCACAGCTGGCTCGAGCCGGCCGCCATGATCACGCCGACGATGCAGCAGGCAAACAGCAGCATCGACAACAGCCGCGCCTTGATCGGATTCATCCCACGGCCGATCAGGAACGAAGACAGAATCCCCCCACCAACACTGCCGAAGTCGGCCGTCAGGTAGATGATGATCAGCGGAATGCCCATCTGGGTCACGTTGATGCCCAGGTTGTATTGCTGATTCAAAAACGGCGGCAGCCAATACAGGTAGAACCAGAACACCGGCGCGGTCAGCGAGTAGGCGAGGGCGAACGCCCAGGTGCCGCGCATGCGCAGGATGCGGCTGAACGGCACGCGCGGTTGTTCCGGTTCGGCTTGCTGTTGCACGTAGTCCAATTCGGATTGTTTAACGCTCGGATGGTCTTCCGGGTTGTAGTACTTCAAGCCCCAGCACACCAGCCAGATGCCGCCGAGTGCCGACATGCACAGAAACGCCGCCTGCCAGCCCCACACGTGCAGAATTAACGGCAGCAGCATCGGCGTCATCATTGCGCCAACGTTGGTGCCGGCGTT
This sequence comes from Pseudomonas sp. PWP3-1b2, assembly GCF_049896045.1. NCBI lineage: Bacteria > Pseudomonadati > Pseudomonadota > Gammaproteobacteria > Pseudomonadales > Pseudomonadaceae > Pseudomonas > Pseudomonas sp. PWP3-1b2. Next base: position 105,915 of record NZ_JAFCTN010000017.1, read on the forward strand.
GAAGATGCCGGTGGCGACTGCGCGTTCACCCGCCGGGAACCACAACCGCGTGGTCTTGACGCAGGCCGGGTAGTTGGCGGCTTCGGTCAGCCCGAGGATAAAGCGGCACACCATAAAGCCGACCGCCGAGGTGGCCAGGCCATGGGCGCCGGTGGCCAGGCTCCACAGCAGCACCGCGCAGAAGAACACGCGTTTCACGCCCACGCGGTCGATGAGGCGGCCTTGCAGCACAAAACCTATCGCGTAGCCGACCTGAAACCAGAAGTTGATGTTGGCGTAGTCCATCGCCGTCCAGCTCATTTCCTTGGCAAGGATAGGCTGCATCACACCGAGGGCGGCGCGGTCGATGTAGTTCAGGGTGGTGGCGAAAAACACCAGGGCCAGCATGCCCCAGCGGGTTTTACCCACGGCCAGGGCGCCGCGGATTTTGTCGCCGATGCCGGCGTGCGGGTTGCCCGGGCGCGCGGCCAGGACGGAGTTTTGCGAAGGCATGAGGTCGTACCCGTTTTTTGAAATTTTTATGGTGTGTTCTGGGTCTGCTTACGTTTTCGATGGTGCGCAGCGACTAAAAAATCGTCAATTCGCCAAAGGGGCATAGTGTTCGATAATCGCACCGAAAACTAACCGGTTCGTACATTTTTATTGCTGCCTGTAGGCTGGGGGCGAATAATTTGCCACAAATAACAAGTGCCGGGAGTCGCCCTATGCAACGTTCCATTGCCACCGTTTCCTTGAGCGGCACCCTGCCGGAAAAGCTCGAAGCCATTGCCGCCGCCGGGTTTGACGGAGTTGAGATCTTCGAGAACGACCTGCTGTATTACGACGGCAGCCCGCGCGAAGTTAAGCAAATGTGCGCCGATCTGGGCATTGCCATCACCTTGTTCCAGCCCTTTCGCGACTTTGAAGGCTGCCGCCGCGACCGCCTCGCGCGCAACCTGGAGCGTGCCGAGCGCAAGTTCGACCTGATGCAGGAACTGGGCACCGACCTGGTGCTGGTGTGCAGCAATGCCTCAGCGGATTCGGTGGGCGATGAACGCATTTTGCTCGATGATCTCAGCCTGCTCGCCGAACGGGCCGGGCAGCGCGGCTTGCGTATCGGTTATGAAGCGCTGGCGTGGGGCAAGCACGTGAACACCTGGCAACAGGTGTGGAACCTGGTGCGGCAGATCGATCATCCGGCCTTGGGTGTGTTGCTCGACAGCTTTCACACCTTGTCTTTGAAAGGCGACCCGAGTGCTATCGCCGGGATCCCTGGCGACAAAATCTTCTTCGTGCAAATGGCCGACGCGCCGATCCTGGCGATGGACGTGCTGGAGTGGAGCCGGCATTTCCGGTGCTTCCCGGGGCAGGGCGAGTTCGACCTGGCGGGCTTTCTGGCGCCGATCATCAAGAGTGGTTACACCGGGCCGCTGTCCCTGGAGATTTTCAACGACGGTTTCCGCGCGGCACCGACACGGGCGAATGCGGCGGACGGCTTGCGCTCGCTGTTGTACCTGGAAGAGAAAACCCGCGAACGCTTGCAGCAGGAAGCGCCGGCCCAGCCCGTCGAGATTCTGTTTGATACCCCCGCCGCCAGCGACTACGACGGCATCGAATTTCTCGAATTTGCCGTGGACGAAAACCTCGGCGCCAAGCTGACGCACTGGCTGGAACGCCTGGGGTTCGTCAAGGCCGGGCAGCATCGTTCCAAGAGCGTGAGCCTGTTGCGCCAGGGTGATATCAACCTGATCCTCAACTGTGAACCCTATTCCTTCGCGCACAATTTTTTCGAAGCCCACGGGCCGTCGCTGTGCGCCACGGCGATTCGGGTCAAGGACAGCGCCAAAGCCCTGGAACGCGCGGTGGCCTACAAGGGCCAGCCGTATCGCGGGCTGGTCGGGCCGAACGAGCAGGAGCTGGCGGCGGTGCGCGCGCCGGACGGCAGCCTGATTTATCTGGTGGATTCCTGCGAGGGTTCGCTCTACGACACCGACTTCAACCTGCAAGCCGCGACGGCGTCCAGCGGTGGTTTGCTGCGCATCGACCACATGGCCATGGCCTTGCCGGCCGACAGCCTCGACAGCTGGGTGCTGTTCTACAAGAGCCTGCTGGATTTCGAAGCCGACGATGAAGTGGTGTTGCCCGACCCGTACGGCCTGGTGAAAAGCCGTGCGTTGCGCAGCCGTTGCAGTTCGATTCGCCTGCCGTTGAATATTTCCGAGAACCGCAACACCGCCATTTCCCACGCGCTGTCGAGCTATCGCGGCTCGGGCGTGCACCATATTGCCTTCGACTGCGCGGACATTTTCGCCGAGGTGAGCCGGGCCAAGGAGGCGGGTGTGCCGCTGCTGGATATCCCTCTCAACTATTACGACGACCTTGCGGCGCGCTTTGATTTCGACGAGCAATTCCTCAGCGAGCTTGCGTACTACAACGTGCTGTATGACCGCGACGCCTCTGGCGGTGAGTTGTTTCACGTGTACACCGAACCGTTCGAGGGGCGGTTTTTCTTCGAGATCATTCAGCGCAAAAACGGTTACGCTGGCTACGGCGCGGCCAACGTGGCGGTGCGCCTGGCGGCGATGGCCAAATCGCGCAGCGGCGCGGTGCGTCAGGCGCGTTTATAAGGGCGGGGCGGGTGCTTCCTTCGGCGAGCATCGCGCCCCATAATCACCGCCGAACAACAATGGCCGTGAGCGCACCATGACCTCGAGTCCCGAACTCCCCGCGGTGTCAGACGCACCGCGCAAGAGTCGCAAGAACAACCCGGAAAAGACCCGCGAAAACATCCTTCAGGAAGCCATTGTCGAGTTTGTTCAGCAGGGCCTGTCCGGTGCGCGTGTCGATGCCATTGCCGAGCGCATCCACACCTCAAAGCGCATGATCTATTACTACTTCGGCAGTAAGGAACAGCTGTACCTTGAGGTGCTGGAGAAGCTGTACGGCGACATCCGTACCACCGAAACGCGCATGAACCTTACCGAGCTGGAACCGCGCGAAGCGATCCGCCGGTTGGTGGAATTCACCTTTGATCACCACGATCAGAACGTGGATTTCGTGCGCATCGTCAGCATCGAAAATATCCACAATGCCGAGTACGTGAAGCGTTCGGATTCGATCAAGGCGATGAACAGCAACATCCTCGAAGCGTTGGGCGCGACCTTGCAGCGCGGTGCCGAGAGTGGCGTATTTCGCGCGGGGCTGGAGCCGTTGGACGTGCATTTGCTGATCAACTCGTTCAGCTTTTACCGGGTGTCCAACCGCCATACGTTCAGTGAGATTTTTCAGATCGAACTGTCGGATGAAGCGGTGAAGCAACGGCATCGGGAGATGATTTGTGAGTCGGTGCTGCGGTATTTGCAGGCCTGAGCACTCGGGCTGAAATGCAATCAATGTGGGAGCGGGCTTGCTCGCGAATGCGGTGGATCAGTCAGCATTGCAGTGAATGACACACCG